>JBBQHX010000083.1:0-13394 GCA_038324385.1 Gemmatimonadales bacterium | reverse complement strand
CCCAGAGTCGACCGGCACGATCGATGAAGATCGCGGAGTAGGGAGGCATCGCCTCGGGGCGCTCGGTCTCGGCGAGCTGTCGCTGGAACTGCGCACGAGTTTCGGCGGGGATGCTACCGCCCATTTGCTCGATCAGCAGCGATTCCAGGTCGGCGCTGGTGACAGCGACGGGAGCGGCCCGCCGGCGCACGATGCGACGCACCACCCCGCTCGGATTCAGGATCGACAGCTCGTAGCTATCGCCAGTCCCGTACGCGATCGCGTCGCCGCGTGCGGCAAAACTTGTCACCCGACCGCACGGAGGCGTCGATACGGTCATGCCCCTTTCTGTAGTCCGCACCAAGCGCTCGGTGCCGACTACAGAGCGAATCGTGTCCTGAATGAGCCCGTCAGACCCCACGATCATGATCGGAACGCTGTCGCGGGACATTCCACTCTGACGCTCACCGGCCATGAACACAGTGCTTCCGCTCGCGGCTATCCGTCCATCATCGAGCAGCCCCACCGGGTTGGCGAACACACCCGAACTCGGCCCACCCAGGGCGAAAGAGCGCACGTAGAGGCCGTCGGAGGTGAACCGCGACAGTCGGCGTCCCTCATGGTCATACGTGAGAATCGTGTCGCCTGGCGCCAGCGCCACCCAGGCAAGGTCTTCGAGCTCGCCCGGTCCCTTCCCCTTGCCACCCACGCGGTGCACGAAATGTCCGCGCGCGTCGTACAGGCGTAGCTCACCCGATCCAGCATTCCCGACGACGATCGTGCCATCGCTTCGAAGCACCGCACCTCGAACGGAGTAGAGCTGATAATCGGGATCATCGTCCCCGCGATCGCCGATATCGATTGCCGCGGTACTGTCAATCACGAAGACGGGACGCGTTGGTGCCGCGCCGTTTTCGATGATCGTGATGCCGGCGCTGTCGCGCATGGTCACATCACGAGCGTCGACTGGCTCTCCGTCGCCCCCGCATGCTGCGGTAATCGCCATGACGATCGCGAGCACCGCCGTGCCCACTATATCGCGCGCACAGCCTGTCCTGCCTGTGTCACCGAAGAAGAATCGCATCAGCGGCCAGTTCCAACTGTCGTCGATGCGGTCACTCCTGCCGCCGCACGCACGCGATACATCTGCACCCGCTCGAGATCGTCCTCGTCGCGCAGAATCCCGAGCACGTAATCCTCACCCGCATCGGTGACGCGGAACCGTGACGGCAAGCGCAACTCGGCGATCAGCGCCCCCTCACGGTCATACACGGCCCATCGCGCTGCCTCACGCGCGTGCGTCGCCTCGCGAACCCAGAGTCGTTCGGCCCTGTCGAGAAAGATCGTGGAATAGGGCGGCATCATCTCGGGCCGTGGCGCCTCGGCGAGCTGCTGCTCCATCATCTTTCGGATCTCCGCGGGCATGTCTCCGCTGAACTGCTGCTCGCGCAGCACCGCCATGTCGTCGTCGGTGACCGGCATGGGCTCGACGCGCCGGCGGACGATGCGGCGTGTGGCGCCGGACGGGTCCATCAGACGGATCTCGTAGCTGTCCGCCGTGGCGACGGCGATTGCGTCGCCGCGTACGCCGAACGTGGTCGCCCGCCCGTAGGGGAGCGACGTCACCATGACCGACCGGTTGCCGCCGCTGCCGCCGGTCTTCACCGAACGCTCACCGCCGATCACGCGCGTGAGTGTATCCTGCACGGCGCCATCCACTCCGGCGATGACGATCGTCATCGTATCGCGTGAGATGCCGCTCATGCTCTCCCCGGTGAAGACGTTGCCGCCGCCATTCGCGACGATTCTCCCGTCGTCGAGCATACCGAGCGGCGTGACGAACGACGCGGTGTTCGCGCCGCCGAGCACGAGCGACCCGACGTATTCCCCCGCGGGCGTGAAGCGCGAGAGGCGGCGACCCGAGAAGTCATAGGTGAGAATCGTGTCGCCGTCGACCAGCCCGACCCAGTGCAGTTGCTCGAACTCGCCCGGCCCCTGTCCCTTCCGGCCGATCCGACGCACGAACGTGCCCTCGGCGTCATAGATGCGGAGTTCGCCCGACCCGCGATTCGCCACCACCACCGATCCATCGCCGCGCCTGACGGCCGCCGTCACCTGAAAGAGCTGATAGTCGGGGTCGTCGTCCAATCCCTCGCCGATGTCGACCATCGGGGCACTGTCGAGCACGAACGCCGGGCGCGTCGGCGCCGCGCCGTTCTCGACGATCGTGATGCCGGCGCTGTCGCGGACCACGACGTCGCGCACCTCGGGCGCATCGGCGTCACCGCCGCACGCAGCCGCGACCGCCAGGCTCAGCACAAGCATGGCCGCGACCGATACTCGTCGCGCGCCGTCCAACCCCCGTGAGCTCTCGCCTACGCGTCGTGTCATCGGACGACTCCTATCGCGACGGAAGCGGTCACGCCATTGGCCGTTCGCACGCGATATAGCTGCACACGCTCCAGATCCTCATCGTCACGGAGGATACCGAGGATGAAGTCCTCACCGGCGTCCGTCACGCGGAACCTTGCGGGAAGTGTCAACTCGCCGATCAGGCCGCCGTCGCGACCGTAAACGGCCCACCGAGCGGCCTCACGCGCATGCGTCGCCTCGCGGACCCAAAGGCGCTCGACTCGATCGAGCAGGATCGTCGAGTACGGAGGCATCGATGGCGGCATCGCGGACGCCGCCAGCCGCCGCTCCAACATCTCGCGGATCGGCGCTGGCATGTCCGTGCTGATCCGCTGCTCGCGCAGTGCGGCCCCGTCATCCTCCGTCACGGGCATGGGATCGACACGGCGCCGAACGATGCGGCGCACTCCGCCGGTCGTGTCCAGGAGGCGAACTTCGTAGCTGTCGGCAGTTCCAATCGCGATCGCGTCGCCATGAACGCCGAAGGTCGTCGTGCGTCCGTAGGGCGACGGCATGATGAGCGTTGCCCCATTGTCACCGCTTCCGCTGCTCTGAACGGAAGTCTCCCGTCCAAGCACGCCGGCGACAGTGTCCTGAACGACGCCATCGGCGCCGATCAGCACGATCTGCAGGGTATCGCGGGAGAGGCCCATCGTGTTCCGGCCACCCGATCGACTCCCGCCATCGGCGACCATCCGGCCATCGCCGAGCAATCCGAGCGGCGTGATGGACGAGGTCGCGCTCGCTCCCCCGAGCACCAGCGCACCCGCGTATTCGCCGGTTGGCGTGAATCGAGAGAGCCGACGCCCGGACCTGTCGAAGGCTAGGATCGTGTCGCCTTTGGCCAGTGCTAGCCAATCGAGTTGCTCGAACTCGCCCGGCCCCGCACCGTCACGACCGATGCGCTGCAGGAACGCGCCCGCGGCGTCATAAACCCTGATCTCGCTCGACCCACTGTTTGCCACGACGATCGCACCATCGGTGCGACGGACGGCGTGAGTGACCCTGAACAGCTGGTAATCGGGATCGTCGTCGTCGCGCTCACCGATGTCGACCTCCGCCACCGTATCCAGCACGATCCCCGGACGCGTCGGCGCAGCACCATTCTCGACGATCGTGATGCCGGCGCTGTCGCGGACGACGACGTCGCGCACCTCGGGAGTGTCGGCGTCACCGCCACAGGCGCTCACGGCAATCGCGATCGTCGTCAGTGCGATCACCGCCCCCCTGCCACTCCAGCCTCGATCAATCACCGGTCACCCCCACTGGTAGCGCGCCATGCGTGGGCGCGGGTTCGCCGCCGCGCAGTCGAATGCGCAACTCCTCGATCAGGCTGTAGACCACCGGAATCACGATCAGCGTCAACGGCGTCGCCGTCAGCAACCCACCCGCGACGGCGATGGCCAATGGCTGCTGCAGCTCCGCGCCCGAACCGAAGCCGAGCGCCATCGGGAGCACCCCGAGCATCGTGGTGATCGAGGTGATGAGGATCGGTCGCAGCCGCGCGTGGCCGGCATCGCGGATCGCGTCGCGAACGTCGCGGCCGGCCACTCGTCGTTGATTGATGAAGTCGATCTTCACCACGGCGTCGTTGTCGACGATGCCGACCAGCACGACGATGCCGATGAGGCTCACCACGTTGAGCCCGGCCCCCGTGATCCAGAGAAAGAAAATCGCGCCCAGCGCGCCCAGCGGAACGCTGAGCAGGATGGTGAACGGGTGGATCAACGACTCGAATTCGGCGGCGAGGATCATGTAGACGAGGAGCAGCGCGAGCCCCATCGCGAAGGCGAGCGCGGCGAAGCTCCGAGCCATCTCCTCGTTCTCGCCCCCAATCTGCACGTCGATCCCCCGCGGCGGCGTGAGGCCATCGACCCGCTCGCGAATCGCGCCGACCGCCTCCTGCACGTCGCCACTCACAACGTCGGCATAGACAGCGATCACCGGACTCTGGTCGACGCGTCGCACCTCCGTCGGTCCCATCGCCTCGCTGACGTCGACCAGTTGCCGCAGTGGAATTCCCTTGAGCGTGACGTCGTCGAGCGTCGAGAGCGACGTGCGCTGCGCCTCGGGCAGCCGCACGACGATCGGGATCTTCCGGTCGAAGTCGACGAAATCGGTCGCGGTCGCGCCGCGCATGTTGCGATCGATCGCGTTGGCGACTTCGGTCGTCGTGATGCCAAACGACGCGGCGCGGTCACGGTCGATCGCGAGGCGCACTTCCGGATGGCCGAGCATCGTGCCGAGGCGAACGTTCGTGATCTCGGGCGTGCCCTGCAGCACGCCCTCGATCTGCTGGCCGAAGGCGATCGCCGCCTCACGATCCTCGCCCCGCAAGCGCACCGAGAGATCGGCCTCCCCGCCGCCGATCAGCTTCCCGATCGCTGTCGCGTCGTTGGTGACGATCGCGAGACGGCCCGCGAGCGACGGGTCGAGTCCAGAGCGCAACCGGGCCACCACCGCATCCGTGCTCGCCCCGTCGCGCAAGCGGACCGTGACGCGCGCCGTGTGGAGCCCGCTCGCGTCGTCGACGCCGGCGATCGCCGCCTGGCGACCCACCAGCGTGAACATGGCGGCGACGTCGGGATCGGTGGCCAGCAACTGCTCCAGCCGCGCCGCGACACGCGACGTCTCCTCGATCGGCGTGCCGCGCTGCAGATCGAGTTCGATCCGGAACTCGCCCTGATCGACCTGCGGGAGGACGCTTCGGGGCATCGTCAGCGCCGGTGGAATCGCCAGCAGGAGGAGCCCCACCGCCCCGGCCACCACGAGCCCGCGATGATCCAGCGCCCAGTCGAGCGCCGCCTCGTACCGCGCGGCGAAGTCTCGGAATGCGCGCTCGAAGGCGTCGAGTCCCGGACGTGCCAGGCGCGCCAGCGGTGCGCCGATCCGCGTCAGGCGCGACGGCGCGCCGCTGGCGGCGCGCGCTGTCCAGCGAGCGGCCAGCGTCGGCAGCACCGTCAGCGCGACGAGGATGCTCGCGCCAAGTGAGAAGGCGACTGCGAAGGAGAGGCTGCTGAACAGTTGGCCGGCCACTCCCTCGACGTAGATGATCGGCCCGAACACCGCGATCGTCGTGAGGGTCGAGGCGAGAATCGCGCGCTGCACCTCCTCGGCGCCCACCGCCGCCGCCTCCTCGGGCGAGAGCCCGAGCTCGCGATGGCGGAAGATGTTCTCGACGACGACGATGGAGTTGTCAGTCAGCATGCCAACGCCGAGGGCGAGCCCGCCGAGCGTCATGATGTTGATCGAGACACCCGTGAGGTCGAACAGCGCCAACGTCGCGATCAGCGAGATCGGGATCGCCAGGGCAATCGCGACCGGAACGCGCGGATCGCGCAGAAAGAGAAAGAGGACGAGAAAGGCAAGCAGCCCGCCAACGATCACCTGCGAAAGCAGGTTGTCGATCGCGCCTGAGATGAACTCCGACTGGCTCGTCGCCACCGCAAGCGTCAGCTCGGGGTACTGCTCGCGCAGCTGCGCCAACACCTCGTCGACGCGTTCGGCGACGCGCACGGTGTTCGCCCCCGACTCCTTGAACAGGAGGAGTCCAATCGCCTCCTGGCCATCGAATCGGGTGATCGACTCCCGGTCGCGGTACCCGTCATCGACCTCGGCCACGTCCCGCAGCCGGATCGCCCGTCCCGACGCCGGAACGGCCGCGCCGCTCCCGCCCGCGCCGGCCACGCTTCCCTGCCCGCCCCCCGCGGCCGCCGCACGCGGGATCACGACATCGGCGATCTGATCGACAGAGGAGAATTCGCCGAGGGTGCGGATCGTGTAGCGGAACGACCCGCGCCGAATCGTGCCGCCCGGCGTGCTCCGATTGGCCGCGGCCAACGCGCCCGCCACGTCTTCCATCGAGACGCCGTAGCTGCGCATCAGCCGGGGATCGACGTCGACGTGGATCTCGCGCTCGAGCCCACCCACCACCGCCGCCTGCGCGACGCCATCGATCTGCTCGAACCGGCGGCGGATCACCGACTCGGCGATCTCCTTGAGCGACCAGAGATTGTCGCGCCCGGTGACCGTGATCGCCATGATCGGATCGGCGGTCGGATCAGTGCGCAGCACGACAGGTCGCTGCGGCAGGGTCGGGAGCGACCCACTGAGGTTGTCGAGCTGTTCGCGCACGTTGAGCGTGGCGAAGTCCATGTCGGTGCCCCACGCGAACCGAAGCGTCACGAGGGAAATCCCCTCGCGCGAGACGCTCTCGGTCCGCTCCCGCCCCGGCACCCGCGCCACCACCTGCTCGATCGGCTCGGTGATGAACCGCTCCACCTCCGTCGGCCCCACCCCCGGATACTCGGTATACACGACGAGCTTCGGGTAGGCGATGTCCGGCAGCAGATCGATCGGCAATCGCGACGCCGAGAGCACCCCGAGAAGCGCAACAGCAATGAAGAACATCGCCACCGCGACCGGACGCTGCAGAGATCGGCGAGAAAGGCTCATGGTGCGCGGGCGAGGGGGATGAACGTGCAGGAGCTAGAAGACAGAAGACAGAAGACAGAAGGAACAGCGCTGTCATCCCGCAGGAGGGAACGGAGCGACCGACTGTCGGGATAGGCTTTCACTACCCATTGGCCCGCTATGGGCGAGGGCGAGGGCGAGCCCGTCCCGCCACTCGCGCCTGTCGGCGCTCCTGCGGGATGACAGCTGCCCCTCACGCCGAACGTCGCTGCCGCACCATGACAACTGCCCCCCGCGCCTAACGGCGCTGCTGCACCATGACAACCCCTCGCGCTTCTGTCTCCTGTCTCCTGTCTCCTGTCTTCTGTCTTCTGTCTTCTGTCTTCTGTCGTCTGCAAATCACGGCGTCAGGATCGTCGTCCCAACCACCTGCTCCAGATTCACCACCGCGGTGGCCAGCGTGACCCGGGCATCCAGCTCGTCGCGTTCGGCGCTGACGAGGCGGTCGAGGACGAGTTGGTACTGATCGAAGTTCAGGATGCCCGACTGGAAGCTCTGTTCGGCGAGCTCGAGCCGCTCGCGGCCGAAGGCGACTGCCTCACGCGTCCGAAGCAGCCGTTCCTGTGCGTTCTCGAGATCGATGGCGAGCGAGCGGACCTGCCGTTCGACGCTGAGCCGCTGCGCGCGGTAGGCCTGACGCTGATCGTCACGCTGGATGCGCGCCTGGGCGCTCGTGGTCGCCGTTTGGAGTCGGTCGAATAGCGGGACGTTGAAGGAGAGGCTCATCCCGTAGTTCTGATCCACCGGATCGACGCGGAGGAAGGCGTCCCGGCCGCGTGAGTTCATACTGCGTCCGAAGCTGGCGCCGAGGTTGATCGCCGGGAGGTAACCGGTGCGCGCCACACGCACGCCACGATCGGCTGAGGCGACGCGGGCGTCGGCGGCGAGGATCTCCGGGTTCACGCGGAGGGCGAGGCCGACCAGCGAGTCGACGCCGATGCGGACGGCGGCGAAGTCAGGGATGGTGTCGGCGAGCGCAAAATCGTCGGTGACCTCGACGCCGATCTGCTCGGCCAGCAGCAGGCGCGCCTTTCGCGCCTCTCCGCGCGCCTGCACGAGACTTCCCTCCGACGTGGCGACCTGCTGCCGGGCGCCAAGAACGTCCTCGCGCGTGGCGGTGGCGACGCGGAACTTGCGGTCGGTCAGCGTGAGCTGGTCGCGGGCCGCGGCCAACTGCCGCTCGGCGATCGCGATGGCCGCTTCGGTGCGCAGCGCCTGGTAGTAGTTGCGGGTGACCTCCGTGCGCAACTGCAGGCGGCGCTGCTCGATCGTGGCCAGCGTCGCCCGACGGTTCGCCCGCGCCTGGCCGAGGTTTGCCTCACGCCGGCCGAAGTCGAACAGATTCATCGAGGCGCCGATCGACTGCGTGCTGCCGCTGTTCTGGAACGACAGCGGGTTGTCGAGGCGAACGGGATTGCCGAAGTTGTCCGTGCCGGTGTAGACGCGGCTCCCACCCGCGTTCGACGACACCGATGCCGACAGGCTCGGCAGATACTCGGCCCGCTGCCGCCTGACGCGGGCATCCTCCAGCTCCTCGTCGTTGAGCACCTGGCGAAAGCCGGGATTCTGTCGTTCGGCGATCGTGAGCGCCTCGGCGAGACTCACCCGCTCCGGCAGCGCCACGGGCGGAACCGGTTGTTGCCCGGCAACCGCCGTCGGCGCCAGCACCAGTGCAGCGAGCAGCAGGGCGACGAACGGCGACGCCGTGAACGGCGACGCGGTGAGCGCGCCAACACGGCGCCGCGCACGCGGCGCGAACAGGCTGAACATGACGGCTCCCGGGCGGTGAATCAGCGTGGCCGTCCACCCTCGACTCGCGCGTTCTCCACGAGTCGGACGGGGGCGCCGTGAATGAGCGTGTAGTGGCCCTTCGTGAGCACGATCTGTCCGGCAACGATCGGATCGTTCTCCTCGTTCGGCACGATCTCGATGTGGGTGTCGTTCTCCAGCCCCGTCGAGACGTAGTTCCACTTCGCGGTGCCGTTCTCGAGGACGAAGACGAGCTTGCGGCGATCGCGGTCGCGTTCCAGCACGGCCGACCGCGGTACCATCACGCGATCCTCGTACGACCGGGCGTCGAGCGACACCTGCGCGTACATCCCGGGAAGGATCCGGCGCCCCGGATTGGGGACGCGCAGCAGTACGCGCGCCGTGCGTGTCGCCTCGTCGACCACCGGATTCACCGACTCGACGACGCCCCGGAACTCCTCCTCCGGATAGGCGGCGAAGGTCACCCGGCCAAACCCACCCGTGCGCAGCGCGCCGACATCCCCTTCGAGCACTCGCACTTCGACATGGATCGGATCGACGTCGACGAGCGACGCGATCTCGTCGCCCTGCCGCACGAGCTGACCAGGTACGACCTTGAGATCGGCGATCAGCCCGGCGAACGGCGCGGTGAGTCGCGCCCGGCGGAGGTTCAACTCGGCCCGCTCGACGTCCAGCCGCGCGCCATCGACGCCGCTCTTGATCCGAGCGGCCCGCGCGCGGTCGGCGCGCAACGTGGAATCGGTGATCCGATCGTCGAACAGCGTCGTCTCGCGGAACGTGGCCTCCCGCTGCTGGAGCGTGAGCCTGGCCTGTTCGAGCTGAATGCGGTAGTCGTCCGTGTCGATCGCGAGCACGAGCTGGCCCGGCGACACCGAGCCGTTCTCCCGCACCGGCAGCTCGCGCACCCGCCCCTCGACCTGGGCGAGGAGCCGCGTCTGGCGGCTGGCCACCGCCTGCCCCGAGGCCGTCACCGAGAGGAGCATCGTCCCCTGCACCACCGGCTCCCCCTCGACGGGGATCTCCATGCCCGGCTGGAGCGTGCTGGCCGAGTCGCCGGCGGCCACCTGACGCGCCCCATCGCTGTCGGCCGCCTCGCGATCACGGATCCGCGCGTACGTCGCGGCCGCAAGCACGACCACCGCGACAATTCCAACCACCACACCAAGCAGACGTCTGGGAACGCGCATCGTGCCTCACGATGGTGGGACAGGGGCAGTGCCGGCGACGAATCGCCAATATGCGCCGAGGGTGCGACCCCCGCCAACTTAAGATTCCATTACATCGGCCTGACGCGTGACCGCTCGGCCGCCGCCTGGACGACTCTACGGCACGATCGCGCCGGGAGTGTCAGGGGTGACCGAATGCCGGGTTGGACACCGCTGGCGCGACCAGGGTTGCCGACGGGCTGGGCCGGCCGTCCGGCCCCCGGACCCGAGTGGACTACGCGCTGATGGGCTCCGCGGGGGCCGCGTCGAGCGAGGCGACGTACGCGCGCGAGGTGGCAAGCACCTGCCGCTGGACGTCGGCCAGCGACCCCGTGATAAGGGCGCCAGCAGCCTTGGCGTGGCCGCCGCCGGCGAACTCGCGCGCCAGTACGTTCACGTCGACCGACCCGGTCGAGCGGAAGGACACCTTCACCTTCCCATGGCCGAGGTCGCGGAAAAAAAGCGCCAGCCGCGTCCCGGCGATCGAACGCGGGTGCTCGACCAGTCCGTCGAGGTCCTCGGACTTGAGGTCGTACCGCTCCAGCGCCCCCGCCGGGACGGAGAGCCAGGCCAACCCCCGCTCGGCGTCCACTTCGAGCGTCTGCAACGCCTCTCGCAGTAGGTGCAGCCGACCCACGGTGACCGACGCATAGATCCGCCGGTACATCGATTCCGGGTCGACGCCCGCGTGCAGCAGCCGTGCGGCGATGGCGTGGGCGCGCGGCGTCGTGTTGCTGAACCGGAAGCCGCCGGTATCGGTCAGAATGGCCGCGTAGAGCGCCGTCGCGATCGGCGCGGTGATCGTCAGGCCGAGCGTCTCGGCGACGTCGAAGACCAGTTCGGCCGTGGCGCAGGCGCTGGTGTCGGCGAGCACGAACTCGCCCGGCGGCTCGTCGGCCGGCACATGGTGGTCGATCACGAGCCGCGGGATCGTCAGGCGCCGCACGGCTTCGGTGAGATGGCCGAGGCGCCGCACGTCGCTGATGTCGAGTACGATCAGCGCGTCGGCATCGGCGAGGGCCCGCTCCCCTTCGCTGCTACGGTCTCGCACGTCGTCGCCGAGCAGGAACTCGAACATCGAGGGCCACGGCGTCGGATTGACGATGAACACCGTCATGCCCATCTGCTGCAGCAGCCGCGCGAGCGCCGCCTCGGAGCCGCATCCATCCCCATCGGAATTGATGTGCGTCGAAAGGGCGATCCGAAACCCGGGCCGCAGTGCGGCGGCGAGCGTCATGATCGCCGTGCGGCGCGCGGGAGGGACGGCGAGGAGCGAGTCGGCAGACATGGCAATGAGGTGACGGGGACAGCCGACAGACGATAGCGTGCGGCTGCCGGGATATCCAGTCGCGCCGGGCCAGAGTGCCGAACGAATCTCGCGCCGCTACCCTCAGTTAGGCAACGGCGCGCAGGGGGTCACGCCGAGTAGTTGGGCGCCTCGCGCGTGATCGTTACGTCGTGCGGGTGCGACTCACGCAGCCCCGCCGGCGTGATGCGGACGAACTCCGTCGCCGTGCGCAGCTCCTCGATCGAGCTGCAGCCGACATACCCCATGCCGCTGCGCAGTCCGCCGACCATCTGGAAGATCACGTCGCTGACGGGGCCCTTGTACGGCACGCGCCCCTCGATGCCTTCGGGCACGAGCTTCTTGGCCGACATCTCGCCTTCCTGGAAATAGCGGTCGGCGCTGCCGTCCTGCATCGCGCTCAGGCTGCCCATGCCGCGGATCATCTTGAAGCGGCGGCCCTCCATGAGCAGCGACTCGCCCGGGCTCTCCTCGGTGCCGGCGAGCATCGACCCCATCATCACGCTCGACGCGCCGGCGGCCAGCGCCTTGACGATGTCGCCCGAATACTTCACGCCGCCGTCGGCGATCACCGGCACGTCGCCCGCACCCTCGACCGCGTCGAGAATGGCCGTGAGTTGCGGCACGCCGACGCCCGTCACCACACGCGTCGTGCAGATCGACCCCGGCCCCACCCCGACCTTGACCGCGTCGACGCCGCGCTCGACCAGCGCCGCTGCCCCGTCGCGCGTCGCGATGTTGCCGGCGACGAGCTGAATCTCCGGGAATGCCTCACGCACCGTCGCCGTTGCGGCCAGCACGCCCTCACTGTGGCCGTGCGCCGTGTCGATGATGATGACGTCGATCCCGGCGTCGACAAGGGCGCGCGCGCGCGTCAGGTAATCGCCACCGGCGCCGATCGCGCCCGCCACCCGCAGGCGGCCGTGACGATCCTTGTTCGCCTGTGGGAACTGCCGCCGCTTGTGGATGTCCTTGACGGTGATCAGCCCCTTGAGACGCCCGGCGTCGTCGACCACCGGGAGCTTCTCGATCCGGTGGCGGCCGAGGATCGCCTCGGCCTCGTCGAGCGTGGTCCCTGCGGCGGCGGTGATGAGCCCCTCGCTGGTCATCGCGTCGCGGAGCGGGCGGTCGACGTCGCGCTCGAACTGCAGATCGCGATTCGTGATGATGCCGACCAGCAAGCCGTCGGTGTCGACCACCGGGACGCCGCTGATCTTGAACCGCTGCATCAGTGAGACCGCCTCACGCAGCGACGCGTCAGGCGCGAGCGTGATCGGGTTCATGATCATTCCGCTCTCCGAGCGCTTCACGCGATCGACCTCGGCCGCCTGACGATCCACCGACATGTTCTTGTGGATCACGCCGATGCCGCCGGCGCGGGCCATCGCGATTGCCATCTCGCTCTCGGTGACGGTATCCATCGCCGCCGCCACGAGAGGGATGTTCAGTGTGATGCCGCGCGTGAACCGGGACGACGTGCCAACGTCCTTGGGGTGCACGGTGGAGTGCCGCGGGGAGAGCAGCACGTCGTCGAAGGTCAGCGCGTGCTGCTCGCGGACGCGGCTCATGCGGGCGGAACCGGTGTGGTTGCGCGACGGCCCGCCGTCCTGGTCGTCAGGACGTGCGGGCCGGAGGTCGGACGGACTGGAGATGGTCGCCATGGCAAAAGGTAGCCTCACCGTCGTACCGTGGCCAGTGGGCACGGCGCACGGTGCCCGCCCGGGCGCGCCCTACGACCGCCCGCGAAGCCGCTTCCGGATCGACGGAGGCATGAACACCGCCGCGGCGGCGACCGTCCGGCCGAGGTTGAGGTCCGAGAGCTCCGCCGGATCGCCCGTCCAGTGATCCATCAGCACGTCGCGGCCGGCGCGGCTGATCAGACGCTGCAGCGACGTCATCAGAACGAAGACGTCGTCCACCTGTCCCAGGAAGGGAATGAAGTCGGGGATCAGGTCGATCGGCGCGACGACGTAGGCGATCGCGCCGAGGACGAGGAGCTTGTCCAGTCGCGCCACGCGGCCGTCGGTGGCCAGCCCGGTGAGCAGGCGCAGGTAGGCCGGCAACTGGCGCAGCGTATCGAGCACCGATCGCTTCGCGGACGCGCGCCCGGACTGTCGCAGCCGACGCGCCTTCACGGCGCGTCCGGTGGGGCGAACGGTCAGGTCGTCGAACTCGACGGGATCGGGGCGGCTGGTCTGGCGCATGTCGAAGGTCGCTTAGGATGTGGTGGGACCGCGAGGATCGCTTGG
>JBBQHX010000082.1:0-13529 GCA_038324385.1 Gemmatimonadales bacterium | reverse complement strand
AGCAGCCGAGCCGACGACTCAGCCAGTCCGAGCTCGCTAACCTTCTCCTTTGTTTCGAATATGTAGTCGGCCTTCGCTTCCCGGATCTGCCAGACGTCCGCGAGGGTGACCCATGGAACGGTACAATTGTCCCAGTAGTCCGGTCGCGAGCGACTCGGGGTGTGTCCCGATTCCAGCTTTGCAACTCGCTTTATAGGGGTGACGTTCCAATGCTCCGGCACCTCCCCAAGCCACTCAACCCCCGACGCCTTCATACGCGCGTCAGGATTCATGCCCTTGGTTACCGCATGCGAAATGACCGCCTGCCGCTTCTCCTTCAGCAACTCCATCAGCCGCCGCTGCTCCGCCACCAGCGCGTCGATCTTCGCAGTCTCGCGATCGAGGAACCTAGCAATCCATTCTTGTTCGACGGTCGAGGGCAGCGCGCATACGTAGTCCCGAACGAATGCGTCAGGCACGCGTTTCTGACCGCTAGCACCATACATGTGCGATTCACCAACGTCGCGAAACACCGAAGACGTGAACAGATAGTTGAGGTACTCTGAGCTGATGACTCCCTGCTTCGGCCTCGCGACGATTAACTCTGTCGTGCCAAAGCCGATTCCATTGAGCAGACCTCGCATCACAGCGCCTTTGCCGTTCTCAAAGCAAGGGGTGATCTTCGCAAGCGTAACGTCCCCATCGCGGAAATACGTGTAGCCAGTCTCGACTTCGACGAGCGCTCGGTCGTGCTCCAGGCGCAACGTACCGTCTTCCCCGATTGCTTCCATCGGCAGGAATGAGACACGAGTATCCCGAGGAAGGCCGCTGATCTCGGTTTTCGACGGATTCATGTCAGCGATGAACCGAATGCGCATGAGTGCCCAATTGGTCGGCACATGAGCCAGCCAACTCACCCCACTCTCCTTGTACTCCGGGTACCTCGGAAACGTCACCCTACTCCTCCTCAGGCTTATCGAGCCGCGCCCGATTCGGAACGGCCTTCGCGACCGCTTCGAGATGTCGAATCGCCTCCGCCTCGCCGATCGCCTCACGCTCCGCCCGACGTTGCGCCGAGACCCGCTCGGAGTCGTTCGCCGCCTTCCGCGCGCCTTCCAATCGAACCATTAAGTACGACTTAACAGTTCGATCCTCCTCCAACTCCCCTCCGGCGTAGATCGATCGGAGATGAATGTTGATGTTGGCAACCGTCGTCTGGAACAGCTCGGCCATCATGGCCTGCGTGAGCCAGATGGTGTCGTCCTCGAATCGACATTCCAATCGGGTCTGCCCATCCTCGGTCCGATAGAGAACGATTCCGGACGCGGGAGCGAGACGGTCGTCCGCGCTCATGATGTCAGCCCCGCGATCATCGTCAGAATCCGGTCCGTCACCCCCTTCAGCTCCGCGTCGATCTCCGCCAACGGCCGCGGCGGCGTGAACACATAGAAGTGCCGGTTGAACGGAATCTCGTACCCGACTTTCGTCTTCTCATGGTCGATCCACGCGTCGGCAGCGTGCGGCAGCACCTCACGCGCGAAGTACTCCTGAACATCCTCCGCCAGCGGCACATTCTCCGTATCACGTAGCGACGAGTCGGGCGACGGCTTCCCCTTGCCCTTACCCTTTGTCCCGAGCACGACCTTCCCCTTCGCGTCGCGCTCCGGCCGCTCGACGGTGATCGTGCGGTAGCCGAACTCCTCGTTCCGGAAGATCCGGCTGATCGGCACCCCTTTTCGCGTCACCGCCTTGAAGTTGCCGAATATCCGCGTGATCTCGGCGATGTGTTCGTCGCTCAGCTCCTTGCGCTTGCTGCCGAGGCTCTTGCGCATCTTCTGCCAGAAGCCGCCCGCGTCGATGAGCTGGAGCTTCCCCTTTCGTGCGCGCGGCTTGCGGTTGCTTACGATCCAGACGTAGGTGCTGATCCCCGTGTTGTAGAACATGTCCGTGGGGAGGGCGATGATCGCCTCCACCAGGTCGTTCTCCAGCACGTAGCGGCGGATCTCGCTCTCGCCCGACCCCGCGCCGCCAGTAAAGAGAGGCGAGCCGTTGAGCACGATCCCGAACCGGCTGCCGCCGTCCACTGCGGGCCGCATCTTCGAGACGAGGTGGAGCAGGAAGAGCAGGGAACCGTCGCTCACGCGCGGGAGCCCGGGGCCGAAGCGGCCGGCGTGGCCCAGTTGCGTCGCCTCACGCCGAACTTCCTTCTCGATCTTCTTCCATTCCACGCCGAACGGTGGATTGGACAGCATGTAGTCGAACTTCTTTCCCGGCAGCCCGTCGTTGGAGAGCGTGTTCCCGGGGATGATGTTGGAGACGTCCTGCCCCTTGATGAGCATGTCCGCCTTGCAGATGGCGTACGACTCGTCGTTGAGCTCCTGCCCGTACATGACGAGTCGCGCATCCGGGTTGTGGTCGGCCAGATGCTCCCCAGCCACGCTGAGCATGCCGCCCGTGCCAGCGGTCGGGTCGTAGATGGTCCGTACCACGCCCGGCTCGCGGAGCGCCTCGTCGTCCTCGATGAAGATCAGGTCGACCATCAGGCGGATCACCTCACGCGGGGTGAAGTGCTCGCCGGCCGTCTCGTTGGAAAGTTCGGCGAACTTCCGGATCAGCTCCTCGAACACCGCGCCCATCTGCGCGTTACTCACGCGATTGGGGTGCAGGTCGATCCCGGCGAACTTCTCCGTCACGAGATACAGTAGCCCCGCCTTGTCGAGCCGGTCGATCTGGGTGTGGAAGTCGAAGCGAACGAAGATGTCGCGCACCGTCGGCGAGAACGCCTGGACGTAGGCGCGGAGGTTCTCCCCGATGTGGTCCTGGTCCCCCATCAAGGTCTTGAGGTCGAGCGGCGACGTGTTGTAGAAGCTCTGCCCGGCCGCCTTGAGCAGAAAGGGCGCCGGGTCGAGCTTCGCCGCCTCGCGCTTTGGTTTCTCGGCGAGCACCTTGGTCTTCGTCCGCTCCAGCACGCAGTCGAGGCGGCGAAGCACCGTGAACGGCAGGATGACCTTGCCGTAGTCCGACTGCTTGAAGTCGCCGCGCAGGAGGTCAGCGACGGACCAGAGGAAGGACGAGAGATTCGGATCGCTCATGCAGGCGCGGGAGCACGGGGAAGTCGGGGCTCGGTGGACCGCCGAGGCCGGTTCGGGGGCAAAGATGCTTCGTGGGCGGCGGACGCGGTAGGCAGGAGCCCGCCCGCCGCGCGCGGCGACGTCGATCCGTCTTCGGGTTCCTACCCACCCGACCATAACACACCCCCCCGGCCCCTCCGCATGCCACAGTCCCGCCGCATCCAGCCGATACTATAGGTTCATCGCGATCGTGCGACGGCGTCAGATCGGCAACGGCGCTCTCTCACCCGTACTACGCTCGTCACTGTGGTGCGCGCCGCCCAGGCGCCGCCCTTCGCTCCAGCACCCATGGTTCCGCTCATGACTCGTCCTGCCGCGCCGGCCCCCCATCGTCCCCGCCGTGCCCTGCGTGCAACTCCGGCCGCGCTGCTCTCGCTCTCGCTGGCCGCCTGTGCCACGGGTGGACTTGCCGATCGTGAGCCACTGATCACCGATCGCCCCGACTTCACCGAGAGCGCCCAGTCCGTGCCCGCGCGCATGGTGCAGGTCGAGACCGGCTACACCTACGCCGACGACGACGGCGCTGTCTCCCACACCGTCGGCGAACTGCTCGGCCGCTTCGGCGTCGGTCCGCGCACGGAGCTCCGTGTCGGCATCAATTCCTACGCGGTCACGACGGTCAGTGGTGTGCGCGTCACGGGACTCGAGGACGCGAGCCTCGGGGCGAAGTTCACCCTGCTCACCGGCGCCGACCATTTCGACCTCCTCCGCCCCGACCTCGCGCTCATCGTGGCGACGACGGTGCCCACCGGCAGCTCGGCGTACGGGGAACCGGCCTGGCAGCCTGACGCGAAGCTCGTCGTCGGGTGGACGCTCACCGATCGCCTGGCGTGGACGTCGAATCTGAACTACGCCTATGCCAGCCAGGACGACGTCCGCTTCGACCAGCCGTCGTTCAGCACGTCGTTCGGCTACGCCGTGGCGGAGCGGGTGGGTGTATACGCTGAGTACTTCCGCATCATGCCCGAGAGCCGTGGGGCCGACGATGCGGGCTACCTGAACGGCGGCGTCACGTATCTCGTGTCGCCTGAATTCCAGCTCGATGCCCGGCTGGGGCAGGGTGTGGACGGCGCTGCGTCGGGCTACTTCATCGGCCTCGGCCTCTCGCGCCGCTGGTAGTCCAGCACGCACCAGCTCGCGCATCCCGACGTTCTTTTCTCGTTCCTCGCGGCGCTGTTGCATGCTGGAGGATCCGTCACGGTTCACAAAAGTCATTGCCACGAGCGCGGTGGCGGACGCTGGCCGAGCGAGCTGATGGCGCTCGAGGCGTTCCGCCGCGTCACCGGGGCCCGTCGTCAGTACGTCGGACAGTCGCTGCCGAACGACTGCGGGCTGGTGCTCGTCTGAACCAGGACGTGAGCCGACGGACACCGGCCGCCGCAGCGTGCGGCGGCCGGTGTGCGACGTCAGCGCTCGCGCTTGCGCGCCTTGCCGAACTCGTCGCGTGAGGCCAGGGCGAGGTGCGCCGAAAAGTGCACTTCCTTGAGCATCGCCGCTGACATCGGCGCCTCGGCGAAACGCTCGGTCTCGTCGCGGAGCTCGGTCGCCAGCCTGACGAGCATCGGGTCGCGTCCGGCGTAACCGCGAATGCGCTTCGCGGTGGCGGTGAGCACGTGGCGGGCGCCGTTGTAGTCCCCGGAGCGGTTGTACTCGGCGGCTTCAGACCGCGCGCGCGCCGCGTAGAGCGTCGCGACCGCCCGGTCGACCATCGCATCACGCGGCTGGCGGTCGTTCGCGTCGTTGGACGCGTACGTCCACCGCAGCGCCGCCGCCGGTGCGCACGGCAACCCATCGTCGCCCAGTAGCCCGAACTCGACCTCGGCGGTCTCGCCGAGCGCGCCACGGGGGAAGGTGAGTGCCACTACCACCGCGACGTCCTGTTCGGCGACCAGATCACCCAGCTCGACGCGCAGCACATGGCGGTCGTCGCCGGCCGCAGCCGGTGCGACGGTGCGCGCACGGAACCGCGTCAGCGATTCGGCCGTCATCCCCGGCGTGAGGCGCACCTCGAGGACGGCCTGCGGGATCACCACTTCCAACGCCTCGCCCACCTCGCTCGCGATGAGTTCGGGGATCTGCGCCGCCGTGGCGAGGAAGTAGAAGTGCCCACCGCCCGCGTCGGCCATCCCCGCGAGAAGCCGCTCGTCGAAGTCCTCGCCCACGCCGAACGTGGAGGTCTGGACGCCCCGCGCGCGCAGCGCGCTCGCGTGCTCGATGAGCTCGTCCCGATCGGTGATCCCGTCGTTGGCGAGGCCGTCGGTGAGCAGCAGACACCGGTTGATCGCGCGAACGCCCCCACCGCGCTCGGCGCCCATCTCCGCCATTCGCTGCATGGTGAGCGCGACCTGCTCGCACCCGCGCATCCAGCCGCCGCTCAGATTCGTCGAGCCACGCGGCTGGACGGCGTCGAGGAGGGCCAGTGCCTCACGCCGCGCCGTCGACGTGGCCGCGGTCGACTCGGCGAGCACGTCGATCTCGTTGTCGTAGACGATGAGGGCGAATGCGTCGTCAGGCCGGAGCTGGGCCAGTGCCTGCTCCACGGCCTGCCGCGCCAGGACGAACTTGCGTCCGGCCATCGACCCCGACCGGTCGAGGACGATGGCGAGGTTGGCGGGGATGCGTTCGGCGCGCGTCGGCGCGCTGGGCGCCGTGATGGTGACCTGCGCATGGCGGGTACTGCGCGCCGTGGCGCGCACGAGCGACCGATCGGTACGGACGGTGAGCTCGGGGAGCTGCGGCGCCTCGCGGCGCTGGTGGTTCGACGGCGGGATTGGCACGGTCAGGACTCCTCGGACAGGAGAGTGTGGGCCTGCGTGATGAGACGGTCCACCAGCTTGTTCTGCGCCCGCGTGAGCGGGCGGCGGATGTGAAGCTCGATGTCGGGGGCGAGCTCGATGCGTTCCCACGTCGCACGCGTCGTCGCGTGTCGTCCAGGTGGGGCCAACTCCGCCAATTCGGACTGAGGAGCCGACGCCGGTACCGGCGCCCGCAAGATGGCACCAGGCACTGACAGTGGCGCCGGCGACCCCCCCGCGCCGCCAGCCAGGATCTTCCGCACGTAGTCGAGCGGCGAATCGTCGCGCGGGCGGTCCTCCGACTCGGCCAGTGCCCGCACCGCCCCGTCATCGAGCGATTCGAGCCGGCGCCGTATCTCGGCCAGCGGGAGATGCTCCCGCTGCAGACGCCGGATCACGCGCAGGCGATCGAGGTGCCCCCGGTCGTAGTGCGCGCCCGGGCCGCGGCTTACCGGCGAGGGAAGGAGCCCCTGCTGGATGTAGTAGCGCACGGTCCGCGGAGTGACGTCCGCGAGATCGCAGAGATCGACGAGGTCAAAGGCGTCGGGAGAGTCACTGGGCGGCTGCATGAATGAATAGTGACAGTGTAACGTGGCGCTGTCAATACCCGCTGTCCTGGAGCCATGCACCGGTCGAGGCGGGCCGCGTCGCCCGTCCCGCTCCGGGCGGCAGTACGTTCCGGCGCCACCGTCGGGCGTGGGCGGATTGACGCGGCTCGAGAATGGCGCTGTGGTCGCTCTCGGTTCACGGCCGTCTTTCCGCCGCCGCAGCCATCCGGGCACGACTGGTGACCCGTCCGGTTCGCGCGAGGGCCGGAACGCATTGTGCTCGGAGACTGGAACGCGCGGGTCGGTTCACCGCGACTCACCGCGACCGCGCGTTCGCTTCCGCGTCATGGGTTCTTCTCCGGCACGGAAGTTCCTTCGACGCGAGGCACGGCACGGCTCGACCAGAGTGCCGTGGATTAAACGACCGGGCGCTGCCTGGCGCCTGATCGTTCCGGACGGTCCCGGCGCAGGTGCATCAGCAGGTACCCCACTCAACAGGAGAGGCGAGATGGCAGAGATCAACATCGAACGGAAATCGAGCACCTCATGGATCTGGTGGCTGCTGGCCATCGTCCTACTGGCGCTGCTGCTCTGGTGGTTCCTGGCAGACGACGAGGTGGATCCGGTTGTGGCGACCACGCCGGTGGTGACACCGACCACCACGCCCGAGCCGATCGCCACCGGCCCACTCTGCGTCGCGCAGGCGCTGTCGGCCCCCGCTACCTACGTCGGGCAGACGCTCGGGACATGCCAGTTGCGGGTCACCGAGGTTCCGACGGACCGCGGCTTCTGGGTCGAGGAGAATGGGCAGCGGATGTTCGTGCTCCTCATCGATGGACCCGCCGAAGCGCCCGTGGACATCAACCCGGGGCAGACGATCAGCATGTCGTCGGCCGTCCTTCGGGATCGGGCCTTCCTGCCGCAGGTTCCCGGCAAATCGCTGGATCAGGACACACGGAACATCATCGACCAGCAGGCGGAATATTTCCTTGTCGTCGACGAAAGCAAGATAACGATCCTGAGTCCCGGAGGCTGACTCGAGCATCCGACCGCCTCACGCCCGTATGACGCGGGTACCGTGACTTTGCAGCGAAGTCCCGACGGTCGCCCTGAGGCGACAGTCGGGACTTCTCGTGGACGGGTGCTGACCCGCCGCGAGCCACCCCTCCGCATGCCCGATGCCGATGATCGCGTGGGCCGCGAGGGTCCGTCGCGCGAGGCAGCTCCAGAGCATGACGTTCACGCCACTCAGCACCCGCCAGCGGAGCTCGTCCGCGTCTTCGTGCGGCCACGACGGCCATCTCCGACATCGCGAAGATCCCGTTGATGAGAAGCAGCACGAGGATGACGCCGAGTTCGAAAGCAGTGGCCGACATTGGCTGCGTGAGAAATGGAATCCGGAGGTGACGACATTGCGCGATCGACAGCTGAACGCGTGAACGCGTGACGTCTCCTATTCGGAGCGGGGGATCCGGCCGGCGACGACCCGACCCATCGCCTGCCTGACGCTTCGTATCCCCTCGTTGACGTACGCACGTCGGAGATGGTCGGGTATGTTCGACATGCCGGACGCCGCTGCGGGTTGGGGGCGCTCTACCGGGATCCGATGGACGATGAAGTCGCGGTCACGGCGCAGCCGGCCGGTGTCGAAGATGAGCCCGATGGATGGCTCACGCGCGCGGAGCGCGGCGAGGAAGTCACGATCGACGCCGCCCCCATGCACGGGGAAGGCGAACGGAACCTGCGACGCACCCGTGATCGCGCACACTTCCCGGCAGGAGCCGGCGATCTCCGATTCCAGCAGGGCTGGCGGATCGGTCTTATCGAAGACGGGGTGCGTCCGCGTGTGCGCGCCGATGGTGAAGCCGTCGCTCGCCAGGGTGCGCACCTGCTCGCGCGTGAGGTAGGGGCGTTCTTCGCGAAGGAAGTGCGCGACGTCGACGCCGAGCCGCTCGCACGCGCGATCGATCTCGACATTTGCGCGCGTGAGCCCGCGAAGCCGGCGAACGAGCCCGCGCCGCCCGCCCACCGCCACGTCCGTGTCCGGCCAGACATCGCGCGAGACGGACTCCGCTTCCCTATCCGTGACTCGCTCCGTAGCGTCGATGCAGAGCGAGACGAGGTTCCGATGGAAGGCGCGTTGATTGTCGAGGAACCCGGTGGTGACGAAAAAGGTGCAGGGAATCCCGAATCGCAGCAGGATGGGCCTGACGACGGAGAAACACTCCCGATAGCCGTCATCGAAGGTGAGGATCGCACGTTGTCGTCCCGCGTGGGGTCGCCCGTTGGAGGACAGGAGATCCGGATAGCTGAGCAGCTCGTAGTGCCGCTGCAGGTAGCGGAGGTCGCCCTCGAACTGCTCCGGTGTCTTGAATCCGTAGAGGTGGCGGACGTGCGGGAGCGCTTGGTGCGACACGACGTGGTAGTGGAATCCGATCAGCGCGCGCGGCACGAGTCGCTCGAGCGTGGCGAGGGGAAGCAGGCGATAGGCACGCCGCTTGACCGCGTTCGTCAGGCTGCCCGGGGCGGCCATCGTCAGGCGTTGAACGGCGTGTCGCCGTCGCAGTAGTCGAGGCGGATCTCGCCCAGCCGCCCGTTGAGATCGCCATCGGGATCGGCGGGGAGGCCCAGGTAGCCCCGCGTCTGCCGCTTGAGAAGCAGACGTGCGAGGAGATGTCGCTCCAGTTCAGGGCGGAGCGTGGCCGGAAGCACGACCGAGTCCGCGTCGTGGCGGAGTGCGAGGCGGAGTGCCGCGGCGATCGCGGCGGCGCGGAGTCGCTCATCGTCGAGCCGGTGATCGAGCAGGCGCACCACCGTCCGCTCGCGCACGCTGGCCGCCGAGAGGAGGGCGAATCCCAAAGGCTCGTTAGACCCGGTCCCCAGGAAGTGGAGCGGCTGGCGGCGGAAGAGACGTCGCTCGCGCGAGAAATGGTAGGCCCGGTCGGGCGAAGCGGCCGTCATGCCCTCCTCGACCCACGGGTACCCGATCGTCCAGTTCACGGCGTCGAGGTCGCGCACGAAACGGTCGACGTCAGGCGGATCGGCATCGCCGAACGCGGCCGGCGATATCGTCTCCACCGCCTCGGCGCGAACGCCCTCGACCCTGCGGGAGACTCCACGCAGTAGCGCCCGCAGCACCGCGTGCTGCCCCGGGCGGCTGAGCGCTCGGTCCATGGTCCAGGCGAGCGCGGCGAGGCGTCCGGCATCGCGCCCGGTCGTTCGCAGCCGCCGGCGCAACGCGACCGCGGGGGCCGCGAGCGGCGCCACGCGCCGCAGATCCAGCGTGAGGAACTCGACGGGGCCGAAGGCGATGAAGCCTGCCTGACGCATGACGCGCTCGGCGTCGCGCGAGAAGGCCGTTCCGAAAAGGTCGACGCCGAGCGCTCGCGCTGCCTGGAACAGACGGTATCCTGCGCGCTGGCCACGGAGCTCCGGCGAAACGTACCAGGTGCTCATCCAGGTGACGGAGCGCTCGCATCCCCCGAGCCGTAGACGCCCCGGTAGCAGGCCCAGGTAGCCCACAAGTCGAGTTCCGCGATAGGCGACGAGCAGCGCCACGTCGTCAGGCGCCGCATGAGGATTTCGACTCTGCGCCTCGGCGCGGAGGCTGCTCACCGGGACGACGTCGTTCGGCCCCGCGCTGGCGAGTGCCTCGTCCGTGAATCGCGACAGCTCGCCGACACGCACGGGTCGAATCTGCACCGGCTCCTGAGAGGCGGACGTCGGAGTCGGCGCAGTCACGGACGGCGTCACCGCGGCACCTCGGCAGGCTGCCCGCGTCCGGCGTGCGCCAGATCGTGCAGCACCGCCTCGTAGCTACGAACGACGCGCGCGATGTCGAACTCGCGCCTCGCGCGCTTCCGCCCGGCCCGTCCCATCCGTTGCATCCGCTCCGGGTCGCGCAGCATGGCCACGACCGCCTCGGCCAACGCGTCGGGATCCGCGGGCGGGACCAGGATGCCCTCGATGCCATCGGCGATCACTTCGGGAAGTCCACCGACGCGCGTGGCGACGACTGGCACCCCCGCCGCCATCGCCTCGACGGCCGCGAGGCCGAACGCCTCCGAGCGCGACGGAACGACCAGCAGGTCGAGCGCACGCAGCACGGCCGGTACATCGCCGCGAAAGCCGAGGAAGTGGACCTGGCGCGCCGAACCCAGTCGGCGCCGCACTTCGCGCTCCTCTCCGCCAGAGCCGACGATCACCAGGTGCGCGTCAGGCACACGCTCAACGATCGCGGGCCAGGCCGCGCCGAGCTCCAGAACACCCTTTTCCGAATCCATTCGCCCGACGAAGCCGACCGTGACCGCCGTCTCCGGAAGCCCGAGTGAGGCGGGGCGGGCCATGGCGAATCGCTCGACATCGATACCGTTCGGGACCAGCGACACCGCGCCCTCCGTTAGCCAGGAGGCGGATGCGAGCATGACGTCACGCGTGAAGCCGGAGTTCGCGATGTAGCGCGCGGGAAGCCGATCGAACAGGCGATCGACGAGCCCGCGGCCAAATGCGTATCCATGAACGCGCCGCATCGCCACCGGGACGCCCGTTAGGCGCGCCGCGGGCGCGACCATCCGGATGTCGTTTCGGACGCTGCACAGGGCGACCTCGGTGCCGTGGCGGCGGAATGCACGGACGCAGCGCGCAATGGCGGGGAGCGGGAAGTCCGCGCCACCGAGAATGGGTTCGACGCGGATTTCGGCGTCGAGGGCGCGGTGAAGGGCAGATCCCATCTTGCAGAACACCACGACGTCGTGCCCCCTGGCGCGGAGGCCACGAGCGAGCTCGACGGCCATGCTGGACGCGCCGCCCCACCCCCGGCGCGAGTTGCACAGAGCGATCTTCATCGGCGTCGATCCTCCCCCCTTCAGCCATCTTCGAGCAACGATGAATACACGGCCTCGGTCCCGCGCACCAGATTGGCGGCGGCGAACGGGCCGACGACGGTACGCCCCGCGGCCTCGGCGAGTGAGCAGGCAAATGCCGAGTCGTCGAGCAGCCGCGTGAGGCAGCGCGCGAGCGCATCGGCGTCACCCGGCGGGAAGAGCATCCCGTTCACGCCGTCGCGCACCACCTCGGGCGTGCCGCCGACTTCGGCGGTGATCACCGGCACGCCGAGCGCCATGCTCTCGAGGATCGCCTGCGAAAGCCCCTCCCGGAGGGTGGTGAGCACCTTCACGTCGAGCAGTTCATAGAACGGGATCACGCGATCACGGAAGCCGGTGTACACGAGCCGGCTGCCGTCAGGCAGCCCGGGTTCCAGCGCGGCAAGGGCATCGTCCCGCTCGATGCCGATGAACAGGGCGTTCACGGGACGCCCGAGCACGGCGAGCGCACGCAGCAGCGTCTCCTGATCCTTGCGACGTGCCACCACTCCCACGGTCGGCAACGTCGGATCGAGCTGGAACTCGTCGCGAAGCGCCTGTACCTCTTCGGGCGTTCCGCGGTCGGCGACGCGCTGCGGGTCGAGGCCGGTGTGCACCACCGTGATCTTCTCGGCCTGCATGCCGTGCTCGGCGAGGTCGCGGGCGACGCCGGCGCTGATCGCTACCACCCGATCGGCGGCGAGCGAATAGATCCGGTTGATCGGCGCGAAGGTGGCCGTCATCTGCCGGCGGGTGATGACGAGGCGGCTGTCCGTGCGATAGAACCAGGCCGCGAGGATCGCCGCCTTCCGATCGCGCGACTCCTGTGCATCGACGATCTCCACATCGTACTCGCGGATGATCTCGGCCAGCCGTCGCGCCGAGCGTAGGCTCCACCCGCGCTGGAACTCCATCGGGATGACGGGAACGCCGCTCGCGCGGAGACGCTGACCCAGCACACCATCGGCCGGGCACGCGACGTGGAGATCGTGGCCTGCTTCGAGCAGCCCCTGCGCAAGATACTGTACGGACTGGACGGAGCCGGCGCCGAAATCCTGCCAGGTCGTGAGCAGGATGCGGTAGGGGCGGGTCGGCCGTCGCCCGTCTGCCTCACGCCACGTAGCGTCCGGCGCGCGGTTGCCGCCGGCATCATCAGTGATCTCGACGAGACTCGCCGGCTGGTCTCGAGCGGATCGGATCATGACCGTAGTGTCGGGGGAGATGGTCGCGTCACGGTGCATTGCGGCTGCCCGTCGGGGCCCGCAGGAGGCCCACGGCGTGCTCTCTCCGAACGCAAGAAGCGCGCGCTCCTCGTGCCGTACCGATGGATCCGCCGATGACCAGACGACGGGGTGCCTCGGCTGGGATCGTGAGCGGTCAGTGACATGGCTCGCGCGCTATGCCGCTGAAGGGCGGGCCGGATTGCACGAGCGCTCGCGCCGTCCGCGCACGTCACACGGGCGGCGACGATGCGAGCAACAGGCACTGCCGTCATCCTGGCGCGGACGTCCGGTGTGGCGCCGGCTCGGACAGGCCGGCGGTGTGGATCGCGGTGACGAACGACCGCGGGTCATCCAGGTGCAGCCCGAATCGTCGCGCCTCACGCGACAGCCCGGCAACGAGCTGGACACGCGTCGGCAAGCTGAGGGTCACGATCACGTTAGGCTCGGCGGGCGCGGTCAGGTTGAGATACCCCGACGCCGCGGCCGTGCCCGGCTCCGGAACGTCGCGCCACCCCGCGGGATCGACGTGCGAGATGTCCGTGCGCGGCAGCGTGATCGTGGACCGTCGCCCGATCGCGATGACGACCGCGTCGCGCGTGAGGCGCACCGCGCCGCGTCCCATCGCGCGATAGTCGGCGACGAGCCAACCGAGCGAGCCGAAGCTGGTCACCGTGAGCACCCAGGCGACCACGGGGAATTGTCCGACCAGCCAGAGATGAAGCGCGAACGTCTCGACGAGAATGGCGAGGGCGAGCCCCGCCAGCAGGCTTCCCGACCGCGCCGAACGATAGCTGAACTCTCGCGGTGTGCATTCTACTTCCGGCCGCGGAGCGGTCACGGCATCTCCCCGGGTCTGTGCAAGCGTCTGGCCGCGCCGTTCCGGCGGGACCCTCGCGGTTCACGGTATGACAACGCGCAGGGCGCGGCAAGCAGTCTCGGAGGAGACTCCGGCGATCACTATCCGCTCGTTCACCGCCGCCGACGCCAGCGC
>JBBQHX010000081.1:0-13552 GCA_038324385.1 Gemmatimonadales bacterium | reverse complement strand
GCCCGAGGGCACGGTCAAGTCGCGGCTCTTCCGCGGCCGCCGCATCCTGCAGAAGAAGCTGGTCGGGTACGCAACGGACATGGGCTATCTCAAGCACCCGCCGTCACACGCCGCCTGACTGATCGCGCCTGACGACGCTCAAACGGCGCCTCGTCAGGCAGGACCGGCCGCCCGCCGTCGGGCCGCCTTTGCGCGATTGCCGCATCCGGTCATGTCGCACCACCGGCGCCGCGCGTTGCGCGTGTCGTCCAGGAACACGCGCGCGCACCCGGCACCCGGGCACCGCCGCACGCGCTCCAGCTCGCCTTCAACGAGCGCATCGGCCGCTGAATCGACGAGCGGGATGAGCAGCGTCGCGAACACATCGCCGGTCGGCGCGAAGGTGCGTACGTAGCCGCCGGGCTCCCCACGCGCGACCCGACGGACGCCGACGCTCCGGCCGAGTACGCGGTTGATCTCCCGCCGCGCGGTCTCGCGGGCCGCCTCCTGCGTGGCGCCTTGTTCGGCCAGCCCACGCAACACCGCGCGCAGCCGACGCGCCTCACCGAGGATCGCCAGCGCACCGGCGGGCTGTTGGTCGGCGCGCCGGCGCATTGCCCACGTCCGATCGGCGTCGAGCATTCCGGCGGCCTCCATCCAGCGCAGCGCCGATCCGAACGTGCGCAGCGCGTCGTGCCCGCGGGCGCGACGGGCGTCGTCGCTATTGACGAAGTCCAGCCAGAGGCGCCCGCCGGCGAGGATGTAGCCCCCGCTGCTGATGCTCACGTCGCGACCGCCCGCCGCGGACGGCGATGGCGACGGGCGGGCGTCGTCGTGGCGCGCGTCGGGAGGAGCATCGGCGGATCGAGGTGAAGGGTGGGAGGGGGAAGATGCCCGAGCGTCAGGCCGCGCGGAAAGGGGCCGCGCCCGATGACGCCTGCCACCCCCCCCGGGCGGAATCCATCGGGCCGCACCTGCTACACTTCGCACGCAGCCCCGGGTGGCCACTCGTCGCGCTCGGGTTAGCCCCGAGATGCACGACTTCATTTCCCGACTCCACGCTCGATCCCATGACCTGGCCCTTCACAATCACCGAACGGATCCGCTGGGAAGATGTCGACGCCGTCGGCATCATGCGCTACAGCGCCGTGACGCGGCTGATGGACGTCGCCGAGGCGGAGATGCTTCGCGACGCTGGCGCATCGCAGATGAGGATCATGGAACAGCTCGGGGCCTGGTTGCCGCGGCGGGTGCTGCACATCGAGTTCCACGCGCCGGCCAAGCTCGACGCCCTGGTCGCGCTGCGTGCGCGCGTGGCGCGGATCGGAACCACCTCACTGACCGTCGAGGTGGAGGTGGCCGATGCCGAGTCGGGGGTGGTCCACGCGCTCGGGCGCGTGGTGATCGTCTGCGTCGGGAGCACCGATTTCCGCCCGCGCCCCGTTCCCGACGAGCTCCGGGCGCGGCTTGCGCCGTACACCGTGCCCGACCAGAGTTCCGCCTCCGCTACGGTACCCTCGCCCGCGTCCGGCGCACATATTCCGTGACATGAGTGCTGCCGACCCCGCCACCACGTACTTCCGCAAGGGCTTTGGTCTCAAGACCGAAGTCCAGACGTCGCTCGCCTCCGATTACAGCGGGCATCTCGTCGATCTGCTGCGCGAGCGCGACTATCGCCTCTCGGCGCGGGGCGTGACCGTGCAGTTGGCGCACGAATTCGGTTTCTGCTACGGCGTCGAGCGGGCGGTGGAGTACGCGTATCAGACGCGCACCAAGTTCCCCGATCGGCGGATCTATCTGATCGGCGAGATCATCCACAATCCCCACGTCAACGCCAAGCTGCGCGAGATGGGGATCGTCATCCTCACGCCCGGTCCCGATGGCTTCGACTATTCCGGCGTGACGCCCGAGGACGTGGTGATCATCCCCGCGTTCGGCGTCACGATCCAGGACTTCGAGACGCTGCGCGCGAGTGGATGCGTGCTGGTGGACACGACGTGCGGTTCGGTGCTCAACGTCTGGAAGCGGGTGGAGCGGTACGCGCGCGACGGCTACACCTCGCTCATCCACGGCAAGTACTACCACGAGGAGACGCGCGCGACCGCGTCGCAGGCGTCCAAGTACCCGAACGGCAGCTATGTGGTCGTTCGCGACATGGCCGAGACGCGCGTCGTGTGCGAGTACATCGAGGGACGAGGGAATCGTGAGGCGTTCCTGGCGCAGTTCGGCCATGCGGCCTCGCCGGGCTTCGATCCCGACCGCGATCTGGCGCGCATCGGTGTCGCGAACCAGACGACGATGCTGGCCACGGAGTCGATCGCCATCGGCGCCGAGGTCGGGCTGGCGATGGAGCGTGGCCACGGCGCCGAGTATCGCGCGGCCAACTTCCTCTCGTTCGACACGATCTGCAGCGCGACGCAGGATCGGCAGGACGCGATGATGGACATGCTGCGCGATCCGCCGGACGTCATGATCGTCGTCGGCGGCTACAACTCGAGCAACACGATTTCGCTCGCCGCGCTGTGCGCCGATACCGTGCCGACCTATCACGTCGAGGACGCGCGCTGCATCGACCCCTCGTCAGGCGCCATCCATCACCTGCCGATCGGCAGCAAGGTGGAGACTGTCGCCCAGCAGTGGCTGCCGACCGAGGGCGACGTGCGCATCGGTATCACGGCGGGGGCGAGCACGCCGAACAACAAGATCGGCGACGCGGTGGGGCGGATCTTCCTGACGCGCGGCATCGCCCTCGCCGAGCTGGACTGACCTCACGCCCGGCGATCGCGTGTCCCGTACCTCCGCCGCGTGGCGCCGCCACGCGGCCGCCACGCTCATGCTGCTCGCCGGCTGCGCTCCCGGAACGATCGCCGCCGGCGCGGGCGCTACGGTGGTGCCTGACGCGGCGCGCCCTGCGGTGCGCCGCGCGATCCTCGTCAGCTTCGACGCGCTCAACGAGCGCCGGGCGCTCGAGACCGTGCCCGCCGCCTCGATTCCCACCTTCCGGCGGATGTTCGCGGAGGGGGCCTGCGCCGACGCGGCGCAGCCGGCCTTCCCGAGCGTCACCGCCCCCGGCCATGCGGCGATCTGGACGGGCGCCTACGGCAACGTCAGCGGCATCAGCGCCAACGCGCAGACGCGCCTCCCACGCGCCGACCACACGCTGCTGCAGACCGTGTCGGGGTACAGCTCGGAAGGGCTGCGCGGAGAGCCGCTCTGGCTGAGCGCCGCCGAAGCGGGCCTGCGGGTGGTGGGGCATCACGTCACGCAGGCGCCGCAGCCCCCCGGTTACCGCGGTCTCGACGCGCCCGAGCCGGCGCTGGAAGCGACGCGTGAGGCAGCCGCCAATCTGCTCGCCCGTCCGGGCGTGGCGGTGCTCAACGGCTACAACGTGCTCGTCGCGCCGGCGGTCGCGCTGACGGAACGGACCGCACCACCGCGCGATCCCGGCCCCTGGCGCGGCCTCGACGCGCTGGCCGCCGGCGTCCCGCCGCGGGAGATCGCCTGGAGCACGGGCGCCGATTCGCTGTTCGGGCTGCTGCACGGCGCCACCCGCTATGACCGGCTGCTGGTTGCCCCGACGCGTGACGTCACGCGGGGCACGATCGCCCGCGTCGCCGCGGTGGATCGCGCGCCTGACGACAATCGGCCGCTGGCCCGCCACTTCGCCGAGGCCGTGCCGGTGGACATCGACGGCGGCCGTGTCTGGCTGACGGCGCGCCTGTTCGACCTCTCGCCCGACGGCACGCGCTTTCTCGCCGTCATTCCCGAACTGCGGGTGGTGGAGACCAATGGCGACGCGATCGGCGCGTCGTATGGCGAGGCGCTGCACGGCTGGTATGGCAACGGCACGCTCGGCCTGCTCCGCTCCGGCGCCCTCGGCAATCCGATCCAGCGCGGCGGCGACGGAACGGCCGAGTGGCGGTATCTGGAAAGCCTCGAACTGATGACGCGCCAGTTCAACCGGGGGAGCCGCTGGGGGTGGACGACGCGCGATGCCGCGCTGCTCTTCGACTACTTCCCGCTGCTCGACGAGGTCGATCACGAGTGGCTGGGGCTTGCGCAGCCGGGCGCCCCGATGTTCGACCCGGCCCTGGGGGCGCGCGTGCAGGCCGTGCGTGCGCGGGCCTGGGAGCTCGCCGACCAGCGGCTTGCCCTGCTGCACTCGTTTGTCGCCGACGATCCCGAAGCGCTTCTCGTCGTCTCGGGCGATCACGGAATGCGCATCACCTGGCGCGGCTTCCGCCCCAACGCCGCGCTGCGCGAGGCCGGGTTGCTCGTGCTCGACGCCGCCGGCCGAATCGACCTGACGCGGACACGGGCGCTCTCGCCGAACGGGTATTTCGTCGTCGTGAACCGGACGGCATGGCGGCAGGGAATCGTGCCGCCGGAGGATGAGGCGGCGGTGATTGCGGCCGCCGAACGCGCCCTCCGCGCGGCTCGGGGCGATGACGGTGCGCCGGTCGTGTCGGCCATCTGGCGCGCCGATGCGCCGGGCGCCGATTCGCTGGGGATCGGTGGCCCGACGGGCGGCGATCTCTATTTCGAGACGGCGGCCGGCTATGCGTGGAGCCCCGACCCGGCCGGTGCCGTCACCGCGAACGCGGAACGCGCAGTCGGCTCGCACGGCTTTCCGTCGGTGGCCACCGACATGCAGACCGTGCTGTGTCTGTGGGGCGCTGGGATTTCCCCGAAACGACTCGGGCGCGTGCGGACGGTCGACGCGGCGCCCACCGTAGCCGAGTGGCTGGGCATTCGAGCGCCCGCCAACGCCGTCGGCAGTTCTCTCCTCCAGCGCCGCGTCCCATGACCGTTCGCCACGTTCCGTCCCCCTTCCGCTCTCGCCTCCGCCGCACTGCCGGACTCGTCGCGTTGCCGGCGCTCCTCCCGGCGCTCGCGGGTGCCCAGCAACGTCCGCCCGCCGATACGGCCGCTCGCGACTCGGTGGCGCGGTTGCCGGATGTGCGCGTCTCCGTCACCTCGCGCGAGCAGTCGCTGGAGCGCGTGCCGTGGGCGGTGGGGGTGGCCGGTGAGCGCGTACTGCGGCGCGCGCAGCCCACGGTGGGGTTCGAGGAGGGGCTGACGACGATTCCGGGCGTGTATGTCGCGGCGCGCTACAACTACGCCGTGGATTCGCGCGTGTCGATCCGCGGCTTCGGAAACCGGGCCAACTTCGGCCTGCGCGGCGTGCGTGTGCTGCTCGATGGCATTCCGCAGACGCTGCCCGACGGACAGAGTCAGATCACGAACATCGAGTTGGGCACGCTCGACCGCGTCGAGGTGCTGCGGGGATCGGCCTCGGCGCTCTATGGCAACGGTACCGGCGGCGTGCTCTCGTTCCAGAGCGATCTGGGCGGTCCGGCGCCAATCGGCGGGATCGTGCGCGTGACGGGCGGCTCGTTCGGCCTGCGGAAGTGGCAGGCGCGCGTCAACGGCCGCACCAGTCGCGCGGTGGGGATGCTATCGGTGTCGCGCCTGACGACGGACGGATTCCGCCAGCACAGTTCCGCCGAGGTGCGCCAGGTCAACGCCGCGGCCGACATCGCCGTCTCGCCGCTGGTGACGGCGCAACTGCGCCTGAACCACGGCGAGGTGCCGGCGGCGTTCAATCCGGGAGCGCTCACCACGGCGGAATATGCGGTCAATCGCGACTCGGCGTCTCGCTTCAACGTGATTCGTGGCGCCGACAAGCGGACGAGGCAGTCGGGGCTCGGCGCAACGCTGCGCCGCGTCGATCCTGATGGCAACGAGCTCGTCGCAACCGTCTATGGCGCCACACGCGACGTGCGCAACGCCCTCGCGGTCGCGCCCCCCGCGCCCGCGTCGCCCGTCAACGGCACTTTCGCCACGCTGGACCGGAGCTCGGGCGGAGCGAGGATCGCCGGCGCGCGGCAACTTGGCTCGGCGCCCACCGCGCCGCGCCTCACGCTGGGCATCGAGTGGCAGCGCATGCAGGATCTCCGCGAAAACCGCCGAGCGACCGCCGGTCGCCCAACAGCGCCGACGGACACGCTGCTGCTCAGTCAGGTCGAAGCGGTGACGAGTCTCGGACCGTTCGTACAGCTCGGCTGGCAGCCGACCGAGCGCGTCGAGCTGAGCCTGGGCGGACGCTACGATCGGACGCGGTTCAGCGTGGACGACCGGTTCGATGACAACGGCGACCAGAGCGGCGGCCGTACGATGCCGGCATGGAGCGGCCATCTGGGCGCGAGCGCCACCGTGGCGCCGCTGTTCGTTCCGTATGCCAATCTGTCGACCGCCTTCGAGACCCCGACCACAACCGAGCTGCAGGTGCGTCCCGATGGATTGGGCGGGTTCAATCCGTCGCTCGATCCGCAACGAACGGTGGGTGCCGAACTCGGCGCGCGCGGCGAGAGCGCGGATGGCCGGTGGAGCTACAGCGTCGCCGGCTTCCGCAACCAGGTGACCGGACTGGTGGTGCAGTTCCTCGAGACCAACGGCCGCGCATTCTTCCAGAATGCCGGCGGCGCCCGCAACTCGGGCGCGGAGGTCGAGCTGTCGGCGCGGCCGCTGTCGGGCGTGCAGTTGGTGGGGGCGTACACCTACGCGCGCTATCGGTATGGCGAGTATCGTCAGGTGCGCGGCGCCGTGACCGACACGCTCGATGGGAACACTCTGCCCGGTGTGCCCGAGCATTTCGCGCGACTGGGGTTGCGGCTGGACGTGGGGCGCGGCGTCACGCTCGACGCCGATCACATGCTGAGCTCGTCGGTCGTCGCCGATGATCGCAACACGGTGCGCGTGGATGGCTGGGGCGCCGGTGTCACGAACGTGCGCGTCGCGTGGACGGGGCGTATCGCGGGAACGCTGGTCACGCCGTTCGGCGGCGTCCAGAACCTGGGGAACCGGAGCTATGTGAGCGCCGTTACTGTCAATGGGTTCGGAGGGCGCGTGATCGAGCCCGCGCCGCTCCGAAATGTCTATCTCGGGTTCGAGCTGGGCGTCGGTCGGTGAGGAATCAGCGAACGACCAGCCGCTTTACCTCTGCCAGCAGGTCCTGCACCGGCGTGGGCTTGTAGAGCAGGACGTCACACCCTGCATCGAGCGCCCACTGTCGGTCCTCGGGCATCGCATGGGCGGTGTAGACGAGAACAGGTAATCGAGATGTGGACGCGGGCCTGTCCTTCACGGCGTGCACCACACAGGGGCGGCCGCGCGCCGGGAGGTAGAGCTCCGTGATCAGAAGCGCGGCACCCTGTCGTTCGGCAAGGTCCAGCGCCTCCTCGCCATTGGCGATGGGCGCGCACCGATACCCCGCGTGGCGGAGGGCGGCGGGGAGGATGAGTCGTGCATCGGCGTCGGCGTCGGCAATCACCACCAGTGGCGCGTGCCGTGACTGCGCAGCTTCGACCGTCATCGCCGATCCTCAACACAGGGATGTGACAGCGGTCACGGGTCACCGGAGCGGCGACCCGCGCGTTGGACGGCGCCGAGGTTCCGCCGCGCGAGGGGGCCGCGGTTCGACATCGTCCAGGGTGTACGATAGGCGATCGCCGCGTATTGTTCAAGCGCGTCCGTCGGCACTGGTTAGACATCGTTTTGTGCGCTGGCGTACCGATCGTGTCAGTCGAGCAGACGCAGCAACGGCGTTATGCCGGCCGCACGGTCGCCGCCTGACGACGCCCCGCTTCCTCGTTCCCGACCGCCGTGATGCCCACCCCCGCTCCACCGTCCGACGACGAAGACCAGCTCCTGGAGGCCGTCGACGAGATGACGGCGACCGAGTTGGACCACCTGCCCTATGGCATCATCCAGCTCGATGCGCAGGGCCGGATCCTCAAGTTCAACGCCGTCGAGTCGCGTCTCGCGTCGCTGTCGCAGCAGCAGCAGATCGGGAAGCAGTTCTTCACCGAGGTCGCGCCGTGCACGAAGGTGCAGGCGTTCCATGGCCGCTTTCGCGAGGGGGTGCGCCGAGAGTCGCTGGACGTCTCGTTCCGCTTCCACTTCGCCTTCAAGCAGAAGCCGCGCGACGTCACCGTCCGTCTCTTCTACTCCCGCCGCACGCGGAGCGTCTGGGTGCTGATCTCGGACATCGAGGGGCAGCCGATCGAGACCGACTGACGGACGGTCGGCCGAGCGGAGACCAGCCGAGCGCAGACCGGCCGACCAGTCCGCCAGGGTGCCCGCCGAGCGGCCAGCGCCCGGCCGCCGCCGGTTCGTACCTGCCGATGCGCGGTTCGTCGCCCCGAGTGCGTGTTCCGTCCCCTGAAGCTCACTGACACGTATTGCGCTCCGTATCGTACGGAGGGCAAGAGTTCGTTCGATCCGTCGCCAGGGATGGCGGCCGCGGAATGAGCGGTGAGGACTCGTTGCAACGCTTGGACGCCCACGACTGTCCAAGCGATGGAGAGAAACCCTCGCGGACTGCGTGATCAATGCAACTGGACAGGGAGCGGACGATGATTTCAGCAATGCCATCGGGTGTCGAACTGACGATTCAACTATCCGCGCCGACGCTCGGGGACGTGGACGGATCCGACATCGCCGTGCGCATCATGGCGGGCCCCGCCGGCTCCGCCTCCGCCCCCGTCGCGCGTGCGATGCACGCCGACCTCGCGGACGAGTCGGACGAGTGGCGCCTCGTCATGCACGAATTCCTCGCACGCGTGGCGGCGATGCTCGAGTCGCCGGCCGCGTCGCACGGCGGACTGGCATCCCGGAACGGCGTGTCGCGTCCGGCACTGGTCCGCGGGACGTCCCCGCTGTCGTGGACGCGCGAGTTGCACCAGCCTCCGCGCGACACCCTGACCCGCGTCGCGGTGGGCGATCTGGAGATCGATATCCCGGCACACCGCGTGTGGCAGCAGGGGAAGCCCGTCACCCTCACGCGGCAGGAGTTCGCGCTGCTGCTCGTGCTGCTCAACCGTGCAGGCGAGGTCGTGCTGCGCCATGAGTTGCAGCGGGAGTTGTGGGACCACGAATTTCCCGCCGGCAGCCGGGCGCTCGATCAGTGCATCTTCAAGCTGCGTCGCAAGCTCGAGCGTGATCCGCGCGCGCCGCGCTACCTGCACTGCATCCGCGGCGTCGGGTACCGATTCGACATCGTACCCGCCGACGGCAACTGACCGCGGCGCGAGTAGCTGCCCGCCACAGGCGCCACAGCCGCCACTAACGGCGATCGATGCCATGGTCGCTCGTTCGCGTCGGCCTCACGCGGATCGGCGGACCCCCCGCCACGCCGACCGTATCACGGCGGGACGGCGTGTCGTCCTCCAGAATGGACGTTCACAACGCGACGAGCGACCGCCGGTCAGGGCTAAGTGATTCGTAGTGAACGGGATACGCCGCACCAGGAGAGATGGTCCCGGCCATGCCTTCCCAGTGGGTGCCGCGCGACTCGCGCGGTGTGCCACCACGATGCGACCTGCGTCGCCACTGGTGGCCACAGCGGTTCGACGCCCGTCCCTGGAGGTTCCATGCGCGCCATCTCTCGTTCGATTCCCGTGCTGACGCAGCGCTCGCGACTGCTGGCCGCCAGCGCCGCCGCGACCGCCGCGCTCGTCCTGACGACGACCGTCGCCGACGCGCAGCGCGCGACCCGCGTCGGTCCGATGATTCATGTGGCCCCGTATGCCGGCATGCTGATCACGGGTGACATCATCTCGGGTCCGCTCGGCTCCAACCTCACGAGTGCCAACGGCCCGATCGTCGGTGCGCAGCTCGGTGTCGACCTGACGCCGAACATCGCGATCGTCGGCAACCTGGGCTACTCGCGTAGCGACCTGCGGGTCGGGGTTCCGATCATCGGCGGCTTCAATGTCGGCGAGAGCACGATGTGGGTCTACGACGGCGGCATCCAGCTCGGCGTTCCGATCGAGACCGCGGGCGGACTGGGCATTCGCCCCTTCGTGCAGGGCGGCGTCGGCGCGATCACCCAGCGGCTGAACAACTCATTGGTCGATTCGCGAGGCACCAACCTCGCCTACAACGTCGGCGGTGGCGTGGACGTGAACATCACGCCCTCGCTCGGCCTGCAGCTCATGGTCAAGGACTACATCGGACGCTTCGACGCCGAGGAGGGCGTGGGCTTCGGTCTGAACACGGGGACGACGCACAACTGGGCGCTGACCGCCGGGCTCCGTCTCGCGTTCTGACCGGCGCGCGGACCGTAGAGGAACGTTCGTACGCGGCGACGGTCGTCCACGACCGTGGTGTGACGGGAGCAGAGGCAGGGCGGCGACGTTGCCGCGATGCGCCCTGGTCGTAGTTTCCACCGCGACCAGGTCGCTCACTCCTCTCATCCGCGCTCCGTGCATCACGATCTCACAGTCCGCGTGCTCGCTCGCTGGGCCAGCCGCTCACCAGTCGCCGTACGCGTCGCTGCGGTAGCCGTCGTCTTTGCGTCAGGGCTGGTGCGTAACGAGCCCCTGATGGCGCAGCAGGACGACCGATGGGCGGCGCCCGCGCTCACCCTGCCGGCCAGTGCTCGCGCGGCGGCCATGGGCGACGCGGCCACGGCGGCGCGCGACGAGAGCGCGGTCTTCGCGAACCCGGCGAATCTCGCCGGGCAGGTGGGGATTGGCGTGGATGCGCAGCGGTTCGGCACGGCGTCGACGGCGCTGTCCTTCCGGTCATCGACCGCCGCGGTGGGCGGCACGATCGGGATCGGCGTGCAGGGGCTGGACTGGGGCGCCGCGTGCGGCGCCTGCCTGGCGGCGGTGCCGCGCCGCGCGGACGAACTGCTGTCGCGCGGACCGGTGGATGCGGCGAGCCTGGTTGCCGCGCTGGCCTATGCGCGAACGGTGAAGGGGTACCGCGTCGGGGCGACGGCGAAGTACGCCGAACATCGTCTGGGCTCGGAGCGAAGCGGGACGCTGGCGGCCGATGTAGGGGTCGCCACCGGAACGCGGATCGGCGTGGGGGTGGCGGTTCGCAACATCGGACGTGGCCTGATCGCGGGCGACGACCGAATCGAGCTCCCCACGGAACTGGCGATCGGCCTGGCGACGGCGCCATACACGCCGGCCGTGCCTTTCGCACTCTTCGACCTTGCGGCCGCGGCGGATCTCGCCGTTCGGCTGGACGGAACGGTGATCGCCGGGGGCGGGGTTGAGACGATGTATGTGCCCGTGGAGGGGATCGGGATCGCGGGACGCATCGGCGCGCGGGTTCCACGCGGCGGTGCGAGTGTCCTGACGCTCGGCGCGGGGTTCGTGTTGGATTCATTCACGCTGGACTATGCGTTCCACCCGTACGACGGCGCTGGATCGGTGCATCGCCTCGGCGTGCGCTGGCGCGGACGCTGATCGGCAGGCGCTCGGAGCCTCACGCGGCGCCGGTCCGGCCGGCGGCGTGACCCGCCGCGCCTGACGAGCGCCGCCGGTGCCGCACGAGGACTCCGATCATGCGTACCTTCCGTTCGTTCGTTCGCGCCTCGGCCGAGTCCCACGCGTCCCGGCTCCCCCTCGGTCGCCTCACGCTCGGTCGCCTCACGCGCCGGGTGCTCCCCGCCGTGGCGCTGCTGCTGCTCGCCAGTGCCTGCGTCGCCGGTGACATCATCACCGGGCCCGGCAGCGCCCAGCGCCAGCTCGAGGGTAGCTGGCGGCGCACCGAGCAGGTGAACGATGCCTGGTGGGGCAACGCGCTCGTCGAGACCACGTGGCGATTCCGCCGCGACCGCGCCGACTACACCGAGGTCATCACCGATCTCGCGGGGCGTCCGTACGAGACGTTCGGGGCCGCGGCCGTCTGGTATCTCGACGACTATGATCGCGACCGCATTGTCCTCGACTACTACGATCCGCCCGGGCTCGGCCGCGTCAGCGTTCGGTTCGACCTGCGCACCAGCGGGCGGGACGACATCCTGTATCTCGACGGATTGCGCTACGTCCGGGTCGCGTACTGAGCCGCACGCGCCGGAGTTGGACGGTCGAGCTCTGGCGTGAAGCGGAACCGCGCGCGATGCGGATGCGGTGCGCGATCACGGACGCGAGGGCGCGGGTCGAGCGGCCACCATCGACGGCGGCCTATCGCCGGGCGAGAAAGTCCGGATTCGGGCGGGAGAAGCCGATCTGATCGACGATCACCGTGCCGGCGACGGAGCGATCGAAGACGAGTCGCACCTGCTGCACGCGCGTGGCGTCGAAACCGGGTTCGGCCGCCGAGAAGTCCGCCAGCGGCAGGTGGTACGACTGCAGGACGTATTCGAAGGTGCGCGCAAAGCTCGATGCGTCGCGCCCGCGCCGCCGCGAGATGTAGACGTCGAGCGGCCGGCGAATGGCGCCATAGCGTGAGAGGGGGACCCGGGCACGCACGCCGGCCGCGTCGACCAGTTCGATGGTCAGATCCATCGGCGTGGTGTCCGGCGCGACGCGGGGAGGCCGCGGTGCCCGCGGTGCCCGCGGCGCGGGGCGGGCGGTGGTATCGCGCCGCGTGGTGTCGCGGGGGAGGGGGCGCGGCGCGGGCACGTCGCGCGTGGGCGCGAGGAGGAGATTCAGCACGGCGCCCGGCCCCATCGGCAGCGCATCCACGGCCACGCTGTCCAACGCGATCGTGTAGCTCGCCGGGGTCGCGCGGGCGGCGGTATCGGGACCGGCGATGCGATTGTTCCAGCCCAGCCAGACCGCGTTGGACTGCTGAGTGTCGGTACCCGTCCCGCGATAGGGGATCGGTGCCTCACGCCACGTCGTCAGGCTGTCGCCGCGGATCGTCACGCCGGCCATCGTCGCGGTGGTCACGTCCACGTCCTCCTCGTATGTCGCCACCGGCTCGAACGACGATTCCTCGAAGCGCGTGATGTACATCGTCTTCGGTAGCCACTGGCCGGCCGCGCGATGATCGCGGAACAGCGCCACACCGCGCCGGTCGCCGCGCAGTGTCGCGTCGAGGAAGGTGGTGATGTAGACCAGGGCGAACTCCCGTTGCGCCTCCGGCTCGATCAACGCGGCGAGCTCGAGCCGGCGGGGGGAGCGGCGTCCGTTGTCATAGGGACCCCAGACGCTGTTCCACTGGCCGTGGTTCGCGCGATACATGTAGACGGCCGACTTGAACCAGTCGCCGCCGTCGGTGAACTCCAGTCGCTGATACTGCCGAAGGCCAGAAAACGTCGACACGTCGCCATCGTGGGATCCGTGGAAGACGAGATAGTTCACGTTGCGGATCGGCACGAACTGATCGGCCGGCCGATACTGACCATCGACCGGTGCGATGGCGACGAGCGACTTGATGGCGAAATTGAAGTCCAATCGCACGTTCGCGTCGTCGGGGTAGCGTTCCATGCGGTTGAACGACGCCGCGTGCGCCACCGCCTCTCCGCCGCGCGAGTGCCCCATCAGTGCAATGTTGGTAAGGTCGACGCGCCCCCGCAGCGGCGAGGTGGTGGAGTCGTTGAAGCCGCGCCACGCTTCCAGATGCTTCAACAGCAGCCAGCCGCGGGCGTCGTTCTCGCCGCGTGTGGCACCGTTGACGAAGTTCATGTCGACGCTCGCGAGGATGTAGCCGCGACTGGCGAGGTGCTCGCCGAGGTAGGCGTAGCCCGGGTCGGAGAAATCCTTCGGGTCGTGGTTGCCATGCACGATCAGGACGAGCGGGAAGGGACCGGTGCCTTCGGGGTACC
>JBBQHX010000080.1:0-13560 GCA_038324385.1 Gemmatimonadales bacterium | reverse complement strand
CACGCTGCGTGGAATCCCCGCCTCGCCGGGTATCGTCGTCGGGCCCGTGCACCTGCTGCGGTGGGAAGTGCCCGAGGTGCGCCACCGCATTATCTCGGACGACGAGATCCCGGCAGAGTTGGCGCGGTTCGATCGCGCACTCGGCATCGCCGCCGATCGCCTCCACCGGGTGCGCGATCGTGCCGAACGGCGGGCCGGCCCCGAAGACGCCGCCATCTTCGACGTGCAGTTGACGATCCTCGACGATGTCGAGCTTGGGGAGAGCGTGCGGTCCTACATCCGGCAGAACCTGGCCGCCGAAAAGGCGTTCGACGTGGTGTTGCTCGAATGGCGGCAGCACTTCGCTCGCCACGCGCAGGCGATGCTGCGCGAGCGCGTGGGCGACCTGACCGACGTCCACATCCGGGTGCTCAGCGTGCTGCTCGGCCTGCCCGATCACGATCCGGTCGACGTCGAGAAGGGGGCGGGGGCGATCCTCGTCACGCACGATCTCACGCCGAGCCTGACGGTGCAGCTCGATCCGGAGGCGATCGCCGGCATCGCCACCGATGCCGGAACGCGTACGGCGCACGTGGCGATTCTCGCCCGCTCGCTCGGCCTGCCGGCTGTCGTCGGCCTGCGCAACGCGACGTCCCGCCTGACGGGTGGCGAGCGCGTGGTGCTCGACGGCTCGGCCGGCACGTTGATCGTCTCGCCGACCGATGCCGAGGTCGAGGCGTATAGCCGGCGTGCCGAACGAGAGGCGATCGACGAGGCCGAGCTGCGCCGCGACGCTGATCAGCGCGCGGTCACCGTGGACGGGGTCACGATCACCGTGCGCGCCAACGTCGATCTTCCCGAAGAAGCCGAGTCCGCGGCGACCAGTGGTGCCGACGGCGTCGGACTGATGCGCACGGAGTTCCTCGTCGTCAGCCGTGCCACGATGCCTGACGAGGAGGAGCAGGTGCGCGCCTACAGCCGCGTCGTACGCGCATTCCACGGGGCACCCGTGGTCATCCGCACGTTCGACATCGGCGGCGACAAGCTCCCGGTCGGCGGCTTCCCGATGGAGGCCAATCCGTTCCTCGGGTGGCGCGCGATCCGTATGTGCCTGGACCAGCCCGAAATGTTCAAGGTGCAGCTGCGTGCGCTGCTGCGGGCAGGTCTCGAGGGTGACGTCCGCATCATGCTGCCGCTCGTCGTCACGCTGGGCGAGGTCGCGGCCACACGCACCCTGCTCCGCGAGGCGTCGGCGGAGCTCACCGCGCGCGGTGTTCCGCATCGGGAGACGTTGCCGCTGGGTGTCATGATCGAAACGCCCGCGGCGGCCATTCTCGCCGACGAGCTCGCGGCTGTCTCCGATTTCCTGAGCATCGGCACGAACGACCTGGTGCAGTACACGCTCGCGGTCGATCGCGGCAACGTGAACCTCGCCGCGCGTTTTACGCCGCTACATCCGGCGGTGCTGCGACTGATCGACCGGACGACGCGGGCCGGCATTGCGGCGGGGCTGGAAGTGTGCGTGTGCGGCGAGATGGCCTCCAGCCCCGTGAGCGTGTTCTGCCTGGTGGGGCTGGGGATCCGGCAGCTCAGCGTCGCGCCGCGCTCCGTGCCGCTCGTCAAGCGCATCATCCGGGGCGTGAGCATCGAGATCGCCGCGGAAGCGGCCCGCGCGGCGGCCGAGGCGCCGACGCCCGAAGCCGCGGAAGTGGAGTTGCGCCGTCGGCTCCTGGCCGCATTCGGCGACGCCCCGTTCCTGCGCGAATCCGACGCGGACGACCCGGCGTAGCTCGGACGAGCGCGCTCGCCAACGGGCCGTCGCCACGTGGCGGCGGCCCGTGCGCGGGTTGGCGCGGGCCAGGTGCCCCCCTATCTTGCGGCACGCGAACGCGGGCGCCGGGCGCCCACGACTTTCATCACCGCCCACCCTCCCAGGGCCACCGTGAGCGAACGCCACCTCTTCACGTCCGAATCCGTCACCGAGGGACACCCCGACAAGGTCGCGGATCAGATCTCCGACGCGGTTCTCGATGCGATCCTCGAGAAGGATCCACAAGCCCGTGTCGCCTGTGAGACGCTGGTGACCACGGGGCTCGCCTGTGTGGCCGGCGAGATCACGACCGAGACGTATGTCGACATCCCCGAGATCGTGCGTGGCACGATCAAGCGGATCGGCTATACGGACGCGACGTATGGCTTCGATTCGAAGACCTGTGCCGTGATCTCGACCATCGACCGCCAGTCACCCGACATCGCCCAGGGCGTCGACACGGGCGGCGCGGGCGACCAGGGGATGATGTTCGGCTTCGCCGTCGACGAGACGCCCGAGTTCATGCCGCTCCCCATCCAGCTTGCGCACAGCCTGACGCGGCGTCTGGCCGAGCTGCGCAAGAATGGGCGTCTTCCCTGGCTGCGCCCCGATGGCAAGGCGCAGGTGACGGTTGCGTACGAGGACGGGCGCCCGGTTGCCGTCACCGCGGTCGTCGTGTCGACGCAGCATGACGAGGATGTCAGCACGGCGGATCTGCGCGCGGCGATCCGCAGCGAGGTGATCGAGGCTGTCATCCCGAAGGAGTTGATGGACGGATCTGCCTCGCTGCACATCAACCCGACCGGTCGGTTCGTGATCGGCGGCCCGCAGGGCGACGCCGGTCTTACCGGCCGCAAGATCATCGTCGATACCTACGGCGGGATGGGTCGGCACGGCGGCGGCGCGTTCAGCGGCAAGGACGCCACCAAGGTCGATCGTTCGGCGTGCTACGCCGCACGATGGGTCGCCAAACACGTCGTGGCGGCCGGACTTGCGCGCAAGTGCGAGCTCCAGCTCGCCTACGCCATCGGTGTCGCCGAGCCGGTATCCGTCATGATCGACACGTTCGGCACCGGCACCGTGCCCGATTCTGAAATCGCGCGGGCGATCACCAAAACGTTCGACCTGACGCCCAAGGGTATCATCGAGTCGCTCGATCTGCGCAAGCCGATATTCGGCGAGACGGCGGCCTACGGGCACTTCGGCCGAGTGCCTGTGGATGGCGGAACGGGCGATACGGCGCGCCGGTATTTCTCGTGGGAGCGGTGCGACCGCGTGGCGCAGCTCCAGGCGGCAGCGGGCTGACCGGTCGTCGGGCACGCCGCGCCATCCGGATGCGGTTCGGGAGCACGCGCCACGCGTGCTTCCGAACCGGGAGGAGTGATCTCGAGGAGTGATCCCGATGATGGTAGAGATGACGGTGGCGCGGCTGGGTCTGGATAGTTCGACCAACAGCTACGTCGTGATCCTGCAGGAGAAGGGAGGCGCCCGCCTGCTGCCTATCTGGATCGGGCAGCCCGAGGCGGAGTCTATCGCGCTACAGCTCAACCAGATTCGCCGCGAACGGCCGCTGACCCACGATCTGTGCAAGAATCTGATCGTCGGGCTCGGCGGCACGGTGCGCCGCGTCCAGATCACCAAGGTGCTGAAGAGCACGTACTTCGCCGAGCTGCACGTGTCGCGCGGCGATCAGCTCGTACAGATCGATGCGCGGCCGTCGGACAGCATTGCGATCGCGCTGCGTTTCACGGCCCCCATCTTTGCGGACGTGTCGCTGCTCGCCGGCGGTGACATCGACGCGTCGGACGAGCCATTCACCGTCGGACCGTCGGACCTCGATCGACGCGAGGAGGAGCTTCGCGCCGAACAACTCAAGCAATATCTCGAGAACCTGGGCCCTGAGGACTTCGGGAAGTTCACCCCGTGAGGCGCGCGTGAGGCACCCGCGGCTCGCACGGACCCCGTTCGGTGCCGTCGGATGCCGGGCCGCAGCGATGGCCGTCGCGTTCCTCCTGGGAGCGGGCGGCGTCGTCGTTGCACAGGAGCCCGCCTCCGGCCAGCCGCCGTCCCCCGCGCCGGCCGCCGCGCGCGCTCCGATCGCGCAGGGTGGGGAGGCGCGTGCCGTGACGGGCGTGGTCGCGCGCGCGACCGACGTCGATCTTATCGCATCGGCGAGCGTGTGGGCGACACTGCACCGCGTCGGGCGCGATCAGGCCGGTCCGGTCGACTCCGTGCGGACCGACGCGCGGGGCGGCTATCGACTCCCGTATCGGGTCTCCCCCGCCGACTCCACCTCGGTCTTCTTCGTCTCGGCGGAGTTCGGCGGCGTCACGTACTTCACGCCGCCCGCGGGCCCGGATTTGTTCGGCCCGACCGCCGATACGATCGTTGTCTTCGACACGACCAGTGGTCCGCTGTCCCTCGCCATGCGGGGGCGGCACCTGATCGTCGGCGCGCCCGACAGCACGGATCGCATCATCGTCGTCGAGGTGTTCGAGCTCGCCAACGACACGGAAAAGACGCTCGTCGCCACGGCTGAGGAAAGGGCGACGTGGGCGGTTCCGCTCCCCGCCGGCGCCCAGGACGTGCGGGCGGGGCAGTCGGACGTGTCGGAGGAAGCGATGGCCGCGCGTGGTGGGCGACTGGAAGTCTACGCCCCATTCGCGCCGGGGCTCAAGCAGATCTCCTTCTCGTACACGCTCAGTCGCGACGATTTCCCGCTGCGCGTTCCGATCGAGCAGCCGGTCGACGTGCTCGAAGTGCTGGTGGAGGATCAAGGGGCGCAAGTCGCCGGTCCGGGGCTGGAAGAGGTCGAGCCGGCGACGCTCGAAGGCCGCACGTTCCGCCGGTTGCTCGCCGACGAGGCACCGGCGGGCGGAGTCGTGACGGTGTCGCTCGCGGCCGTGGCATTCGACAACCGGTCGCTGTACGTGGCTGCCGTGCTGCTCGCGGTGGGGATGGTGATGCTGCTCGCACTTGCGCGGAGCTTTCAGCGCCGCACCGCCTCCGCGCGGGCCGTCGGCGTGCCCGTCGAGGAAACGCCAGACCGGCTGGCGCAGCGCATCGTCGAGTTGGACTCGCGCTTTCAGCGCCGCCGCGCGCCGACCGACGCCGAGCGCGCCGCGTACGAACAGGAGCGGCAGGAATTGAAGGGCCGGCTCACCGACGCCCTGCTCGACCGCGACGCACGGTTGTGACGCGGCGCCCGGGGCGGCTCCCGGCCGCGCGTCGCGCGCCGTCTGGCCCGCTGCCCGGTCCGCGGACGGCGAGACACGGGAGGCGCCGTGGCGATCCTCAGCACTGACGCGATCGTGCTGCAGGTCCGCGACTACCTCGAGAGCTCGCGGATCGTTCGGCTGGTCACCCGCGAGGCGGGGGTGCTGTCGGCGATTGCCAAGGGCGCTCGCCGCACGCGCGCCCGCACCGGGAGTGCGCTCGACCTGTTCGCCGAGGGCGTCGCGCACCTGTACGTCAAGCCGTCGCGCGATCTGCAGACGATGGCCGGCTTCGACTCGGGCCGCGGACGCCCCGAGCTCGGCGAGCAGCTCGAGCGATTTGTCGCCGCCAGCGCCGTCGGCGAGTTCACGCTTCGCCTGCTGCACGAGGAGCCGAACGTTCCCGCCTACGAGACGCTCGTGCACACGCTCGACGCGCTCGCGACGCGTCCGCTCGCCGAGGTGGACGCGGCGGCGCTCGCGGGGCTCTGGCGCATGGTTGAAACGCTTGGCTTCGCCCCCGCGCTCGACGTCTGCGCGAACTGCCACACCCCGATCGGCCCCGCCGACGAGCCGGTTCGGTTCGTCATGCGCACGGGCGGCACGTTGTGCCCGCGCTGTGCTCGCGACGGCGGCGCCGGCCGCGCCCTCCCCGCCGCTGCGCGGGCGTCCATCGGGGGCTGGCTCGCCGGCGATCACGTCGACCCCCCGCCGGCGGAGTCGATTCGGGCGCACCAGCGGCTCCTGCGGGAGTTCCTGACCGAGCACGTGCTGGGGGACCGCCCACTGCGCTCCTGGACGGTCTGGGAGGGCGGCTGGCCGCGCTGAGCCGGCGGGAACGGATCATCCACACTATCTCGGGGTCACATATCACATCTCGAGTCTCGTCCCACCCGCTGCCCTCTGGGTCACGGGTGGCGACGCCGCTCGGGGATTCGGCCCGGCCCCCCTTGATGTGGCATCGGATCAGCCCGCTGATCCGGCGCTGGAGCCCCCGTCGACCGGGCGTTCCGGTGCGTGGTATAAATCGTGATGTGACCGATGCTTGCCGTTGCTTGACAGATCCGATCGCGAGCCGTATGTTCGGCGCAAAGGGTCAGTGATCACCTGCCTCAGGAGTATTCGCTTCGAACCTGTTCTGTCCGCTGGAGAAGGTGCCATGAAGCTCGGTTGGGTAGCACTATCGGCAGTGCTTGCTCTCGTCTCTTCACCCATCGCGGCGCAAGCCCAACAGGCTGTGCCGAAGCCGAAAAGTGAAGTCGAAATTCCGGTTCGAGTCGCGACCGTCAAGGTCGAAGCTCAACGGATGCCGTTCGCCGTCGGAGACGCGCCGAACTGCAGCGAGCGTGGGAAGGTTTACAAGGTGACGGCACGCGTGTACAACGTGCTGGCACAGCTCGTCGCGGTTCCCACCCTTCAGAGTGGCGAGCCACGCCGCGCTGCCGACCAGCCGTTGGACGACGTGCTCCTCTCGTGCGACGAATACACCGCCTACTGGGATGGCAAGAACGCCAGCACCGGAAAGTCGGCCGCACCTGGGATGTATCTCTACAAGCTCGAAGTCGACGGGCGCCCGGTTCAGGTGAAGCGGGTCATCATCAAGTAGCATCCATCACGTAACATCGGACGTGCGGGACTCGACCGGCCGGACGCGGTCGTTTGGCGGGGCGTGACGCATTGGCGTCACGCCCCGCTCGTTCGTTGCACCCCAACCGTTGGTCGCCCGCAGCGATGCCTGGCCGCGCTCGGAGCTATTCCGGCGTCTCGCGCGACCGCCGGTCGATCGCGCGCCACAGTTCGGAAGCACGCCCTGGCTGCGAGGCGAGCACCTCGGCCGCACGTACGAGTTGAGTCGCCGTGACTCCCGCCGCCTGCATCACGGAGTCGCGACGGGCCTGGTCGGTTGGCGCTCCCGCCTCACGCTGCAACCGCTCGAGGCCCGCCATCGCCGCCACGTAGGTCGAGTCGCTCATCCCGAGGTTGCCGGAGCCGCTGCATCCGCTCGCGGTCGCGCCGAATCCGGCGAGCGCCGCAATCAGTGCCGGCAACACGAGCACGGCGCGGGTGGCGCCCGGACGAGGGGATGGCGCGCCGACGTTCTCCGATCTGATCATACGCGCAACGCTACCGAACGGCCGCGGCGCCGTCAACGGACTGTCGCTCCAGCAGGGACGGCCAGCCATCCTGACGCGCTCGCTGCCGGAGCGGCCGAGATCTCGCGGCCCTCGCCTTGCGCGTGGAGCGGGCGTGGACACGTAGCCCCGCTCGCGGTGGGATAGCCGTCCGATGACGTGGGTTTCCCAGACACAGGACAGGATCCGATGCTGAATGCCGATCGTCTCACCGTGAAGTCGGGCGAGGCGCTGAACGAAGCGCTCGCTCTTGCGCGTCGAGCGGGCAATCCGCTCGTGCACGACCTGCACCTGCTCTCGGCGCTGCTCGCGCAACACGAGGGAATCATCGTCCCGATGCTGCAGAAGCTCGGCGTGCGCGTGGCCGCCGTGCGCGAGCAACTCGACCGTGAGATTGGGCGCTATCCCAAGCAGAGTGACGCCCAGCCCACGCTCTCCCGCGAATTGAATCAGGTGCTCGACCGCGCCGAGCAGGAGATGAAGGCGCTCGGCGACGAGTACGTCTCGACCGAGCACATGCTGCTTGCGTTGGCCGAGGTGAAGGGCACCGAGAGCCGCACACTGCTTGGCGGCGTCGGCGTCGATCGGGCCAAGCTCGCGACGGCGCTCGAGTCGGTGCGCGGATCACATCGCGTCACCGATCAGACCCCGGAAAACCAGTACCAGGCGCTGCAGCGCTTCACGCGCGATCTCACCGACGCCGCGCGCAAGGGCAAACTCGACCCCGTGATCGGGCGCGACGAGGAGATTCGTCGCGTCATCCAGGTGCTATCGCGGCGAACGAAGAACAACCCCGTTCTCATCGGCGAGCCGGGCGTCGGCAAGACGGCGATCGCCGAGGGGTTGGCGCAGCGCATCGTCAATGGCGACGTGCCCGAAGGGCTCAAGAACAAGCAACTCGTCTCGCTCGACCTCGGCGCGCTGATCGCGGGGGCGAAGTATCGCGGCGAGTTCGAGGAGCGACTCAAGTCGGTGCTCAAGGAGATCACCGATGCGCAGGGGCAGTTCGTCGTGTTCATCGACGAGATGCACACGCTCGTCGGGGCAGGAAAGGCCGAAGGGTCGATGGACGCCGGAAACATGTTGAAGCCGCTGCTCGCGCGCGGCGAGCTGCGTGTCGTTGGGGCGACGACGCTCGACGAGTACCGGAAGCATGTGGAGAAGGATCCGGCGCTCGAGCGCCGCTTTCAACCCGTATTCGTCGGCGAACCGACGGTCGAGAACACGGTGGCGATCCTGCGCGGGCTCAAGGAGCGGTACGAAGCGCACCATGGGGTGCGCATCACCGACGGCGCGGTGGTCGCCGCCGCACGACTCTCCAACCGCTACATCGGCGACCGCTTTCTCCCCGACAAGGCGATCGATCTCGTCGACGAGGCGGCGTCGCGGCTGCGAATCGAGATCGACTCGATGCCGCAGGAAATCGACGAGGTCGAGCGCCGCATCATCCAGCTCGAGATCGAGCGTCAGGCGCTGGCGAAGGAGACCGATCCTGCCTCACGCGAGCGTCGTGAGGCGCTGGAGCGCGAGCTGGCCGGGCTGCGCGAACGGTCGGGCGGCATGAAGGCGCAGTGGCAGCAGGAGAAGGAAGTGCTGGGGAGCGTCGGCCGGATCAAGCAGCAGATCGAGCAGGCCCGCACCGAGGCCGATCAGGCCACGCGGTCGGGGGACCTTGGCCGCGCTGCGGAGATCGCCTACGGCCGCATCCCGCAGCTCCAGCAGGAGATGCAGGAAACCGAGCAGCGGCTCGCGAGCCACGAGGGGCGTCCCCAGTTCCTGAAAGAGGAGGTGACCGCGGACGACATCGCTGACGTCGTCGCTCGCTGGACGGGGATTCCGGTCACCCGGATGCTCGAGAGCGAGCGCGAACGCCTCACGCAGCTCGAGGCGGTGCTGGCCACCCGGGTGGTCGGGCAGCCGGAGGGCGTTCGCGCCGTCGCGAACGCGGTCCGCCGGTCGCGCGCCGGCTTGCAGGACCCCAACCGCCCGATCGGGTCCTTCATCTTCCTCGGCCCCACCGGCGTCGGGAAGACCGAAACCGCACGGGCGCTGGCCGAGTTCCTGTTCGACGACGAGCACGCGATGGTGCGCATCGACATGTCGGAGTACATGGAGAAGCACGCCGTCGCGCGACTGATCGGCGCTCCCCCCGGCTATGTCGGCTACGAGGAGGGCGGGCAGCTCACGGAGGCCGTGCGACGTCGGCCGTACTCCGTGATCCTGTTCGACGAGATCGAGAAGGCGCACTCGGACGTCTTCAACATCCTGTTGCAGATCCTCGACGACGGCCGCCTGACCGACTCACAGGGACGCACGGTCGACTTCCGGAACGCCGTGATCATCATGACGTCGAACATCGGCTCGGCATACATCCTGGAGCATCAGGGTGCCGACGCGGGCTTGGTGGAGGCACAGGTCACGGCGGCGTTGCGGCAGCATTTCAAACCCGAGTTCCTTAACCGGGTCGACGACATCATCGTCTTCCGTCCGCTCGGCGAGTCGGAGATCGACCGGATCATCGACCTGCAGCTCGCCCGCCTGACGACGCTCCTGGAAGACCGCAAGCTGACGCTCGACATCTCCCCGGCGGCGCGGCGGGTGATCGCTACCGACGGCTACGATCCGGCGTTCGGTGCGCGCCCGCTCAAGCGCTCCATTCAGCGGCTGGTGCAGAACCCGCTCGCCATGGCCGTGCTCGAGGGGCGGTTTCAGGAAGGCGACCGGATCCGGGTCGACGCCGACAGCGCGGGCACGCTGACCTTCGAGCGCGCCAACGAGGCGGTGCAGCCGGAGCCGGTGGGCGCGGGTGCCTGACGCGTCTCTGCCGGCGCCGGTGCCTGACGCGCTTCCGCGGGCGCGGGAGGACACTGTCTGGATGACGCGCGCGCTGGAGGCGGCGCGTGAGGCGGCGCGGGCCGGTGAGGTGCCGGTGGGCGCCGTGATCGTGCGTGGCGGGGCGGAGATCGTGACGACGCAGAACCGGATGGTCCGGGACCGCGACGCCACGGCCCACGCCGAGCTACTCGCCATCCGAGCGGCCGCCGCCGTGCTGGGGCATGGGCGGCTCGGCGGGTGTTCGCTGTACGTGACATTGGAGCCGTGCGCGATGTGCGCGGGGGCGATCGTGCTCGCGCGACTCGATCGGGTGGTGTTCGCCGCATGGGACGACAAGGCCGGCTTCGGCGGATCGGTCGGCGATCTCCTCCGCCACCCGCGCTTGAATCATCACCCCGAGGTGTCGGCCGGGGTGCTGCACGAGGCGGCCGCGTCGCTGTTGCAGCAGTTCTTCCGTGAGCGACGCGCGTCACCTTCGGGCCCCGCCGTGCCTCCCGTATAGGGGGATTACGGGGCGATCTCGATTGTGCGCCGGGTGGTCGGTTGACTGGCCGCGCGGGACGCATTAACGTGTCGGGACACCTTGGACAGGTGGCCGAGTGGTTGAAGGCACCGGTCTCGAAAACCGGCATACCGGCAACGGTATCGTGAGTTCGAATCTCACCCTGTCCGCTTCCGGTCGGGCTCCATGCCCGGCCGTTTTCTTTCCCGCGACCGGCGCCGCTGGCCGCATCCGACCTCGCCGCCCTGTCGGGCGGCCGTGGTAGCTGGACAGGTGGCCGAGTGGTCGAAGGCGCACCGCTGGAAACGGTGTAGACGTGCAAGCGTCTCGTGGGTTCGAATCCCACCCTGTCCGTCGGCCGACATCGTGAGCGGCGCCCATCACCCGGTGATGGCCGCCGCTCTGTCGTTTGGGGCGCCGTGCCGCGCGGGCCGACTCGCCTCCTCGTTGGCCGCCGCTATATTGCTCGCCACCATGGCCACTACTGAAGCGAATCTTCTCGACGCGCGCGCAATGCGCCGGACGCTCAAGCGCATGGCCGACGAGATCGTCGAAACGTGCAACGGCACGGACGACCTGCTCATCGTTGGCATCCAGCGCCGCGGCGTCCCCCTCGCCCGCCGCATCGTGGAGCTGATCCACGAGCAGGAGGGAGTCACCGTCCCGAGCGGCGCCCTCGACATCACTCTCTATCGCGACGACCTGCAAACGGTCGGCCCCCGCCCGGTGGTCGGACGCACATCGCTGCCTGGCGACATCACCGGCAAGCGCGTCGTGATCGTCGACGACGTGCTCTACACCGGCCGCACCGTGCGCGCCGCGCTCGATGAACTGGCGGACTTCGGACGGCCGGCGCGCATCGCGCTGGCCGTGCTCGTCGATCGCGGCGGGCGGGAATTACCGATTCATGCGGACGTGATCGGGAAGTCGGTGCAGGTGCAGCCGGACGAGCGCGTCGACGTGATGGTGTCGGAGCTCGACGGAAGGGACGCCGTCATCATTGCGCGGAAGGACGGCACGTCGTGAGCGGTGCGCTCGGCAAGGATCTTCTCGGGATCGAGGAGCTGACGCGCGAGCAGATTCAGCTCGTGCTGGATACCGCCGGGCCGTTCAAGGAGATCAGCGAGCGGGCGATCAAGAAGGTCCCGACGCTGCGCGGCTCGACCATCGTCAACCTCTTCTTTGAGGCGAGCACGCGCACCCGCGTCTCGTTCGAGTTCGCCGAGAAACGGCTGTCAGCCGACACGGTGAACGTTGCGTCGTCAGGCAGCTCGGTCTCGAAAGGCGAGACGCTGGTCGATACCGCGCGCAATCTCGAGGCGATGCGCATCGACATGGTGGTCATCCGCCACGGCGCGTCAGGCGCGGCGCGCTTCCTCGCCGAACGGATCGAGTCGAACGTGATCAACGCGGGCGACGGCACGCACGAGCATCCCACCCAGGCGCTGCTCGACATGCTCACCCTGCGCGACCGGTTCGGATCGCTGGAAGGGCTGCGCGTGTGCATCGTCGGTGACGTGCTGCATTCGCGCGTGGCGCGCTCCAACATCTGGGGGCTCCGGAAGATGGGCGCCGAGGTCGCGGTGTGCGGCCCCCGCTCCCTCCTCCCGACGGCGATCGAGGAGATGGGAGTCACCGTGTTCGACCGTGTCGAGGCGGCAATCGAGTGGGCGCAGGCGCTCAACATCCTGCGTCTGCAGCTCGAGCGGATGCAGGGCGGCTACATCCCATCGCTGCGCGAGTACAATCGCGTCTTCGGCGTGACGAGCGAGCGACTCGCCCGTGCACCAGGCGATGTAGTGATTCTCCATCCCGGCCCGATGAATCGCGGCGTCGAGATCGATTCCGACGTCGCCGACGGGCCGCACTCCGTCATTCTCGAGCAGGTCACGAACGGGATCGCCGTTCGGATGGCCGTGCTCTATCTGCTCGCCGGCGGCCGGCCGGATCTGGCCGAAGCCGCCAAGGGAGGTGCCGCGTGAGCGTGTTGCTGCTGAAGGGTGGACGGCTGCTCGATCCCGGCATCGCCCTCGACGAGGTGGGCGATCTCCTGATCCGCGACGGGCGCATCGAGCACGCGGGCGCGGCCATCGAGACATCGGTCGACGGCGCGACGACCATCGATTGCGTCGACCGACTGGTGACGCCGGGCTTCATCGACGTGCACTGCCATCTGCGCGAGCCCGGTCGCGAGGACGTGGAGACGATCGCGTCAGGCGCCCGCGCCGCCGCGGCGGGTGGCTTCACCGCCGTCTGCGCGATGCCCAACACCACGCCGGTCACCGACAACCAGGCGGCCGTCGGTTTCATCGTCAGGCAGGCGCAGCGCGCCGCCGCCTCACGCGTCTATCCGATCGGGGCGATCTCGGTCGGACAGGCGGGGAAGACGCTGGCCGAGTTCGGCGAGATGATCGCCGCCGGCGCGGTGGCCGTGAGCGATGACGGGCGTCCGGTGATGAGCGCGCACCTGATGCGCACCGCGCTGGAATATGCGCGGACCTTCGGCGTGCCCGTCATCGATCACTGCGAGGACATGACGCTTGCCGAGGGCGGCGCCATGAACGAGGGGATCGTCTCGGCGCGCCTCGGCTTGAAGGGAATTCCGAACGAGGCCGAGGAGATCATGGCCATTCGCGACATCCTCCTCGCTCGGCTGACCAAGGGGCACGTCCACCTCGCGCACATGAGCACGCGCGGCTCAGTCGAGCTGATCCGGTGGGGGAAGGACCGCGGGATCAACGTTACGGCCGAGGTCTGCCCGCACCATCTCTCACTGACCGAGGCGGAGGTGGAGCGTTATGACACCAACGCGAAGATGAATCCGCCGCTTCGCACCGCCGAGGACGTCGAGGCGCTGCAGCAGGCGGTGCGCGACGGGACGATCGACCTCGTCGCCACCGACCACGCGCCGCACCATTACGACGAGAAGGAGCGGGAGTTCGCCGACGCGCCCAATGGGATCATCGGGCTGGAAACGGCGCTGGCCGTCGTGGCGACCTGGCTGGTGAAGCCGGGGATCATCAGTTGGTCGACGCTGGTCGACCGGATGGCGGTGCAGCCAGCCAGACTGTTCAAACTGCCCGGCGG
>JBBQHX010000079.1:0-13657 GCA_038324385.1 Gemmatimonadales bacterium | reverse complement strand
CCATCTCGGGATCACCGCGTGTGTGCCACTCCCCCGAGCTTATCGCAGCTTACCACGGCCTTCATCGCCTCTGTGTGCCCAGGCATCCCCCACTTGCCTTCTGTTACTTGACCTCACAAACAGTCAAGCACTCCGCGCAATACTACGAACTTCTCGCCATCTCACCTGCCGCCACCCGAAGGCCGCGTCAGGAAGATGAGGATCCATTTCCCACGATCTACTCATCCATTCACTTGTCAAATAGCAACCACGACGTGTAACTGGTCGTGGGCAGCCTCGCATTATACCCTGGACCGATACCCTGGTCAAGCCCCCGCTCGCATCGATTTCGTCAACCGCTGGTGGCGGGGGGACGGGCATTATACGTCCACCCCGGTGTCGCCCGCAAGGGGGGCAGTCCCCGCTCGCGACCACCCGTCGCGTCACTCCCGATCGGGCCCGTCGCCACCCCTCCGCCGAGCGCGATGAACCGTTGACGGGAGCGGCGCGCGTACCGGTGCGCCACCGCCTCCCCTTACGTTGTACCCATGCTCCCCTTCGCCACCGTTTCCGGACGCGCCGCCCGACGCTGGGCCGTCGGCCACCCCTGGATCTACCGCAGCGACGTCATCGATCCGCCCGAGATCGAGGCGGGCGCCGTCCAGGTACTCGGTGAACGGGGCCGGCCACTCGGCGTCGCCCTCTGGAGCCCCACCTCGGAAATCTCCCTTCGCCTCCTCGACCGTGACCCCGATCGGGTCATCGATGCGGGTTGGTGGCGGGAGCGGATCGCGCGCGCGATCAGTCGACGTGCGCCGCTCGCCGACGTGGCGACGGGCTACCGGCTCGTCCACGGCGAGGCCGATGGCTGCCCCGCCCTCGTCGTCGACCGCTATGACCGGTGGCTGGTCGTCCAACTCTCGTCCACCGGCATCGAGGCGTTCCGCGAGGAAATCATCGATGCGCTGGTCGAGCTGGTTCGTCCAGCGGGGATTCTCGCCCGAAACGATACGGGCGCGCGCGAACGAGAAGGACTTCCGCGGGAAACCGTGACGCTGATGGGCGAGGTCCCGCAAGAAATCGCCATCGTCGAGCACGGAGTGCACTACCTCGCCGCGCCCTGGACGGGGCAGAAGACCGGCGCCTTCCTCGATCAGCGGGAGAACCGCGTACGGATTGGCGCGCTCGCGCACGGGCGGGCGCTCGACTGCTTCAGCTATCACGGTTCGTTCGCGCTGCACCTCGCACGCAGGGCCGCAGAAGTCGTCGCGCTGGACATCTCGGGCCCGGCGCTGGTGCGCGCCGCCGACAACGCGCGGCGCAACGACCTGACCAACATCGAGTTCGTCGAGGCCAACGCATTCGACTGGCTACGCGAGGCCGAGCGGCGGCGCGAGCAGTTCGACACCATCGTGCTCGATCCGCCGGCGTTCGCGAAACACCGTGGATCGGTCCCGGGAGCGGTTCGCGGCTACAAGGACGTGAACCTGCGCGCGATGCGGCTCCTCGCCCCGGGCGGCCTGCTCTATACGGCAAGCTGCAGCTACCACCTCTCGAAGCCGCTGTTCATGCAGATGCTCGAAGCCGCCGCGGGCGACAGTGGGCGGCGCATCGCACTGCGCGAGATACTCGGCCAGCCGCTCGACCATCCGGAGATTCTCAGCATCCCGGAAACCGGCTATCTGAAGGGAGCCATCGTCGAAGCGATGGACTGACCGGGAGCGCGAGGCGGTGACCACACGTGCGGTTCAGCGGCGCTGGCACCCGCCGCAGAAGAAGCTGCTCCGCCCCGCCTGGGTCACCCGTCGCACGACGCCGCCGCATCGCCGGCACGGCTTGCCCTCGCGACCGTAGACCTCGAGCGACTCGACAGCCGCGTCCGTGTAGCGTGTCGCGCCAGTTGCGCCCGCCTCGAGCGCGGTGCGTATCCCCGCCAGCAGGCGCGTCATGCGCACCGCCCCGATGCGGGCGGCCGGAACCGCGGGGTGTATGCCCGCGTGCCAGAGCGCCTCGGACGCATAGATGTTGCCGATCCCGGCCAGCACGCGTTGATCGAGAAGGGCAGGCTTGATCGGGCCGCGATGCCGGTGCATCCGCTGCCGGAGATCGGCTGGCGTAACGTTCGGATCGGACGCTTCGGGGCCGAGGCCGGCCGGATCGCCGTGCCCCGCGACGAGGTGGATCGTGGACAGGGCGCGTGGATCGACCAGGACGACCCGCGTGCCGTCATCGAGGTCGAGGGTGGCACGCGCGTGAGGCGGCAGGGGCCTATCGGTGGCGTCGAGCACCCAGTCACCGGCCATGCGAAAGTGGACGTGGAGGGTCAGCAGACCGTCGTCAGCCGGACCGGCGTCAGGCATGGCGAGCCGGAGCAGTTGCTGCTTTCCGCGCCGATGCACGGCTTCGATGCGGTAGCCGCGAACGGTGCGCTCGAGGTCGCCCGCCTTTCGGCGCAGCGCCGGATGCAGCAGCGCCAGCCGTGCGATGCGCCGTCCAACGGCCCATGCGCGCAGCCGGGCAGCGGCACGTTCGACTTCGGGAAGTTCTGGCATCGCGAGTGCGGCCGGAGAAGGCTGGGAACGGCGGCGGAGCGACGGTGGGGGGGCGCCACACGAGTGGCGGCGACGGCCTCGTGCGGCCGCGCGGGGGCACGGTTGAGATGTCGTTCACACGACGGGCCCGCTTGCTTCGCCCGGTTGTACCCATACGTTTGAGTATCGCCACAATAAAGACATGCCGCAGACTACCCGCTCGCTCCGCCACGAGTACGAGATCTACGTCGAACGCGAGATCGAAGCGTACAAGGAGAGCGTTCCGCGCTCCGTACTGCTCGGGATCGGGGACGAGGCGGTGCGTGCGCTGACGGCGCAGGCGCAGTTGGCGCTGACGGAGATGATCCTCTGGGAGGAGGTCGATCGGATCATCTCGCGGCGGCTGGCCATCCCGACCTATACTAGTTGGCGCCGCCGCCGCCTGCGCCGGCTCGCCGCGTATCGGCGCCCCGAGCATTGGGGGCTGACGGCCGACGTCGCCTTCGTGCGGGAGGTCGCCAACCGGAACGACGGGCACGTCCTGCTCAGCGGCGCCGATACCGAGCGGTGTGCGCTTTACCTGGCCGCGCACGGATGCGAGGTCACCGCAGTCGAAGCGCAGGAAGAGGACATCGAGCGGGTGATGGCGGCGGCCGAGGCGGTGGGGATCGGCAGCCGGGTGCGTCCGCGGCTGGCGGGGTTGGCCGAGTACGCGCCGGACCTACCGTTCACGGCGGTGGTCTGCTCCTCGACCGCGTTCTCCGGGCTCTCCTCGGAGGAACGGGCGCGGGCGATCGCGGTGCTGCAGAGCGCGACGCTCGACGGGGGCGTCCACCTGGTCGAGACGATCATCGCCGGGAAGACGGCGGTGACGCTGGAGGAGCTGACGAGCCGCTACGCTGGGTGGCGTGTAGCCGTCGAGCCCGACACGCGCGGCGGGCATACCTTCGTCGCCTGGAAGGCGATCGCCTGAACGTCGGGGAACGTCGCTCGGCCCGTGTCGCCCTGACACGGTGTGTCCAGTTTCGCTGTGTCGATTCGAGACGGTCAACCGAACGCCGAGCCTCCCTGCTCGGCGTTTCTCGTTGTGCGGCAATGGTTTAGGTGATTCGCACCCCCTGGCACCGGGGGTGCGTTAGGAGTGAGCTCAGAGGCCGCGACGCGGCCATCATGCGGTCGTCGACGACCCGTTCTCGTCGGCGGCCGCGCGGCCCGGGCTCCCGGGCACCATGAGGACCGATTCAGGTAGGTGATTCATGCCGAACATTCGTCAGACGCAGGAAACAACCGAGCCGGTGGGCATCGTCATTTCGCGTGGAACGCGCGACGAGGCGAACCCGCGGGTCTGGGCATACATGTGGAGCGATGGCGTCGAGCGCGCCGAGGTGGTGGAGACACGCCGCGCGGCCTGACCGGGCGACCATCGCGTCACCAGCAGCCATGCGAACCGCCCCCGCCGATCACCCGATCGGCGGGGGCGGTTCGCGTTGCGACGTCCATAAGTCGGAGCGAGCACACGCCTTCCTTCACGACGGCCACCGTGGCAGCTTTCCAGCCGCCGCGCACCGGGAGCCGCGTGTGCAGAGTCCAGTTCCACCACCTGCTCCATCTTCGCCATTTCTGGAGAGCCGCGCGACGTGAAAGCGCTTGTGAAAGAGACCGCTGGACCCGGCTTCACCCTGGCCGACGTGCCCGTTCCCTCGATTCGCGACGATGAAGTGCTGATTCAGGTCCGCCGCGCCGGCGTGTGCGGGACGGACGTCCACATCTATGAGTGGGACGACTGGGCGCGCGGACGGTGCCGCCCGCCGTTCGTCGTTGGCCACGAATTCGCGGGCGACGTGGTGAAGGTGGGCGCGCTGGTCACGGACGTCCACATCGGAGATCGGGTGACCGCGGAGGGACACATCGTCGACGGCCGGTGCCCGCTCTGTCGTACCGGCAACGCGCACGTCTGTCCGTACACCAAGATCATCGGGGTCGACCGCGACGGCTGCTTCGCCGAGTACATCGCGATGCCGGCGACCAACGTGTGGCAGCTCGACGACGCGATCTCGTACGAGGTCGGCGGGATCCACGATCCGATGGGGAACGCCTTCCACACGGCGCTGACCGCCTCGATTCCGGGCGCGACCGTCCTCGTGACGGGGTGCGGCCCGATCGGGTGCTTTGCCGTCGGGATCTGCGCGGCGGCGGGCGCCTCACGCATCATCGCCTCGGACGTCAACCCAACGCGTCTGGCGCTAGCGCGCACGATGGGCGCGCACGATGCGCTGCACCCGAGCGAGGTCGACGCGGCGGTGATGCGCGCGACGGACGGCCTCGGTGTCGACGTGGTGCTCGAGATGTCGGGGGTACCGGCGGCGATCCATCAGGCGTTCCGGCTCGTGCGCGTCGGGGGCCGGGTGCAGATGCTGGGGATTCCGGCCAAGCCGATGGACGTCGATTTCGCGACCGAGGTGATCTTCAAGGGGATCACCATCTACGGCGTGGTGGGCCGGCGGATGTACGACACCTGGATCCAGATGCGCCAGTTCCTTCGCTCCGGGAAGTTCGATCCGACACCGATCATCACGCACCGCTTTCCGCTCGAGGCCTATGACGACGCGATCGCGGCGATCAAGTCGGGCGAGGCGGGGAAGGTGGTGTTCGAGATCGCCTAACGGGCGACGGGCGGGCGGGCGAAGCTGCGGGCGACCGGCCGGGCGCCCCCACGGCGGGCGACGGGCGGGCGGGCGACGGGCCGGTCGCCCCAACGACGGACGACGGGCGACCGGCCGGTCGCCCCAGCAACACCTACTCCAAAGCAGACTCATGGCACTCAATCACGCGCTGCACAGCACGCTCCGGAGCGAGATCGATCAGCTCAAGACCGACAACGTTTACAAGCGGTTGAACTACCTGACGTCTCCGCAGTCGGCGCGAGTCCAGATGGAGGGGCGCGGCGAGGTGCTGATCCTCTCATCCAACAACTACCTCGGACTGTGCGACGAGCCGCGAGTCGTCGACGCGGGAATCGACGCGCTGCGGACGCTCGGCGCGGGAACCGGGAGCGTGCGGTTCATCTGTGGGACGTTTGCCGTGCATCGCGAGCTGGAAGCGGCCATCGCGCGGTTCGTCGGGACCGAGAGCTCGCTGAGCTACGTGTCGGCGTGGAACGCGAACGAGGGACTGACGGCGAGCCTCGTCCAGGAGGGCGACTTCGTCGTCTCCGACGCGCTGAATCATGCGTCGATCATCGATTCGATCCGGCTCGCCAAGTCGATCACCAAGTGCAGCACGGGCGTCTACAAGCACAGCGATCTGGACGACCTGGTGGCGAAGCTGCGCGCGAACGCCGGCGCGCGGCGGCGACTGATCTGGACCGACGGCATCTTCTCGATGGAAGGGAGCATTGCGCGTCTGCCGGAGATCCTTCAAATCGCGCGCGATCACGATGCGATCGTGATCATGGACGACTCGCACGCGACGGGTGTACTGGGAGCAACGGGGCGCGGTACGGCGGAGCACTTCGGCGTACTCGGCGAGGTCGACATCATCACGTCGACGCTCGGCAAGGCGTTAGGCGGCGCAGCCGGCGGATTCGTCGCGAGCTCGGACGCGTTGTGCGACATGCTGACGCAGAAGTCGCGTCCACAGCTATTCTCCAACGCCCTGCCGCCGACGGTGGCCGCGAGCGCACTGCGCGCGATCGAAGTGATCGAGGCGGAGCCGGCGCGCGTACGGCAGCTCGCCGAGAACGCCCGCTATTTTCGCGAGCGGATCATCGAGGCCGGATTCCGGCCGCTGCCCGGCGAAACGCCGATCATCCCGATCATCATCGGCGAAACGGCCGACGCGATCCGGATGAGTGAGCTGATGCTCGAGGAGGGAATCTTCGTGACCGGCTTCGGATTCCCCGTGGTGCCGAGGGGCGAGGCGCGCGTGCGCTGCCAGATCTCATCGGCTCATACCCGTGCCGACCTCGACGAGGCCATCGCCGCCTTCACGACAGTCGGCCGGAAACTCGGTCTTGTCTGAGACAACCGGCTGTGGGCTCTGAGCGTGGATCGCCCAGAGCCCACCGCGTACAGCCCACAGCCCACAACAGCCCACAGCCGCTGTTACTTCAGCCGCTCGACGGCCTTGGCGACGTTGAAGCGAAGACCGGCGTCGAAGGAGAGGACGCTGCTCGAGCCGTTGAGGAGGAAGTCCCGCTTGGTCGGGAGGGCGGTGGCCTGGCCGAAGAGCGCGACGGTACCCCACTGCGCCTGGGCGCCGACGGTGATGAGCGGCGAGACGCGGCTGCGCTGGCGCTCGACGCGATTGGCGAGCTCGTAGAGCGTCGGGAGATCGTTGAACAGCCCGCTCGGTTCGGCGCGGCGAATGATGTTCAGCGCGACGCCGACGCCCGCGTAGGGGCGCAGACCGTTGATCTCGACCGGGAACGCGAGAACGCCGATGCTCGCCTGACGATAGTCGGACACGCGCACGTCGCGCATTCCGCTGGACGAGGTCGTGTCGAGAACGCTCACGGACACGTTGCTGAAGAAGCCTTGTGCCAGCGTCATCTGCAGCGCGGTGCGCTCGCGCGTGATCAGCCACTCGAGGCCAGCGGTCGGCGCCCAGCTGTTCTGCTCATTGGTTCGGACGGACATGGTGCCGCCCTTGGCTCCCCAGAACCAGGAGTCGGCGAACTTTCCGTCCCGCCCCTGTCCCGCCATCTGGCCGTGCACCGCTGCCGGCGCAATCGTGCTCAATGTGGCCGCCGCGACCATCATGAGCACGCGGTTCTTCGACTCGATCATCCGCATGAGGACACACCTCGATAGGGTGACGCATGGCGCCTCGCAACGCGAGTGCGGCCGTGCCAGGCGATGCGTCATGCATGCCGGCTTCCAGAATCGGACGAGACACGCCCCTCCCGCGTCACGGACCGGCGCGGCTGGTGGCGCTGCCGCGTGACGGCGGTCACCTCGAGTTCGTGTGGCGCGCTGGCATCAGCGCGACGGGCCCGGGCATCGCGCATTGACTTCACGTCCCGCCGGGGCGAGGGTGCGAGATGACCCAGGAAGCCGTTTTTTCGGGTGCGTTCCGAACGGAAGTGCACGGCACGATTTTCGGCGCCCGGATGGCGGTGGTGCACCGACTCGTGGCTGGCGACGAGCTCATCCTGGTTCCCGATCCGCCTGGCGTGGACGAGCCGGCGGTGTGGGTGCACGCCCGCGGCGGTGACGTGGTCGGGCATCTGCCCGTGCCGATCGCGGCGCGGCTTGCTTCGTGGATGCTCACCGGCGGCCGCTGTCGCGCGTCGGTGGTACGGGTCGGCGGGGACGAGGTCGAGAGCTGGCGCCGTCTGGTGATCTCGGTCGAGCCCGTCGCGACAACAGGCTGACCTCGCCGGGTCAAGCCTGACCGGTGGTCGGCCGCGCCCTCACGCCGAGCCGTAGGGGCGGCGAACGAAGCCCGCTGGCGTACGGGAGACGTGCTCGCTCTCGCGCACGAGGTAGCGAAGCATCCAGTCGGCGGCGCGGGTGATCCCGATGCGCGGCGTGACGTCGACCGCATCGTCGGCGACGGACGAACCCTGGTGAATCGTGAGCGGGGGCGCGTCGAGCGGGACGCGGTTGTGGTCAGCGCCGATACCGAGGGCGGCGCACAGCTTCCCGGGCCCGTTGCAGAGATCCCGGTCGCGCCGCGCCGCCGGGCGGCGGGCGCGCATGAGCTCGACGCCCTCGAGGGGCTCGAGGGCGCGCACGAGCACCGCGCTGGGCAGGCCGGGCGCTCGCGTCACGGCGTTGAAGCACCGGTGCATGCCGTAGATCAGATAGACGTACGCGAGCCCGGGCTCGCCGTAGAGCGGCCCGGTGCGTCGCGTCTGGCCGACGACGGCGTGGCAGGCCTCGTCATGCTCGCCGAGATAGGCTTCGGTCTCGACAATCCGCCCGGCGGTGAGCCCGGCGGGAGATTCGCAGACGAGAATCGCACCGAGCAGGTCGCGCGCGACCTGCTCGGTGTCCCGATCGTAATAGGCCGGCGAAAGCACCGGCCCGAAGTGCGAACGCCGCGCACGAGGCGCGGCGTTCGCGGTCATGCCTGGCCTCGCTTGGCCGCCGGTCGACGACCGGACGGCGCCGTCGTGGCCGGCTCCTTTCGGGGCGCGGTCTTGGCGGGAGACTTTCGGGCCGAGCGTCCGGCGGTCTTCGCCGGGGTCTTGCCCGCGCCTTTAGCCGCGCTCTTGGCGGCGGACTTCGCGGGTGCCTTGGCGGCGGACTTCGCCGCCGTCTTCGCCGCCGGTGCGGCGGCCGACTTGGCCGACTTGGCCGGCGCCTTCCGGCCGCCACGTCGGCTCGGACGACGCTCGGGGGGCGCCGAGCTCGTGTCGACCGCCGCCGCGGGCTCGGTGGTGCGGGGCTCGGCCGCCGGCGCGGTGTTCTGCTCCGGGCGAGAGGCTTCGGCACGAGCGGCCGGCGCCTGCGAGTTCCCCGTGCTCCGCGCGGGGACGTCCTCGACGACGCCGACGGAGAAGAGATCCGCGGGCGGTTCGGGGAGACGGCTACGCCCGCCGCGGCTGGCGCCGATGCCACGCGACTTCATGCCGCGCGGTGCGGTGGAGACGGGCGGCACCGGGGCGTGCGCCGCGGCGGCCTGGTTGAGCTGTTCCTCGATCGGCGCGGCGCCCGACGGACGCGACACTTCGTAGTCATCACCACGACGCCGGAGGTCGATCAGTTCGGCGTCGTGCGCGTCCTTGAGGATGCGCGGGAAGTTCCGCTCGCTGAGACTCTCGCTGTCGCGGCCGAGAAGCTGGTACGCCTGCACGCGTACGTCGCGCGCGCGGACGGCTCCATCGTCGTCCTGCACCAGCACCTCGACCGAGCGCCGCACGAGATCGAACGCTTCGGCTCGCGTCAGGCGCTCACCCGACCGGCCGATGACGCCGTCGTCGTCGGCCGGCGCGGCGGCCACCACCGCCGGCTCGGGCAGTTCCACGGGCGCTTCGGGCTCGACATCGATCGGCTCGACGTCGATCGGCATCTCGTCCGACACGTCGCCGGTGTCGGCGCCGGCCGGTGCCGCCTCACGCGGGCCACGATCCTCCCCGCGACCACGTCCGCGTCCGCGGCGGCGGCGGCGGCCGTCGCGATCGGGACGACCGTCCTCCTCCTCGCTGTCGCGCGCCTCACGCGGCGCGGCGTCGGCCTCGGGCGCAGCGTCGACCTGTGCGGGAGGTGCCTCCGAACGGGCGCCGGCGGGGCCGACCTCGAACTGTCCGTTCTCCATGCGCGTGAGGGAGATCAGCCCGCGTGAGGCAGCCTCCTGACAGAACTTGGAGAACTTGGGATAGCCAAGGTCCTTCTCGTCGAAGCTCGGGTCGATGTCCTGCATGACCTGCTTGAGGCGATCGGAGCGCTTGACGTCGCCCTGCTTGACCATGCGCTCCATGGCCTCGAGGACGAGCTCCCAGGCGTCGCGGCGGACGGTGTCTTCTTCCGTCTGCTTGACGAGGCCGGCGAGCGCGTTGTAGCTGTAGTACTCGTCGCAGTTCATGACGAGCAGATCGCTCGACGACTCGCGGATGCCGACGCCGATGACGTACTTGCCGTACTCCTTGAGCTTGGTGACGAGGCTCGCGAAGTCACTGTCGCCGGAGAGCAGGATAAAGGTGCCGATCTCGGGGCGCGTGAAGACGAGCTCGATGGCGTCGACGGCGAGGCGGATGTCGGTGGCGTTCTTCTTCGACGATCCATAAGCCGGCGCCATGATCATGTCGATCGACGACTCGGCGAGCGGCACGATGTATTGCGGGTAGCGCCGCCAGTCGGCGTAGGCGCGCTGGACGGCGACCTTCCCCTTGATGATGTCGCTGGCGAGGAGGTGGCGGAGCTCCGACGCGAGGTCGGAGCGGATCCCCATCGTGACGTTGTCGAAGTCGATGAGGAGGGCCGCGTTCGGGGCGTGGTGGAACGCCGCCTGGGACGAGAGCGCTTGGGGGCCGCGGTGCACCGGGGCGACGTGCGGGCGCGGGGCGCCGGGCACGGGCGACATGCTGGCGGCGGGCCGCTGAGAACGAGAGTTCATGAACTTCCTGGAATCGCTGTGTGGTCGAACGCAACCATGCGTTCGAGCTCTCGCCGCCGGCCCTTCCCACTCCCGGTCATCGGGAAGGCATCAAAGAAGCGGACGAGATCGGGGTTCTTGTAGTCGGCCATCGTGTCGCGCGCGAACAGCTTGAGTTCGTCGCCCGTGATGACCGCGCGTTCTTCCGGCACGATACACGCGCAGACCAGCTCTCCCAGCACATCGTGCGGCAGGCCGATCACGCAGACATCGTCGACTGCAGGGTGGGCGCGGAGCTGATCCTCGATCTCGCGGGGGTAAATCTGATGGCCCCCGCGCTGGATCGTTTCCTTGGTGCGCCCGACGATTCGCAAATACCCGTCCTCGTCGATGATCCCGAGATCACCCGTGAGGAAGAAGCCTTCAGGCGAGAACGACCGGGCGGTCTCGTCGGGCATCCGGGCATAGCCGCGCATCACATTCACCTCGACGCCCGCGAGCGGGCGGCCAACCGTGGTCGTGCGCTTGTCGTCCGGATCGGTGAATCGGGTCACCGAGACGGTCGGGCCGGTCTCGGTGAGACCGTACGCCACCTGCACATCACACCACTTCCGAATGCGCCGGACGAGCGGCTCCATCAACCGGAGCGCCACGGCGGCGACGAACCGGTCCTGCAACACGAGCGCCGCACCGCTGGCAATCGTGCCCACCGCAATCCTGACGCCGAAGATCGTGAACAGCGGCACGGCCGCCAGCACGCGATCGTGCCGGTTCAAGCTCGATCGCGTCCGCCGTTCGTACAGCGCTCTCGACGATGGCCCGATCCGACAGCCGAACGCCCTTGGGTTTCCCCATCGTGCCTGACGTGTAGGGCAACGCGAGATCCGCGTCATCGTCACCAGCACCGGGCGCCGGCACCGGCCGGCCCATCCCGCCCGACACGAGATCCTCGAACTGGAAGATCCGGTCATCGTACCAGAGATCCTCGGTGCCGACCGTGACCTCATACTGCAGGTCGGGCAACTCGACGATCAACCGCTCGAAGATCGCGAGATAATCCGCGCCCTCGTACTGCTCCGCCGTGATGGCCGCCGCGATCTCGCTCACCGACACCAAGCACCGCCAACGCTGCTGCCAGCGCGGCGGCGGAGGCATCGATCTGCGGATACATACGCGTGCGCGCGCCACAGACCACGAGTGCCCGGCCGGCGTGCTCCTGCACACGCCGTTCGAACAGGCGGCCGAGGGTCCACGAATGTGGCATCAGTCTCCAGTCGGAATCGCGGCGAACCTCGTATTCTACACCGAGTTGCGAAGCTGCGTAAGACCGCGGCGGAAAACGGGGGTCGCCCCGCGCCCGCGGCTCGGCCTTGCCCGCGCACCGGGCGTGCCGCCGGGCGCCGCCCGCTCGCGCGGACCGTCCCCTATGCTTATACCAGAACGAGCGGACACCGCCCGTCCGCGCGTGCGACTCCGTTCGCCGTGACGCCCCGGTGTCACTGCCGAAACCCACCCTGTTCGCCCGCCGTAGGACGCCTGTGAAGCGACTCGGGTTCCGTGCCCGGCTGTTCATCATCCTGTCGCTGTTCGCCGCCCTCCCCAGTCTGTTGCTGACGGTGGTGTGGTGGGTGACGTTCACGCAGGTGCTTCCCGAACTGGGCGGCACCGAAGCGTGGGAACGCGTCGCCGCGACGGGAGAGACGGCGCTGGCCGTGGCGCGGCAGCGCGCCGAGTCGCCGGCGGAACGGGCGGCGGTCGAGGCGCATGCGCGTGAGCTGACGCTCTCGGTGACGCAGGCGTCGCGGCTCAAGTATCTGGCGGTGCGGGCGATTCCGGTGGCCGGGGCGGGCGCGTTGCTGCTGTTGGCGCTGTTGGTGCTCGGCGCGTCGCGGGTGGCGGGGCACCTGAGCCGGCAGCTCAGTCGCCCGCTCGACGAGGTAGTGGGGTGGACGGAGCGGATCGCGCGCGGTGAGCCGCTGCCCTCGGCGGCGCGGCGGCGCGGGGCTCCTGAGTTCGAGATTCTCCGACAGCGGATGCGAACGATGGCGACCGATCTCGACACGGGACGACTGCGGGCAGTGGAGGTCGAACGGTTGCGGGCCTTTCGCGAAACGACGCGCCACGTTGCGCACGAGTTGAAGAATCCGCTGACGCCGATTCGCTTCGCCGTCGCGCGGCTCAAGCGCGAGGCGCCGGCGTCGCTCGCGGAGCCGGTGGAGGTGCTGGACGTGGAATCGGCGCGACTGGAGCGGATGGCGCGTGATTTCTCGACGTTCGGACGGTTGCTCGAAGGGCCGCCCGCATCCGTGGACGTGGCCGAACTGGTGCGCTATGCCGCCCGCGCGGCGATGCCGCCGGACGTGGAGGTGACGGTCGAGGTGGGCGAAGCGGTGCCCCGCGTGCTCGGCCACCACGACGCGCTGGCGCGGGCACTTGGCAACGTATTGCTGAACGCGGTCGACGCGTGCCGGCTGGTGGATGGCACGGAGCGGCGGGCGGCGGTGACGGTGACCGCCGAGAGCCGGGTGTTACGCGGCCGGCCGGGGGTGGCGATCGACGTGGCCGACTCCGGGGTAGGAATTCCGGCGGCGCATCTCGAGCGAATCTGGGAACCCTATGTGACCACGAAGCCCACCGGCACGGGACTGGGGCTGGCGATCGTGCGGCAGGTGCTCGCGGCCCACGATGGGACCGTGGCGGCGAGCAGCCGGCACGGCGCGGGCACCCGCATCACGCTGCACCTTCCGGCCGAAGCCGAGGCGCCGACCGCATGATCACTCCTTCATCGACGCGGGTGCAGCTATGAATTCGATGCTCGTTCCGATCACGATGTTCATCATGATCCCGGTCACGATCATCGGGACGATGCTCGTGCGCGCTCTGGCCAAGAAATGGGATCGTGAGGCACAGCAGCGGCTGCATCCGGAAGTCGCGGCTCGACTGGAACGGATGGAACAGGCGATCGATACCATCGCCGTCGAGGTGGAGCGCATCGCCGAAGGGCAGCGATTCACGACCCGACTGCTCTCCGAACGCGGCTCGGCGCCGGCCGCACTCCCACAGGACGGTTCTCATGTCCGCTAGCATCGTGGTCATCGCCCGACACG
>JBBQHX010000078.1:0-13712 GCA_038324385.1 Gemmatimonadales bacterium | reverse complement strand
TGCCGCGCGTACGCTGATGTCGGTGATCAGCGGAGCCCGCACGATCGACGACGAGTTCATCGCCGACGTCCGCGCGAGACTGGTCGCAGGGAAGCCCGTGCGCCGCCGCCTGCCTGACGGCGGGCGGCTGCATATCGACCGGCGGCTGCCGTTTCTCTGCGTGCACCGCCTCACACCCGGCCGCACCACCAGCGACACGTCGCGTCTAGCGGTGGGCGAAGCCGCCTATCTGATTGCGTCAGGCACGCCCGAGGGGCACCCGGCATTGCAGCGGCTCGTGCAGACGATCGCCGATGTGATGACGGCGGAGTTCGGCGCCTTCCTGCTGCTCGAACTGTGGACCGCCGATGGGTCGGTCCGGGCGCCCGCGGTCCGCGCGTCGACGCCGCGCGCGGTGCGACGCCCTACCTTTCGCGTGATCACCGGGTCGCTCGCGGCCGACGACCCGACGATCAAACAGCTGCACCGCGCGCTCGCCGACATCCCGCTACGGCCGCCGCCGCTCGACGTTGAGGTCGTGCTCGCCGCCGACGCCTGCGCGCCGGGGATGCCGCCGCTGGTTGCGTCCCGCCCTGAGTCCGCGCCGGAGCCGGATCCCGACACGGTCGCCCGTCCCTACACGGTCGGGATCGAGGTCCAGCCGGTCTATCGTCAGGCGCGAACGGGGACGTCGTATCCGGCGCTGTTCGCCATGCTGCGGCGCGGCCTGTCTGTTGCCATCAAGCAGACGGCCTTTCACTTCTCCATCGCGCACACGCGGCACAAGCCGAGTCATTACCACGCGCTGGGGCGGCGTGTGGCGGTGCGGGCGGCGTCGATCGTGGATGCGGAGCTCACCGATATCGGGAGCACGTTCGAGTTTCTGCTCCAGGTCACCCCGGTGAATACCGCCGGCGCCCGCGTCGAGTTCGAGCGCCATGGCGGCCAGCGTGAGCCGGTGTTCGACTACCGGCCGCTCGTCGTCGACGTGGATGCGCTCAAGCGCCGCCTCTTCGATCTCCCGATCGACTCGCTCGAAGATCCCACCCTCGCGCATCTGCTGGCCGATTCGCGCACCGAGCTCGATCGCAAGATCACGATGGTCGGCGACCGCGGTACGCCGCGCTTCCTGTATGGCAGTCTGGCCGTCTATGGCACGGTCGAGCCGGCGTTGCTCGCGCTCGCCAGGACGCTGCTCGCGCGGCTGCATCCCGAACCCGACGAGGAGGACGAGGTGGGTGAGGAGCCCGCCGGCTCCACGGCATCCGCGTCGCCGGTCGCCGACGGCCGCGTCGACGCCGACGCCTTCGCCGACCGGGCCATTACCGAGGTTGCGTACTACAAGCGGCAGCACCCCGAGTTCGCCGCGCAGGTGCTCGTCCGTGAGGATATTACCGGCCTGATGGTAACGTCGGGCGACCTGCTGGTCGGCCGACGGCTGCGGACGCCTGCGGGTCGGGTCGAGGCGCTCGTGCAGCACGAGGTTGGCACGCACGTCGTCACGTACTACAATGGCCTCGCCCAACCGCTGAGCCAGTTGGCGGCGGGGCTGGCCGGCTACGAGGAGCTCCAGGAAGGGCTCGCCGTGCTGGCCGAGTATCTGGTGGGCGGGCTCAGTCGCGCACGCATGCGGATGCTGGCGGCCCGCGTGATCGCCGTGCGCCACGTCATCGATGGCGCGACATTCGTGGACTGCTACCGTGATCTGATCGACACGCACGGGTTCGGGAGCGCGACGGCGTTCGCGATCAGTACGCGTGTCTTCCGCAGCGGCGGCCTGACCAAGGACGCGGTCTATCTGCGGGGGCTCGTGCAGTTGCTCGCGCACCTCGAACGCGGCGGTGAGCTCGAACCGCTCTACATCGGCAAGATCGCCCTGTCGCACCTGCCGATCATGCAGGAACTCCGCTGGCGCGAGTACCTGCGCCCAGCACCATTACGCCCGCGCTACCTCTCCGTCCCGGGCGCCATCAAGCGGATCGCCGAGCTTCGAGCCGGGCGTTCCGTCCTCGACCTCCTTCCAGGAACCGCAACATGAAGATCGGCTTCGTCGTGAACGACCTCGAGACCGAAGAGGCAGGCTACAGCACGACGCGCCTCGCCATGAGTGCGCTCAGTGTCGGTCATGAGGCCTGGTACATCGGTGTGGCCGACTTCGCCTACGATCCCAACGGCAGCATCGCCGCCCGCGCCGTGGCGGCACCGAAGAAGAAGTACGAGTCGCGTGAGGCATATCTCGCCGACCTGCGCGGCCCCAAGGCGAAGCGCGAGCGCATCGAGATGTCCGACATGGACGTCATCATGCTGCGCAACGATCCCGCCTCCGACGCGCTGGACCGCCCCTGGGCGCAGCTGTCGGGCGTGGTGTTCGGCCGGCGCGCGATGCAGCAGGGCGCGATCGTCCTCAACAACCCCGACGGGCTCTCGAAGGCGCTCAACAAGATGTACTTCCAGGACTTCCCCGAAGAAGTCCGGCCCCGGACGTTGATCACCCGCAATGCCGACGACATCAAGGCGTTTGCCCGGGCGGAAGGCGGGACCATCGTGCTCAAGCCGCTGCAGGGCTCGGGCGGACAGAGCGTCTTTCTCGTCCGGCCGGAGGATGGCTCGAATCTGAATCAGATGATCGAGGCGGTCACGCGCGATGGCTACGTGATCGCCCAGGAGTATCTGCCGGCGGCCGAACGGGGCGACATGCGCATGTTCATGATGAATGGCGAGCCACTCCTGTACAAAGGGAAGTACGCCGCGCTGCGCCGCCTGCGGGGCGGGTCCGACATGCGCAGCAACATCCACGCGGGGGGCAGCATCGCCCAGGCCGAGGTCGGCGAGACGGCGTTGCGCATCGCCGAAACGATTCGTCCCAAGCTGGTGATGGACGGTATGTTTCTCGTCGGGCTCGACATCGTCGGCGACAAGCTGATGGAAATCAACGTCTTCAGCCCCGGCGGCCTGGGAAGCGCCCAGACGTTCGAGAAGGTGGACTTTTCCCGCTCCGTGATCGAAGCGCTGGAACGCAAGGCGACCTATGCCAGCCACTACCGCCGCAGCTCCGACAACGCCGTCATCGCGATGCTCTGACCCGGCGTTCCGCACGGCGCTCATCGCCGCCGTGCTCTGTGTCGCCATGCTCTCCGGTTGCGGCCGTCGTCAGGCGACGACGGCCGCCGTGACGTCGCGGGCCCCGGCGCCCGACAGCTTCCTCGTCGAGTTCGAGACCACCCGTGGGCGGCTGGTCGCGATGGCTCACCGCGAGTGGGCGCCCGCCGGCGTCGACCGCTTTCATGCGCTGGTCACGCGCGGCTATTACGACGACGCGCGCTTCTTCCGCGTCGTGCGCGGCTTCGTCGCCCAGTTCGGGCTCGCCGCCGACCCGGCCGTCACCGAGGCGTGGCGCGGCCAGTCCATTCCCGACGACACGGTGCGGACGAGCAATCGGCGCGGGACCATCGCCTTCGCCCGCGGAGGGCCGGCGTCGCGGTCGACGCAGCTGTTCATCAACCTGCGCGACAATGCCCGCCTCGACACGCTCAACGGCTTCGGTTTCCCGCCGATCGCCGTGATCGTCGACGGGCTCCCGCTGATCGACAGCCTGAACGCCGAATACGGCGAGGGACCCCCGCGCGGCACCGGGCCGTCCCAGGACTCGCTGCGCCGCCAGGGGAACGGCTATCTCGACCGCACCTTCCCGGCACTCGACGCCATCCACTCGGCCCGCGTAACGCGCGTCTGGCGTTAGGCGCGAAGGCTCGCGGCTCGGGCAACGCGCGTTGCCCCCTGATCCGCCGAATCGTCTCCCCGACGCACCGCGGTCCCGCCTCGCGATCGTGGTGACCGCCGGGCGCGCCGGCTCCCCGCGCTTCACGGCTCACGCGTCCGCCGACAAACCTTTGGCGCCATCGATCGTCTGTTGGAGATCGCGGAGCCCTCGCGCCGCGACCGCCGGGCGTTCGCGCGGCGCTATCCGTGGGTGCGGCATTACACGCCGGTCAACGAAATCTTCATCTGCGCCTCGTTCTCCGCACTTCGCGGCTGGTGGAATGAGTGCCAGACCAGCGACGCCGCCTTCGTCCGCGCGACACGCAATCTGTGCATGGCGCACGAGCTCGCGGTCGAGGCGATCCTCGGCGAGCGGCCAGACGCGATCATCGTGCAGAGCGAGTCGGTGGAGCACTTCCATGCGGCGGGCAAGGCGGCCACGGCGGAGGCTGACCGGCTCAACGGCCTCAAGTTCCTGTCCCTCGACCTGACGCTGGGGCGCGAGCTGTCGCCGGGGATGGCCGGCTTTCTCAACCGCCACGGCGTCACGTCCAACGATCTGAGCTTCTTTCGCGAACGGCGCGCGCCCGCACAGCGATGGATCGGATTGGATTACTACCCGACCTGCGAGCACCGCGTGACCTCGACCGGCCGCCACACGACGGCGCGGCGCGCCCGTGGCCTGTATGATCTGGCCCTCGAGTACTATCGACGGTACCAGCTCCCACTCTTCCACTGCGAAACCAATCGCGTGCCGCGGTTCGCGGCGCGGTGGCTTCGTGAGCAGTGGCAGGACGTGCTCGCCCTGCGTGCCGCGGGCATTCCGATGTATGGGTTCACCTGGTACTCCCTGACCGACCAGATCGACTGGCAGTACGCGCTGCGCGTGGAACACAACCACGTGCACCCCGTTGGCCTCTATGATCTCGAGCGGCGCCTGCGCCCGGTCGGCGCCGCGTTCGCGGCTCTCGCGGCTCAGTGGAAGGCGGGTGCCGGCGACCGGAACGCCCTGGCGCTGGCCAGCATGCGGGGTGCGGCGCGGTCGGCGTGAGCTCGCGCCCCCCTGCGCTCCTCACGCGTTCCCTGCCATTCCTAGGCGTCGCGCCCGACTGAGCTCGGTACGCCAACGTACGGCTCGGGGCGGGCCGCGAGGCCAGGAACTGTAGCAGCAGCATTAGAACTTGCGGCCGCGCGAAGTTTCCATGGGACCCCGCGGGGCGGGTACGGCGTTTGCGCTTTCGGGCGGCACAGACCGTCCCCGCCACCGCCGGCGGGCGTCCTCGGATGCTGGTGCATCCGCCCCGACGTCCGCTCTCGTGCCTCTGCATCGCAGTGTTCTCTCGAACCGCTGGCGGGCGGATCATCTGGCGTTCGCCAACCATGCGTTTCGAGGAGCCTGTCGTCATGCATCACGCCGCCGGAGGGGGAATGGCCACCGCCGTTCTCGAGTCCGACATCGGAATCATCGTTCACAGCCATCTCCGCTGGGACTTCGTGTGGCAACGGCCGCAGCAGCTCCTTTCTCGACTGGCGGAGACGAACGCCATCCTGATCGTCGAGGAGCCGCTGGTGCTCGACGACATCGGCGTCGCGACGCTCGAACTCACCGAGCCGCTCCCCAACATCATTCGCGCCGTGCCGCGCCTCCCGCGCGCCAGTGAACGCTCCTACGACGAGGCGATCGCCGTCGTTCGCGAGCTGGTCACCGGCGCGCTGGACCGTGCGCCCCTCGCTGGCCGCTTCGATCGGGTCGTGCAGTGGTTCTACACGCCGATGGCCGCGCCCGAAATGCTCGGTGCGTTCGACGAGGACGGCGTGATCTATGACTGCATGGACGAGCTGGCGCAGTTCCGGTTTGCCCCGGCCGACATCGGTCGACGCGAGCGGATGCTGCTCTCGCGCGCCGATGTGGTGTTCACGGGCGGCCATCGGCTCTACGAATCGAAGTCGCGCTATCACGACAACGTGCACTTCTTCGGCTGTGGGGTCGACGCGGCGCACTTCAACCAGGCGCGGAGCGCGCAGACGGTCGTTCCGCACGATGCGGCCGAGCTGCCGGGTCCCATCATGGGGTACTTCGGGGTGATCGACGAGCGACTCGATTACGATCTGCTGCGCACGCTCGCCGAACGCCGGCCCGACTGGACGCTGTTGATGATCGGCCCCGTGGTAAAGGTCGATCCCGCCGATCTGCCGCGGGCCAGCAACATCCACTGGCTTGGGCAGCGCGATTATTCCCAGTTGCCGGCCTATGTCCGGTCGTTCGACGTCTGTCTGATGCCATTCGCGCTCAACGAGGCGACGGAGTACATCAACCCCACGAAGACGCTCGAGTACATGGCCGCGGGCAAGCCCATTGTCTCCACCGCCGTCGCCGACGTGGTTCGCAACTTCGTGCCCGTCGTTCGGGTCGCCAGCGATGTGGAGGGGTTCGTTTCTCACGTCATCGAATCCGTCGAGCAGCCGGACCCCGCGCGTATCGAGCAGGGAATCCTCCGCGCCGCGACCGAGTCGTGGGAGGGTATCGTGTGGCAGATGCGGCGCTTGATGGGCGCGGCGGTCGCCGCCCGCGCCGAGGCCGCCGATGTACTGATCGACGAGATGTTGCCCCCTGCCGAATCGGCGTACGATCTGGTCGGGCGCGACACGCCGACGGTCTCCGATGGCGCCTCAGGAGCGGCCGCCGACACGCCATGACGCTGCGCGCCACGACGCCGCCGCTCGAACTGTGGGGCGGCGTTGAATGCACATGCAATCGGGTCGGTAACAGCTTGTTCGATCAGCTCGACCGGTCCGGCCATGCCGGCCGCATGGAGGACATCGAGCGCATCGCGGCGCTCGGTGTCACGGTCGTGCGGTACCCGGTGCTGTGGGAGCGCGTCGCGCCTGACGGGCTCACGCGCGCTTCGTGGAGCTGGACGGATGCGCGCCTGACGAAGCTCCTCGAGCTCGGGATGACGCCGATCGCGGGACTGTTGCACCATGGCAGCGGTCCGCACGACACCTCACTCGTCGACCCGGCCTTTCCGGCGCGCTTCGCCGAGTATGCAGCGGCCGTCGCGCAGCGCTACCCGTGGCTCACCCGCTACACGCCGATCAACGAGCCGCTCACCACGGCGCGCTTCAGCGCGCTCTACGGCCACTGGTATCCCCACGCGCGCTCCGACCGCGACTTCGCTCGCGCGATCATCAACCAGTGCCGGGCGACCGTGCTGGCCATGCGGGCCATTCGCGAGGTGCAGCCGGACGCAGTCCTCGTGCAGACGGAAGATCTCGGACGTGTCTACAGCACTCCCCCGCTTGCCTACCAGGCACGGATGGAGAACGAGCGGCGCTGGCTCACCTTCGATCTGCTCACGGGCTCGCTCACGCCGCAGCATGCCATGTGGGACTATCTCGTTGGGCATGGCATCGGCGAGGCCGAGCTTCATGCGCTGTGCGAGGACCCGTACGTCCCCGCCATCATCGGCGTCAACCACTACCTCACCAGCGATCGCTATCTCGATCACCGTCTCGACGAGTATCCCGAGCCCGTACGCGGCGGGAATGGCCGGCATCAGTACGCCGACGTCGAAGCGGTACGGGTGCTGCCGGAGGGGATCGCCGGCCCCTCGGGGATCCTGGCCGAGGCATGGGATCGCTATCGTCGGCCGCTCGCCATCACCGAGGTTCACGTCGGCGCCACACGCGAGCAGCAGCTCCGGTGGCTTGGGGAGAGCTGGGCCGCGGCACAGCGGGCCCGTGATGGCGGCGCCGACGTGCGCGCTGTCACCGCCTGGTCGCTGTTCGGCTCGTACGACTGGCACAGCCTCGTCACGCGTGACGAGGGGCTGTATGAGAGCGGCGTCTTCGACGTGCGTGGCTCCACCCCTCGCCCGACGGCGCTCGCGACGATGGTGCGTGCGCTCGCGACCACTGGGCACTACGACCACCCCGTGCTGCGAGGCCGAGGGTGGTGGCAGCACGATGCACGCGTGCTGTACGGCCTCGCCGATCGCTCCGCGCCGCTCGATACGGTGTCACACCCTGACGCCGACATCGCGCCTCCCATGCTGATCGTCGGTGCGACCGGTACCCTCGGTCGCGCATTTGCCCGTGTCTGTGCGGCACGGGACATCGTCGCCCGCATCTGCAGTCGCGACGAGATGGAGCTCACCGATCCCCAGGCCGTGAACGGGGCACTGGATCGCCACCAGCCGTGGGCGGTCATCAACGCCGCTGGCTACGTCCGGGTCGACGACGCCGAGCGCGACCACGCTGCGTGCTTCCGCGACAACACCGACGGCCCGGCGATACTTGCCGCTGCATGTGCCGCACGAGGCATACGACTGCTCACGTTCTCGTCCGATCTCGTCTTCAGCGGTGCACGTGGCAAGCCGTATGTCGAAAGCGACGCGGTGCAGCCGCTGAACGTCTATGGTCAGAGCAAGGCGATGGCCGAACGGGCCGTGCTCGAGCGACTGCCCTCCGCAATCGTCGTCCGCACCAGCGCCTTCTTCGGGCCGTGGGACGAGTACAACTTCGTCGCCGGAGTGCTCCGCTCGCTCGATAGCGGAACCCCTGTCGCCGCGCCTGACGATCAGTTCGTCTCACCGACCTACGTACCCGACCTCGTCGATACCGCCCTCGACCTGCTGATCGACGACGAGTCGGGGATCTGGCACCTCGCCAACGCCGATGCCGTGAGCTGGGCAGAGCTCGGCCGCCGTGCCGCGCTCCTCGCCGGACTCGATCCGACGTTGATCCAGGGCTGTGCAGGCGCCACGCTCCGCCGCCCCGCGGCCCGACCGTGCTACAGCGTACTCGGCACCGAGCGCGGTCAGCGCCTTCCCGGACTCGACCACGCACTACACCGATATCTCGCCGCGCGCGCGGCGTTCACCCTTGCCACATCTGGAGCCGCGCAGTGATGGATCCCAACACCAAGGTCGTCATCATCGGTGCCGGACCCACCGGCCTTGCCGCCGGCTACCGGCTTCGCGAGTTGGGTCATACGAACTTCGTGATGCTCGAAGCACGAGGCCACGTGGGTGGGTTGGCGTCGTCGGAAGTCAGCGCCAACGGGTTCACGTACGACATCGGTGGGCACGTGCTGTTTTCGCACTACGAGTACTTCGACAGTCTCTTCGACAAGCTCCTCGGTGGCGAGTACCAGGAGCTCAAGCGCGAGTCGTGGGTCTGGATGTTTGATCGGTTCCTGCCGTATCCTTTCCAGAACAACATCAGGTATCTGCCGCGCGAGGCGGTGCTGGAGTGTCTGCTCGGCATCATCGAGGCGCAGAAGCAGCCGCTCGACATGAATCGCTTCCAGAACTTCGAGGAGCTCATCTACGGAGTCTTCGGCGAGGGGATCGCGACGCATTTCATGATGCCCTACAATTTCAAGGTGTGGGCGCATCCGCCGGCAATGATGAACAAGGAGTGGATCGGTGAGCGCGTCTCGGTGGTCGACATCAAGCGCGTCCTCGGCAACGTCGTGCTCGACCGCGACGAAGCGACGTGGGGGCCGAACTCCACCTTCAAATATCCCCTCTACGGCGGAACGGGTGGCCTGTTCGAGCGGATGCAACCGTACGTCGCCGATCAACTCCGGCTCAACACGCCGATCGTCGCTGTCGACGCCGATCGAAAGGAAGTCGTTCTCGACAACGGTGCCCGCGAGCCGTATGACGTGCTGCTCAGCACCATCCCGATGGATCGTCTTGTCGCCACGATGAATAGCTTGGTGCCCGCCGAGGTCGTCGATCAGGCCCGGCGGCTCCTGCACTCGGGATCGTACATCGTCGGTGTGGGCATTCGGCAGCCGGCGCCGTCGAACAAGAACTGGATGTACTTCCCCGAAGATGACTGCCCGTTCTACCGCGTCACGTATCTCTCAAACTACTCGCCCGAGGTGGTGCCGGACGCGGCCACGCACTACTCGCTGCTCTGTGAGATTTCGTGTTCCGAGTTCAAGCCGGTCGACCGAGATCGCGTGATTGAAGAGACCATCACCGGGCTCGTGAACACGAAGCTCATCAGCGAGGCGGACCGCGCCGACATCGTCGATACACACGTCATCGAGCGCGACTACACCTATCCGATTCCCAGCCTCGAGCGGGACGGCGCGCTCCGGGTGATCCACCCGTATCTCGAATCGCGCGACATCTATTCCCGCGGCCGGTTCGGCGCGTGGCGGTACGAGGTCGGGAACATGGATCACTCCGTCGCCCAGGGTGTCGAGTGGGTTAATCGAATCGCGCTCGGCGAGCGGGACGACGAGCTGACGTATCTGGCCAAACGCGGATGCTGATATGGATCCGCGTCGGAACGGCGAACGGCGGGGCGTGAGGCCCCACGACACGGTGCACCGCAATCTCATCCCGTGCGGCGGGCGGGCCACCCGCATGCTCGCCCTGACGGGCGGCGCACCGAAGGAGCTGCTACGGTCGCGGGCACACCCGCGCTCGGGTGGGTCGCGCAGGAGTGCGCCCCCAGCGGGATCGACGAGCCGCTCGTCGTCATCGCGCCGGGCAAGGAGGCGATCGTCGACTACCTCGAGCCCATCGGCGGCACGGACGGCACGGACGGCACCGACGGCAGGGACGGCATGCCACGCCGAATCGGGTTTGTCGTGCAACCCGAGGCGCGCGGACTGGCGGATGCCATCGGACCGGGCTGAGTACCGTGGCCATCGTCGCGATTCCGGCGCGGGAGGCCGACTGGCATTGAGAACGCGGATGGGGGGCGCCGACGTACAAAATGCCCCTGGCCCGCACAAGCTGTGCGGGCCAGGGGCGACGGTCCCGGTCAGACCAGAAAGAGTGTTTTGAAGCCCGATTGGATATCGGTGGGTAACCTGGCCGCCGCTTCTGCCTTCCCCGCACTGGGGCATGACATCCACGATCGGGTCGGCTTCCCGGCTTCAATGGTGTCGGCTCAAAACATGGTACTTTCTGGCCCGCCGGTAACGGTGGTAAGTATATCCCGGCTAACCAGTTAGTGCAAGTATCCCAGCGTCGGATCCCGACGGAGCTTTGGGCCGTTCGTGGGGTATCAGCCGTCTTCCAGCCTTCGAGACTTTCGCACCGGATCGCATGAAGCCGTTCGTCTTGTTCAGCCTCTCCGCCGTCCTGCTCGGCGCCTGTTCGTCCGCCCGTCCGGAGGTCGTGCCGGCGCCACTCCCCGACTCGATCCTCGCGGCGGCCACGCCCGATCGTGAGGCACCGCCGAACTGGCACCTCCTCGATTTCGCCACGGACGGCGTTGCCGGCATCAGCGTGCTCCGCGCCGAACGAGAGCTGCTGGCGGGGCGCCGGCCCGCGCGGACCGTGGTCGTCGCCGTGATCGACGGGGGCGTCGATACCGCGCATGTCGATCTGCGAACGAATCTGTGGCGCAACCCCGACGAGCGGCCGGGCAACCGGGTCGATGACGACGGCAACGGCTATGTCGACGATGTCTATGGGTGGAATTTCATCGGCGGTGCCGACGGTCGCCCCGTCCGCTATGACACGTTCGAGATCGCACGTCTCTTTCGGCGCTGCGAGGGCGCACGTCCGATGGGCGCGGCCGACACGCTGCCGACGGCCATTCGGTCCCAATGCCGGGAGATCGTCGAGTCGTTTCAGGAGAAGCGCTCCGTGGCTGAGCGGACCCTGGCGAACATTCGCGGGATCGACGCCGCGCTGGCGCCAGCGCTTCCGCTGCTGCGTGCCGCCGCTGGAACGGATTCGCTGACGCCCGCCAACGTGCGCGCGATCAACTCGACCGACCGCAACGTGCAGCGCGCCCGTCAGCTGTTTCTCCAGTTCGCTGAGGACGGGATCACGCCAGCCATCATCGCCGATGCCAAGGAGGCGTACGAATCGCAGGTGCGGTACGGGTACGATCCCACCTACGAGCCACGTCCGACGGTTGGCGACAACTACCTCGACCTGAGCGAACGCATCTACGGCAACCGTGATGTCACCGGACCCGATGCCGAACATGGCACCCACGTCGCCGGCATCATCGGTGCCGCCCGCAACGAGATGGGGATCGACGGGGTCGCCACTGGCGTGCAGATCATGGTGATCCGTGCCGTGCCCGACGGCGACGAGCGGGACAAGGACGTCGCCAACGCGATCCGCTACGCCGTCGACAATGGCGCGCAGATCATCAACATGAGCTTCGGCAAGGCCTACTCGCCCTACAAGCCGGCCGTCGACGCGGCGGTGCGCTACGCCGACGAGCGTGGTGTGTTGATGATTCACGCCGCCGGCAATGACGCCGCGGACATCGCGAAGACGACGAGCTTCCCGACGCCGGTCTACGTCGACGGCGGACGGGCGCAGAACTGGATCGAGGTCGGGGCATCATCCTGGCGCGGGCTCGACAGTCTCGCCGCACCGTTCTCCAACTTCGGCCAGGCGCAGGTCGACGTCTTCGCGCCCGGCGTGGACATCCGCTCGACGGTGCCCGGTGATCGGTACGACATCAACAGCGGGACCAGCATGGCCGCTCCGGTCGTGACGGGGCTCGCCGCGATGCTCATGTCGTATTATCCCGACCTGACCGCCCAGGACGTGAAGCGCATCATCCTCGAGTCGGCGACCCGCTACACGACGCAGAACGTCGTACGACCCGGCACGTCGACCGGGGAGTCGGTCGTGTTCGGCACGCTCTCCACCACGGGCGGAATCGTCAACGCATACAACGCGATCCGACTGGCCGAGGCGCAGACCAGCCGCCAGTAGGGGGGCCGGGACGCCACTGGTCGGGGCCCTCCGTGATCGTACCGCATCGCAGTGCTGCCCCTGTCGGGGCGGCACTCGTTCGTTCACCCCGCTTCGTCGGTGCTCACTCGATGTCGTCTGCCCGCGCCCCCTGGACCGCTGCGCTGGCCGGTCACCATGCCGCGGTCGCCGAGTTCATCGCGGCTGCGCGGGCCGTCCCCGTGGAGCACTGGCATGCGCCGCGCGCGGTGGGCAAGTGGTCACCTGCCGAAGAGACGGTGCATGTCACCCTCGCCTACCGTGTGCTCGCGAACGAGTTGGAGGGCGGACCGTCGATGGTCGTCCGCGGGCAGTGGTGGCAACGCACCCTGCTCCGGCTCATGGTCCTGCCGCGAATCCTGCGCTCCGGCAAGCTTCCGTCGGGCGCACGCGCCCCGCGTGAGCTGCGCCCGCCGCCCGCAACCGACGACGCGGCGACGCTGCTCATCCGTTTCGACGAGGCGGCGGCCTCGTTCACTGGTGCACTGGCCGCCGTGCGCACGCTCGACCCCGGGCGACGTCTGGTGCACCCCTATTTCGGTCCCCTCCCGCTCGCCCACGTTCTGCGCTTCGCCACGCTCCACACACGCCATCACCTGGCGTTCCTCCCAGCCGCGGAACGGGCAGCCGACGGTCCGGCCTGACACCACGGGTGTGGCTAGGCGCTGGGCGTTGCCCGCCGCTCCAGAATGAGGATGCATCGCGCGCTGGCGCCCAGCCGGGGCGGCGGACATCTTCCATGGGTGCGGCAGCGCTTGGCCGGGACCGGCGCACGCTCGGATCGTCCATAGCATATCCACACCTCGGGGAGCCGGTCGACCGGCTCCATCGATTCCACGGTTCGCCTGGGGCCGGAGCCATGAACGACAAGCAGATCGCCAAGCTGATTCGCAAGAACGCCGAGAAGGCTGGCCAGCCGTCGAAGTTGCGTCCGGCACAGGCCTACGACCCGACGCTGCAGAATCGGGAAGAGGACCCGAGCAGCAACGAGCGGCTGCAGTTCTTCAAGGAGATGAAGCGGCGCGAGTTCTGATCGCGGCGGTGCGTTAGGCAAGCGGGGGGCGGGTCCGGAATACGGACCCGCCCCCCGCTTTTTCGTTTTCGCCACCGCTCGAGCGTCGTTAGGCGTGTGCGATCCCGTCGCGGCGCACGGAGGAGACCGGCGTTCCGCGGGAATCGGACCTGCCCGACCCCGGAATCTCGGTCGTGCGTCGATCAAGGCACATGCCTTGCCCCTAT
>JBBQHX010000077.1:0-13762 GCA_038324385.1 Gemmatimonadales bacterium | reverse complement strand
GGGCTACGTCCGGCGGTGGCACTGGACGTAAATCTATCTCGCGCTCTCGCACGCGCGGCTCAACCATCCATATTCGTCCGACCGCCACTTCACGATCGCGCGGCTCGACGTCGTCGAGCGCGCCCCGCCCCTCCACTTTACCGAGCTGCGGGGCGACGTCCGCACCCAGGGCGACTCGGTCTGGATCGATTTCCCGCACTTCGATCTCCCGGCGTCGACAGGCGCGGCGGTCGGCAAGGTGGTCTGGGGGAGCGACCTGCCGATTCGCTACGACATCCGCGTCCGCGGCGATTCGGTGAGCATGGCGGACGTCGCCTGGATCTACCCGACGCTGCCCACGGAGGGCGTCGGGTCGACGGTGCTGACGATCCGCAACGACCCGCGCGATCTGGACATCCTCGACTACGCACTCACCGACCTCGACGTCCGGTCGACGGGCTCGCGCCTGCGCGGGCAGATGACCTACGGCGTCGGCGGGCCGATGCTGATCGTGAAGGATGTCGACCTCGCGGCCGATCCGGTGGACTTCGCCCTGTTCGAGACGCTCGCCGGCGAACCCTTTCCGCTCCCCTGGCGTGGCACCATCACGGGCACGATCCGCGGCCCCGGCGGCCCGCTCGACCGGTTTCGGGTCGACGACGCGGCCGTGCTCTTTCGCGACGCCAACGTCCCCGGCGCGATCGCGCGCGGCTCCGGGCGCGGCACGCTCGACATCACCACGCCGTCGGAGGCGGTGTTCCGGGACTTCACCGTCGCCGTCGAGACATTCGATCTGCGGACGCCGCAGTTCCTGAACCCGGACTTCCCTCGCCTCGGTGGTACGGTCGCCGGCGGAGCGGTGCTCGACTCGATCTGGACGGATGTGCGGGTGCGCGACCTTCGCCTGACGCATCTGGACGGGCCCGGCACCCCAACGCAACTCGCCGGCGGCGGACGGGTGACGCTCGAGCCCGACTTCGTGCGCTACGATCTCGACCTGACGGCGGCACCGCTCTCGTTCACGGCGCTGGCCCGGTCGTATCCGCTGCTGCCGCTGCGCGGTGAGTTCGCCGGTCCGATGCGCGTCCAGGGTGTGATCGAGGATCTGGAAATCCAGGCGCGGCTGGCCGGCGGCTCGGGCACGCTCGACATCGACGGGCGACTCGACGCGCTGCTGCCGTTGTACGGCGCGGCGGGCACGTTGAGCGTCGAGCGGCTGGACGTGGCGCGCCTGCTCGAACGCGCCGACCTTCCGACCACCGATCTCACGGCGCGGCTGGAAGGCGCGGTCCGCGGAAGTTCGGCGGCCGACATCGCCGGCGATCTGGTCGCCGCGGTGGATCGCTCGATGATCGACGGCATCGGAATCTTTCCTTCGTCCGCGCAGATTGAGTTCGGGGATGGCCGCGTCAGGCTGACGGACGCGCGCGTCGAGAGCACGATCGGCAGCGTACGCGCGGTCGGCGGGCTGGGGCTTGCCGCCGGCGCACGCGACTCGATGTTCGTTCGGGTCACGCTCGACTCGCTCGGCGCGCTGCGCCGCTATCTCGCGCCGACGGTGGCCGGCGACACGACGGCGCCCGATCCGCTGCGGGGGCGCCTCACGGCCGACCTCACGCTGGCCGGCACGCTCGCGCGCCCGGCCGACTCGCTCGCACCGCGGCCGGCCGGCGGTGGGCTCGCGGTGCGGGGAACGGTCGGCGGGCAGGCGCTCGATCTGTTCGGCACCACGGCGCTCCGACTCGATGCCACCGCCGCCCTCACCGACCTGCTCACCGGTCCGTCGGGGGAGTTCAGCGTCAGCGCGGACACGGTGCGCGGCGGGCGCCTGCTCCTGACGACGGCGCGGCTTGACGGCGTTATCGTCGATGGACGCGCCGGACGGCTCACGGCGCGCGCAACGAGTGACGTCGGGCAACGGCTGCTGGCGTCGGCCGAGTTGACGCGCGTGACGGACGGCGCGACGATTACGGTGGATACGCTGGTCGCCCGCATCGACCCCTCGCCGCAGGGGCGCGCGGCGAACCGACTCTGGACGCTCGAGCGGCCGGCCACGATCTCCGTCCTGTCGTCAGGGCTGACGATGGACACACTGGTCGTTCGCGGGCCTGACGAGGCGCGGCTCGCCCTCGGCGGCTCGCTGCCGGCCACCGATCCGATCGCCTTCGCGGTTCGCGGCCAGCGGCTCCCGCTGCGCGATCTGGGGCAGCTCGCGGAGCTGCGGATCGCCATCGACGGACTGACGGACATGACGGTGGACGTCGCCGGGACACGGGCGACGCCGCTGATCGCCGCGCGCGCCACGGCGTCGGGCGCGCAGTTCGGCGAGGTGCGGTTGAACGAGTTGCGAGCGCGCGCCGATTATGCCGAACGTCGCCTGACGACAGATGTCACCCTCTCGCGCGATGGCTCCGTCGTCCTCGAGGCGCGCGCCACGCTCCCCGTCGACCTCGCGCTCGCCGCGCGCACCCCGCGCGTGCTCGACGAACCGATCGACGGCCGGATCCGCGCCGAAGCCGTGGATCTCTCCGTGCTCGAGGCGTTCACGACGTCGATGCGGGACGCCAGCGGGCTGTTCACCCTCAACGCCGATCTCGCCGGCACGTTGCGTCGCCCGCTCGTGACCGGCCGGCTGGCGATCGCCAACGGCGCGACGCGGCTTCCCGATCTCGGGACCGTCGCGCTGCGCGATATCGAGGCGGACGTTCGCTTCATCGGCGACAGCATCGAGGTGCGGCACGTCGCCGCGGCGAGCGGTGCCTCACGCGCGTCGTCGCTGCTGCTGCGCGGCGGGGTGGGGCTCGAGGATCTCACCGATCCGCGCTTCGGACTCGAGCTGCAGTTGCAGGAGTTCAACGTGATCGGGCGGCCGCGGCTCGCCGATCTCGACGTCTCGACCACGCCGAATCTTCGCCTGCGCGGACCGATGTCGGCGCCGACGCTCAGCGGCGGCGTACGCGTCGAACGCGGCACCGTCTTCCTACCCGAGCTGTCGGGGAAGCAGGTGTTCGCGCTCGACGATCTGGAGCTGTATCAGATCATCGACTCGACGCGGCTGGAAAACCGCATGCTGTTGCCGAGCCCACCGCCCGCGATGGTGCAGAACCTGACGATGCGGAACGTCGAGGTCGAGATGGGCGACGAGGTCTGGCTGCGCGGACCGGAAGCGAACGTCAAGCTCGGCGGCCGCCTGCGCGTCACGACGTCGGCCGAGCGTCCGCGGGGGACCGATGAGGACGCGGCACGACTCGCCCTCGATGGCGCGCTCACGGCGGTGCGCGGCACCTACCGGCTGAATCTGGGCGTCGTGCAGCGAACGTTCGAGATCGAGCAGGGAACAGTGCGCTTCTTCGGCGAGCCGGAGTTCAATCCGACGCTCGACATTCGGGCGCTCTATACGGTCCGCCGCGTCAACACGCAGGCGGCGCAGCCTGACGTGCAGATCCGCGCCATCATCGGCGGCACCCTCGCCGACCCGGAGCTCGCGCTGGCCGGCGTCGACGATGACCGTCTGTCCGAGTCGGACGCCCTGAGCTACCTCGTGCTCGGCGTGCCGAGCCTCGCTGTCGGAGGGGTGCAACAGACCAACCAACAGACGGCCACCGCGCTCGCCCTGACGTCGCTTGGCAGCTATCTCACCGACCGCGCCGCGGGCGGCGTATTCGACTACGTCTCGTTCCAGACCGGCTTCGTCGATCCGCAGGAACGGCGGCTGGCTGGCGTGTCGCAGAGCATTCTCGCCGGGTCACGGCTCGGGCTGGGCGTACAACTTTCCGATCGCGCATTCGTCTCGGTGAATGCGGGGCTGTGTCAGTTCGTCGATGCCGCGGGCGGGCGCGGCTTCAGTGCGGGCGACTTCGCCGGTGCGCTGGGGGTGAAGGTAGACTATCGCCTGTCGCCGCCGCTCTCGCTCTCGGCGGGTGTCGAGCCCGGCGCGAACAATCTCTACTGCCGAGCGGGCGGTGCGGTGCGCGGGTTTGCGCCGACGCCGCAACAGTGGACGTTCGACCTGTTCCGCACGTGGCGGTTCTGACCACCGGCGAGCCTGACGCGGGCGATGATCGCCCGGTGCAGCGCGTGATGCCGCCGCGTCGTGTGGCGCTGTTGGTCAATCCGGCCGCCCGGGGGGCTGAGCGGATGCGGGCGGGAACGCTGGCCGCCTTCGCCGCGGCCGGGGTGACGTGCACGGAGCGCCTGACGACGTACGCCGGTGAGGCGGCGCAGTTGGCGACGGAACTCGCGCCCGAATCCGACGCCGTGTTCACGCTCGGCGGCGACGGCACGGCGATGGAGGTCATCGATGCGCTGGCGAACAGCGGCGTGCCGGTCGGGATCCTGCCGGGGGGCACGGGGAACCTCGTCGCGCGTACGCTCGGCATTCCCCGGTCGGCCGCGCGCGCCGTGCCCGTCCTGCTCGACGGCGTGCTGGCGCAGATCGACCTCGGCCGCCTCACGACGGGGCGACGGTTCGCGTTCGTCGCTGGCGTGGGGATCGATGCATACATGATTGCCCGCACGCCGCCAGCGTGGAAGCGGCGCCTCGGGGTGATCGCCTATGCGGCCGCGGCGATCGACGGCGTGTGGCGCCGGGAACGTTTCCATGTCCGCGCGACTGTCGACGGCCAGACGATCGAGGGCGAGGCGACCGCGGTCATGATCGCCAACTTCGGCGCGGTGCTCGGCGACCTGATCACCCTCGGCCCCGACATCCGCCGAGACGACGGCTATCTCGATCTGTGCATCTTCACCCCGGGCTCGATCGGAGCGTCGGTGCGCATCGTCTGGCGACTCTGGCGGCGCGACTTCCGCGACGACCCGTGCGTGCGCTGGGTGCGCGGCCGTGCGATCCGCATCGAAACCGACCCACCGCGGCAGGCTCAGGCCGACGGCGAGCTGCTCGGCGAGACACCGATCGACGTCGCGGTCGAGCCGCTCGCGGCGACGCTGCTCGTGCCGCGCACTCCGCCGCGCGGCGCCCGATGACCAACCGCCCCACGACCCACCAGCGATGACCGATCTCACGCGATTCGGTATCCGCATCGGCCACGCGACCGATGACGACGGCGCCACGGGTTGCACCGTGCTGCTCGGCGCCGACGGGCCGTTGCGGGGGGCGGTGCACGTGCTCGGTCGGGCCACCGGGTCGCGTGAGCTCGCGGCTCTCGACCCCACGCACCTGGTCGATCGGGTCGACGCGATCCTGCTGACCGGCGGATCCGCCTACGGCCTCGAAGCCGCCGGCGGACTGATGCGCTGGCTGGAGGAACGCGGACGCGGGTTCCCGGTGGGCGGGGGCGTGGTGCCTATCGTTCCGGCGGCGGTGATTTTCGATCTCGCGCCCCTCGGCCGGTTCGACGCGCGCCCGACCGGCGCAATGGCCCGCGCGGCCGCCGACACTGCCTCGGCCAGCGGCATCGCGGAGGGGAGCGTCGGCGCGGGAGCGGGCGCTACGGTCGGGAAAGGCGCCGGGGCGGACCGCGCAATGAAGGGCGGTGTCGGCCTCGCCGTCGTCGAAGGGGGCGGCATCGCCGCCGGCGCGATCGCGGTGGTAAACGCCTTCGGCGACGTCCGCGACGCGCTCGGTCGCATTCTCGCGGGCGCGCGGGCGCCGAATGGTCTCTTCGCCGACACTCGCGCCCTCCTGGCGGCAGGCGGCCTCCGTGGCGGGTTTGGCAGCGTCGCCGGCACGAACACGACGCTGGCTGTGGTATTCGTCGATCGGGTGCTGCCGCGGGGCGAGTTGCAGGCGCTCGCCGCTGCGGCGACGGGTGCGCTGCAGCGGCGCATCACCCCCACCGGTACCTTGTTGGACGGCGACGTCGTCTTTGCCGTGTGTCCGCAGCCAGGGTCGGGGGCCGACGAGGCGCGCCTCCCGGGCGATCTGTTCGGCGCCTCGGTGCTGGCGCAGGATGCGCTCGAGCGGGCGATCGAACGCGGCGTGCGCCTCGCCCACGGCCGCGACGGCATCCCGGGGCTGGCCGACCTTCCACCCGCATGATCGCGCGATGATCGACGCTCCGCTTCCTGCCCCCGGTTCACCGTCTGACCGTATCCGCCTCGTACATGCGGCGATCGCTCCGCTGCACAGCGAGCCGCGGGTCTCCAGCGCGCAGAGCTCGCAGCTTTTGGCGTGGCATCCCGTCGAACTCCTCGAGGCTGCACCCGGCGACTGGTGGCGGGTGCGCGGCGCCGATGGGTATGAGGGGTGGATGCACGAGGGCTATCTCGCGACCCCGGCCGCGGTCGCGGCCGTTGATCTGGGACGGTGGCCGGAACTCGCCCGCCGATCATTCGGCGGCGTGGTTCGGGGGGTGGCTGGCGACTCGCAAGCCGTTCCATTGGGAGCCTACCTGCACCCCGACGAGGACGTCGAGCAGGGCCGGGCGGCGTTCGCGGACGAGATTGGCCGCGAATGTCCGCCGCGGGCCGAGTCGGTGACGCGCTTCGGAATTCGCCACTTTCGTGGCACCAGCTATCAGTGGGGGGGTATCACACCGTGGGGCTGCGACTGCTCCGGCTTTGTGCAGATGGTCTTTTCGTTCCACGGGCTGACACTTCCGCGGGACGCGTGGCAGCAGGCCGAGCGGGGGAGCGATGCGGGCGCGACGATCGGCGCCGCGCGCCCCGGGGACCTGCTCTTCTTTTCGGATCGTGACGACGGGCACATCACGCATGTCGGGCTCGCGCTCGGTGGGATGCGAATGGCCCACGTCGCACTCGGACGAGGCGGGTTCGCGGTCGAGCGGCTGGATGATGGACGTGATCCGTATGTCGCCGGGGTCGTGCAACGCTTTCGCTTCACGCGCCGCGTGCTGGAGGAAGCCGCGGAGCCGATGCCGTGATGGAATCGTGTGATTCTTGTTACGTGCGCCCGGGATCATCGTGCTCCACCCGTATGATGGCCCGCTTCTACCCTGCCATTTGCGGGGCGCCACGAAGGCGGTCAGGAGGAACGGCGACTCGGCACGAGGCGGCTGACCCCGCTTCGCCGCTGTTGCCGAACGACAGAGCCCGGGTTCGGGCGTATCAGGGAGGAATCGTGCACGCACGCTACCGTTCGCTCGCTCTGGTGGGGCTGCTTGGCGCCACGGCGCTCGCCTGTGGCGACAGCGCCACCGGCCCGCGCGATATTCAGGATATCTCGGTATCTGCCTCGTCGGTGATCGTCGATGTGGGGGACACGCTGCGCCTGGTCGCGACGGTCCGCACCACCGGCGGCAGCGTCGTTCCGAACCCGTCGATCAAGTGGTCCACGCTCGATCCCGCGGTCGCGACGGTCGATGGTGGCGGACTGGTGCGCGGCATTTCGCAAGGGATGGCGCGGATCATCGCGCAGTCGGCGGCGGCGGCGGACACCTTTCGCGTCACGGTCGGCGGCAGCATCAGCTTCAACGTGAACTCGTCGTCCTCGTGCACCAACGCGATTCCCCGCGATGCGCGGATCGTCGCGGTGTCCAACCACGCGATTATCGCCGAGGACGCGAACAACCCGCCGGGCGGCTTCTCGTCGGCGGACTACCGGTTCATCGCCACCACCTTCGATACGCTCGTCTACCCGGTGGTGACCAACGCGTTCGGCGTGCCTGCCGACATCGACAACAACCGCCGCGTCGTGATCCTGTACACACGCGCCGTGAACGAGCTCACCGCGCGTGGAAGCAGCTCGTTCGTGGGCGGGTTCTTCTTCTCGCGCGACCTCTTCCCACGGGTTGCGCGCACGGGGTTCCAGGCGTGCGAATCGAGCAACGAGGCCGAGCTGTTCTACATGCTCGTTCCCGATCCGGAAGGAGTGGTGAACGGCAATCGTCGCTCGCGCGACTTCGTCTACGACCGCACCATCGCGACGATCGGCCACGAGTTCCAGCATCTCATCAACGCCTCACGACGCCTCCACGTCAACAACGCCCCCTCGCTCGAGGCGCTCTGGCTCAACGAGGGGCTGAGCCACATCGCCGAGGAGCTGCTGTTCTATGGGGCATCGGGAGCGTCGCCGAAGCAGCGCATCGACATCCAGAAGTTGCGCAGCTACCAGAACGGGATCTCGGCGTTCAATCGGTATGCGATCAGCAATTTCGGGCGCTTCGCCGACTTCCTCGAGAACCCGCAGGGCGAATCGCCCTACGCGAGTGGCGACGCGCTGGCCACACGCGGCGCGGCGTGGAATTATCTGCGCTACGCCGCCGACCGGGCGCCGCAGTCGGAAACCGCGATCTGGCGCGCGCTGGTCGATGCGCGGGAGTCGGGGTTCGCGAATCTCGACCGCGTGCTCGGCACCTCGGCCCGCCGCTGGGTGGGTGACTGGGCGGTCTCGCTCGCGACCGACCGGTTCGGCACCAACTCGGCGCCGGCGTTCACGCAGCAGAGCTGGAATATCACGAACCTGATGAACGAGATCCGTCAGCCCACACTGGACGTACGGGCGCTCGCGCCTGACGGCACGCAACAGTTCACCGTGGTCGCCGGCGGCAGCGGCTATGCGCGGCTGCGTGCGCCCGGCGACACGCCGGTCGGCGTGCGGATCGCCCTCGGGTCGAGCGCCGAAGCGGCGGCGTGTGACGGCGCGCCCGCACGCGAGATCGCGATCGGCGCGGTGGTTCAGGGCACCCTCGCGCAGCTTGCCACCGTCTGCATCGCCGCGACGAGCGTGCCGGCGGAGTATGTCGTGGTCGCGTCGAATCTCGCGGTGGCCGTGAGCTCGCGCGTCGATGTGGCCATCCGCGCGTCAGGCAACGTCACCGCACCGTCGGCCGCGATCGTTCCCGGCGACGTCGGGCCGACGCTCCAGCGCTCGCGCGAGTTGCTCGACGAGCCGGTGATCGACGCGAGCTTCGAGCAGCGCCTGCGCGAGCTCGAGCGCCGCGAACTCGAGCCGCGCCTGCTCGGCCGCGGCGCGGCGCGCGTCGACGGACTCAACCTGCAGACAACCGGCGGCGCGGGCGACGACGTCCTGATCTCGATCGTCCGCATCCGATGACGGGCCGACGGGGAGTTGTGGGTGCGCACTCGCGCACCTCGGCAGCGCCGATGCGGATGATCGTCGGGGCGACGATGACGCTGCTGCTCGCCGCCTGCGCGCCGATCGCGAACGATGGAGGAGGTATGCCCGCCGACGATGCCGCGCTCGTGGGGACCCCCGCGGTGACGGGGAGCAGTCCGGTCGATCAGATGGTCACGCTTGTCGACTCGTCAGGCGGCAACATCCGCCTGCGGGGCGCGCTCGCCGACGAGATCGCGCAGCTCGTCGGTGCCGACGTAGCCGTCTGGGGCGAGCGTGAAGCCGACGCCGTTCGGGTCACCCGCTACCGCCTGCTGGCTGTCGGCGGGCGCCCGGCGATCATGGGCACGGTCGAGCGCACGCCTGACGGGTCGTTCATGCTGCGCACGCGCGAGGGGCGCGTCGTGGTGCTCTCGGGGAGTGCGTCGGCACTGCGCCCGGGGATGACGGCCTGGGTCCAGGGGCCGGAAACCGTTCGCGTCGAGAGCTACGGGATCGTCACGCCCTGAGCACACCGCCACGCGGGGGATCAGCGGTCAGCTCACCATCCCGCTCACGCTCGGCACCATCCGCGCGGCGGTGTGCACGTCGAGCGTGACCTCGGTGGCCGGCGTGCCGTCCACGGCAATCAGCATCGCGTAGGTGCCGGCGACGGGAAGCGGCAGGTCGAGTGAGGCGATCATCGGCATGTCGATCTCGGGCGCGCCGGGCGGTAGCGGGCCGACTTCGAGATCGCCGTCGCTTCCCCACAGCTCCTGATGATCGGGTCCGATCCACCGCAGCGAAACGCGGTGTCGGCCGACATCGGCCACCCCCGCCTTCACCCGCACCACCAGATGCGCCCGCGGGTGCATCGCCGGCGTGTCCATGACCTGCACGGCGTCGAAGACGCCGAGGATGTTGAGCTTCCCTTCCTGGGACAGGTTCGCCGCGTCGGCGAACAGCGCGAAGGCTACATGCATGCGCGGAAGCTAGCGACGCGGACTGGGTGGCGCGCGCTGCATGGCGCGCTCCGCGCCGTTGTCTCGGGGGCGCTAGTTTCCTGCCATGGATTCCACTGCTGAATCGTCGTCCGCCCGGGCGGCGACCCGAGAACCGCCGCGCGTTCACCCGCCTGAACCTGTCCGCGTCGCCCCGCTGCCGCCCCGCGCCTGGGTCACCGACGTCCTGCTCGTGATCATGGCGACGCTGTGGGGCGTAAACTTCGTCGTCGTCAAGTACGGCACCGACATCATCACGCCGATCGCCTTCAACGGCGCGAGGATGCTGCTCGCCTCCGTCGTGCTTGTGGCGATCACCGCCCGTGGCGGGGTCTGGCCCAGGCGGCGCGACCTGCTGCTCCTGCTCGCGCTGGGACTGATCGGCAACGGGTTGTATCAGTGGCTGTTCGTCGAGGGCGTTGCGCGCGTGCGCGCGGGGAGCGCGTCGATCCTTCTGGCCGGCGTGCCGGCGATGATCGCCATCCTCGGCCGGATCCGCGGCACGGAGCACGTCGGGGCGCGCGGCGTCGGCGGCATCGCGCTCTCGATCGTTGGGATCGGACTGATCGTCTACGGCGGCCAGCGAAGCCCCAGCGACGGCTCGACATTCACCGGCGCGCTGCTCGTCCTCGGCGCGGCGATGTGCTGGGCGGCGTATACCGTGATGCTCAAGCCGCTGACGCACCGCGTGAATGGGCTCAACCTGCATGCGCTGACGATGTGGAGCGGGACGGCGCTGCTCGTCGGCGCGTCGCTGCCAGCGATGTGGGCGGTGCCATGGAACGGCGTGCCCGCGCTTGGCTGGCTCGCAATCGCCTATAGTGGGCTGGGCGCGCTCGTACTGGCCTACATCTTCTGGTATCGCGGCGTGCGCATCCTCGGCCCCACGCGCGCGGCGATGTACGCGAACGTGCAGCCGGCGATAGCCCTCGTGGTCGCCTGGCTGCTCCTGAACGAGGTCCCGACGCCCTGGCAGATCACCGGCGCGGCGCTCATCCTCTCCGGGATCGTGCTCGTGCGCGGCGGTCCCGCCGTGCTGCTCGCGCCCGACGCGAAATCCTGACGGCGTCCGCGCCGCCCTTCCGACCCCGGTTTCGACCTCGTGAAGCTTGTTCTCTTCGACATCGACGGCACCATTCTCTGGAGCGACGGCGCCGGACGCCGCGCGATGGAAACCGCCCTGCTCGACACCTACGGTGTCCCGGGGGCGCCGGACGTGCGCTATGACGGCAAGACCGACCCGCAGATCGTCCGCGAGTCGATGTTGGCGCAGGGAATCGCCGAGCCTGACGTGCAGGCGGGGCTGCCACGCGCGATCGCGCGGTATGTGGAGCTGCTCGAGCGCGAGATCGCCACGGGCGAGTCGACGCCGACCGTCTTTCCGGGAATCACCGCGCTGCTCGACGAACTCCACGCGCGCGAGGACGTCCTCCTCGGTCTGCTCACCGGCAACGTCGTGCAGGGGGCGCAGATCAAGCTCGGCGCGGCCGGTGTCGACACGGCGCGCTTTCTCGTCGGTGCGTACGGCTCCGACCATCACGAGCGCGGCTCCCTGCCCGCGATCGCCCAGCGCCGCGGCAGCGACCACATGCGTGCCCAGATCCCGGGTGAGCGGGTCGTGATCATCGGCGACACGCCGGCTGACATCGCCTGCGGCCAGGCGATCGGTGCGCGCGCGATCGGTGTGGCGACGGGCCGGTATGATGTGGCCGCGCTCGAGGAGTGCGGCCCCGCCGCGCTGTTCGCCGATCTGTGCGACACCGCCGCGGTGGTCGACGCGATCGACCGCCTGACGAGCTGAGCGTGCGACGATGACCACCGACCGGGATTCGCGTCCTCACGCGCCACACCGGGCCGACGTGCGGGTGCGCGGGCTGCTGCGTGGCCGCGAGCTGGACGGACGGCAGCTCGTCGCCGTGGACGAGGGCGCGGTCACGCTAGTCGAGCCGGGCGAGCACGGGCGCACGTTGCTCGTCGCGATCTCGCAGATCGACGGGATGCGCCTGACGGCGGGGGAGCTGACGCTCTACCTCGCCTCGGGCGACATGGTCGAGCTATGCGATTCCGAGGCGCTGCCCGAACTCGGCCGCGCGCTGGACGCGATCGCCCTCGACCTTGGCGAGGTGACGCGCGCGCTGCGCGGCGTCGGCTCCCGTCGCGCCCGCCCTGGCTCCGACCACGACCGGTTCTTCGGCCCGCTGCTTCGCGCGCGCCTCGCCGCGGCCGGCGCCGCCACCCCCGAGGCCCGCGTCGCCGCGATCGACGCGCGCGAGTTGCGCCTGGCGATGGCCGAGTCGGTGGGGGCGTTGGCGGCCGAACGCCACCCCGATGAGCTGGCCGACCGCCGCGCGCTCGGGGCCGAGCTCGACGAGCTACTCGACGACATGACCGCTGCCCTCGATCAGCTACATCACGCGGCGACCCGCTTCCGCGCCGCGCCGGACGAGGCGCGCTATGCCGCCTGGCGGGGATGGGTGGAGGCCCTTCGTGTCACGTACCTCGAGGCCGACCGCGCGTGGCTGGCCTCGCTCCCGGCGCTGGCCGATCCACGAGGAGTTCCCGGTCGCTTCTGGCGACGCGTGCTTCGCCTCGGGCGCGGGCCACGGCTCGGGCGCGGGCCGGCGCGATGATCGTCGGCATCGGACTGGATCAGGTCGAGATCGCCCGTGTGGCGCGCATGGTCGAGCGGCACGGCGCGCGGGCGCTGGACCGGCTCTTCACGGAGGGTGAGCAGGCGTACGCGGCGCGGCGCGGCGAACCCGCGCGGCATCTCGCCGCACGCTTCGCGGCCAAGGAGGCCGGCTACAAGGCGCTCCAGGGCGACGACGGCGCGCGGGCGATCGGCTGGCGCGACATCGAGGTCGTGTCGGCACCGGACGGGCGCCCGTCGCTGCGGCTGCACGGCCTCGCCGCGGCGGTGGCCGCGCGGCTCGGCGTGACGCGGGCCTGGGTTTCGCTCACACACGACATGCACACGGCCGCCGCGGTGGTGGTCGTCGAGGCGGGGATCGCCGCCGCCGACTCCGGCGCATGACACCTGCACCCGCTCGCTTCGCTGCCTTCCCGCACCTCCCTGGTTCCTGCCATGTCTGAACTCGACGCGCTGTTCGCCACCACGTGGGGGGCGCTGCTCATCTTCTCGCTGCGCATCGTCGACGTCTCCCTCGACACCATGCGGGTCCTGTTCGCCGTGCGCGGCAAGCGCGGGTTCGCCGCGGTGCTCGGCTTCTTCCAGGCGCTGATCTGGATCTTTGCCGTGGCCAGCGCGATCCGGCACGTCGGGAGCCCGTGGCACATCCTGGGGTACGCCGGCGGCTACGCGTGCGGCACCTTCGTCGGGATCACGATCGAGCAGGCAGTGGCCTACGGCTGGGCGACGGTCCGCATCGTCTCCCGCCACGGCGGGGTGGAGATCGCCGAGTCGCTGCGCGACGCCGGCTTCGGCGTGACCGAGTTCGGCGGCTTTGGGCGTGAGGGGAACGTGGAAATCGTGAACACGGTCGTGCACCGCGCCCACATCGATCGGGTGCTCAAGATCGTCGAGGGACACGACCGATCGGCGTTCGTCACGGTCGAGGAGCCCAAGGTGCTGCGCGGCGGGAGCCTCGGCGTGCGCGAGTTCACGCCGACGTGGATGCGGTGGGGCGGGGGGCGGCGGCAGCGGGTCTAGCGGAATGTTTGGTCCGCCTGACGAATCAACGGCTCCCATGGCGGATCGCGGTTCGTGAGGGCTTCGGAGGACGCCAAGCGGTTTTACTGCGCCACCCAACGGACGGTACCCACTGATGTGTCGCGATTTTTCCGAGCA
>JBBQHX010000076.1:0-13940 GCA_038324385.1 Gemmatimonadales bacterium | reverse complement strand
AGCCGATTCGGATCACGAACACGAGATGAGATGCCCGAACAGCGAGCGAGCAAAGTGCGCAACCGTCATCTCAGGATTGGGTTCACGATAGCTCCCATCGGTGCCACGCGCGGACAATAAGAACGCCGCAGCGGTGTAATTCCGCTCTAGCAGGAGTCGTTCGCAGAGGATTTCGTATCGGCGCGCGTACGACGGGCTCGGAGGCGTGGAAAAAACTTCGAGTGGAGGAAAGATAGGAGCTTTCACCCTGACCGGTCGGGTTGATTTCAGGGACTCCTCAAGTAGGAGGAAGTACCCGAGCCAGGGTTGATGTGCGCCGAGGGCCCCTTCTCGAAATGCCAACCAAAAGTCGGTGGCACTCCCAACAGCCTCCTCGGTGCGATTGTTCATGTTATTGCCGAATGAGGGACCGACCTGGCTCTTGATCTCGATCGCCGCGCACAACCGACCGCGTCGCATGATCACCAAATCCCACTTTTTTGTTGCCCGATAGTAACCTGGCAACTCGAGACCAGTCCGGATCCGGACATCGCTACTATCGAAACCTGCCGCCGTTGCAATGCTGCTAAATAACTCGCAAAACTTATCAAGATGCTTGCCGCCAGTGACCTCGCCACGCGTTCCAGTGTCGACAATCCCACCTGCTGCCTGTGTTTTGGCTGCAGATCCGCGGATTGTCCAGTAACTCGCAATCGCTTCGCGGACTTGGCGATCCAGTCCAGGGTCGTCCAAGGCGAGTGATGGTGGGATGATGGTCATCCGGTCGCAGATGGTGAGTTGACGGGTGTAAAACGGATCCGGCGCCCGCCGGCTGCCGTTCAAACTATGGTACCGCGCGCTTGCGCCTCCGGCCAAGTTTCGACATGCGTTCGGTCCCACTCACGAGGCCCCCCCCAGCCCCAGCGGCGCAGCCGCAACCGTATACTTCTCCAAACCGCCACCCGCCACCAGCACACCCGCCTCATGTCCGTGAACTGGCAGACGATCAAGGAATACACCGACATCCGCTACGAGCGCTCCGAGGGCGAGGGGATCGCCAAGATCACCATCAACCGCCCCGAAGTCCGGAACGCCTTCCGCCCGCAGACGGTGTTCGAGATGATCGACGCCTTCGCCCACGCGCGCGAGGACCCCACCACGGGCGTCGTCCTGCTCACCGGTGAGGGCGACCTGGCCTTCTGCTCGGGTGGCGACCAGCGCGTGCGCGGTGAGGGCGGCTACGTCGGCGAGGACCAGGTGCCGCGGCTGAACGTGCTCGACCTGCAGAAGCTCATCCGCTACCTGCCGAAGCCCGTCGTCGCGGTGGTCGCGGGCTATGCGATCGGCGGCGGCCACGTGCTGCACCTCGTCTGCGACCTCACGATCGCCGCCGAGAATGCCGTCTTCGGGCAGACCGGCCCCCGTGTCGGCAGCTTCGATGCCGGTTTCGGCGCGACGCACCTCGCCCGCGTCGTCGGGCACAAGAAGGCGCGCGAGATCTGGTATCTGTGCCGCCAGTACTCGGCCCAGCAGGCGCTCGATATGGGGCTCGTCAACACCGTCGTCCCGCTCGAGCGGCTCGAGGACGAGGCGGTGCAGTGGGCGCGCGAGATGCTCGCCAACAGTCCGATCGCGCTGCGCTTCCTCAAGGCGTCGTTCAATGCCGACACGGACGGTCTCGCTGGCATCCAGCAGCTCGCCGGCGACGCCACGCTCCTCTACTACCTGACCGACGAAGCACGCGAGGGGAAGAACGCCTTCCTCGAGAAGCGGAAGCCGGACTTCTCGCCCTTCCCGCGCTTCCCGTGACCGCCCCCGCGGCGCACCCGCCCTCGGCCGACCTGCATCCGGCGCGGCTCTGGCTGCTCGCGTCGCGGCCGGCGACGCTGCCGGCGGCGGCCGTGCCGGTGCTCGTCGGGACGGCGGTCGGCGCGGCGGAGGGCGGGTTGCGCGTCCTTCCTGCGCTCGCCGCGCTGGTCGCGTCGCTCTTGATCCAGGTGGCGACCAACTTCGCCAACGACTATTCCGACTTCCACCGCGGCGCCGACACCCCCGACCGGCTCGGGCCGACGCGCGTCACCCAGAGCGGGCTCCTCGCGCCGGGCGAGGTGCGACGCGCCATCATCGTCACCTTCGGCCTCGCCGCGCTCGTCGGGCTCTATCTGGTGGCGGTCGGCGGGTGGCCGATCCTCGCCATCGGCGTGCTGTCCATCATCTGCGGGCTTGCCTACACGGGCGGCCCCTGGCCGTTCGGCTACCACGGACTCGGCGACCTGTTCGTCTTCGTCTTCTTCGGCGTGGTCGCGGTGATGGGGAGCGCCTATCTGCAGAGCGACGCCTGGACGACGCGTGCCCTCGTCGCGTCGATTCCCGTCGGCCTGCTGGTCACGAACATCCTCGTCGTCAACAACCTCCGCGACCTCCCCACCGACCGGCTCGCGGGGAAGGGGACGCTGGCCGTGAAGCTCGGCGCCCGCCTGACGCGACTGCAATACGCCCTATTCCTCGTCGCGGCCTACGCGGTGCCGGCCGTGATGACGGCGACCGGACACGCGACGCTCTGGGCGCTGCTCCCGCTCCTCACCCTGCCGCTCGCGCTCCCGCTCGCCCGCGCCGTCCTCGGCGGGCTCGCCGGCCGGCCGCTCAACGCGGTGCTCGAACGCTCGGGGAAGCTGCACCTGCTCTTCGGCGTGCTCTGGACGATCGGGCTCCTTCGCTGATCGCCGCCCGCCGCGCTGCCTGACGTGGACGCCACCGCGCTCCCGAGCTGGGTCGCCTTCCGCGCCGCGGCCATGCCCGACCAGCTCGCGATCATCGTCGACGGCGAGCGGTGGAGCTACGCGGAGCTCGAGCGGCGCGTGGCCGCCACCGCGGGCCGCCTGACGACGCTCGGCGTCGCGCCGGGGGATCGTGTCGCCACGTTGCTGCGGAATGGCGCGGCGGCGGTCGAGCTGGCGCACGCCGTGGCCCGCGCGGGGGCGGTGCTGGTGCCGCTCAACGTGCGCCTCGCCGCTCCCGCGCTCGTGTGGCAACTGCGCGACGTCGCGCCGCGCGTGCTGCTGGTGCACGATGCCACCGCGGCGCTGGCCGGCGAGCTCGCGCAGGCCATCCCCGAGCTCGACATCGTGCCCGCCGGCGCGCTGGCGCGCCTGACGCCGGCCGCGCTGCCGTCCGCGCCCGCCGTCGCGCCCGACGCACCGCACACGATCATCTACACGTCAGGCACGACCGGGCATCCGAAGGGCGCGCTGCTCACGCACGGCAACCACTTCTGCAGCGCGATCGGCTCTTCCCTCAACCTCGGCGTGCACACCGACGACCGGTGGCTCGCCTGCCTGCCGCTCTTTCACGTCGGTGGCCTGTCGATCCTGCTGCGGGCGGCAATCTACGGGACGGCCGCCGAGGTGCATGCGAACTTCGATGCCGCTGCCGTCAACCGCGCCATCGACGACGGGGTGACGATCGTCTCAGTGGTCGCGGTGATGCTCGCCCGCATGCTCGACGAGCGCGGCGACCGGCCCTGGCCGACGACGCTGCGCGCCGTGCTGCTCGGCGGCGGGCCGGCCCCGCGGTCGCTGCTCGAACGGTGCGCCGCGTCAGGCATCCCCGTCGTGCAGACGTACGGGATGACGGAAACCGCCTCGCAGGCCGTTACCCTCCCCCCCGCCGACGCGCTCCGCAAGCTCGGCTCGGCTGGACGGGCGCTCTATCCGAACGAGCTGCGTGTCGGCACGCCTGACGCGGCGCTCCCGCCGAACGCGGAGGGGGAGATCCTCATCCGCGGCCCAATCGTCACCCCGGGGTATGCCGGCCGCCCTGACGAGAGTGCCCGCGCGCTCGCCGGCGGCTGGCTGCACACCGGCGACATCGGCCGGCTCGACGACGACGGCTACCTGTACGTCCTGGACCGGCGCGACGATCTCATCGTCAGCGGTGGGGAGAACGTCTATCCGGCCGAAGTCGAGAACGCCCTCCTTGCGCAGCCGGGCGTGGCGGAAGCCGGGGTGATCGGCGTCGCCGACGATCGCTGGGGGCAGCGGGTGGCGGCCGTCGTGCGGCTGCACGAGGGCGCGGCCGTGTCGGCCGACACGCTCCGCGCCGCCGTCCGGGCCACGCTCGGCGGCTACCGGACGCCGGCGGAGATCCGGTTCGCGTCCGAGCCCCTGCCGCGGACGGCGGCGGGCAAGTTGCTGCGGCGGCTGCTGCGCGACGGCTGGCCCGCCTGACGCCCGCCGGGCGGGACGGCGACGGAGGGTTTGCCCGCCCTCACGAGTTGCCTGACGGGGACCCGGCCCGTAGCCTCCGGTAGGGCACCGCGGCGGATCGCCGCGACGCTGGCGGACCGGCGCAACGATCGGCACGTTTCCAGCGTCGTGGGGTACGAGGCACCATTGTCCCAAACCTGCGGCCCGGGCCGCGAGGTGCGCGACGGGCGTTTGCCGCGTCGCGCCTCCAGCAACAGGAGGACGTCATGTCGACGACAGGTGCAGGACCCGCTCCCACCCGCCGCCCGACCGGGTTCGCACCCTCGGCCGCCGTCGCGCTCGCGGGATCGCTCCTGCTGGGGGCCTGCGCCTCCGCGGGCGGCGGGATCGCGGCACAGGGGCCCTCGGGCATCGTCCCACGGTCCGCCGACGAACGGGTCGCCCTCACGCTCAGCAGCTGGACGCCGCCGAACGGCTACAGCTGCGTGCTCGAGGAGCAGCCCGTCCGGCTGCCGGCCGCCAGCGAGCTCGTCGACGTGGCGCGCCTCTATGGCGACCTCGTCACCGCCTGGAGCGCGGTCGGCCGGCCGAAGGGCGACGTCCTGCTCTCGGTGGGCTACAACAGCACCGGTCGCCCCGATCGCTTCCACATCATCGAAAGCACGCTCGGCGATTCCTCGCTTGCGCGCGATGTCGCCACCCTGGTCGACCAGCGCCTCTTCCGGCAGCAGCCGGGCGAGGCGTTCGGCGTCCGGCTCCGCGTGACGGTGGATTCGATCCCGGCCGTCGCGGTCGGTCGTCGCGAGACCTGCTACCCGCGCTGGGCCGACACCCCGGTGATCGGCTCGATCGAGCGCGACCCGATGGTCGACGACCTTCCGCGCCAGGCGCAGTCCACCCGCTACGTCGCCTTCCGCCTCTTCGCCGACGCCGACGGCACGGTGCAGGACGTCTACCTGCAGAGCCGCCCCGCCCGTGTCATCAATACGGGTGAGCTGATCGAGTCCGTTCGCCGGACGACGGTCGACGAGCCGGCGCTGCTCGACCGGCAGCCGGTGGGCTTCTGGTTCACGGTACGCGAGGACCTCCGCGGTACGCGCCAGCCGATCGGCCGCCTGGCCAACGTCTACGATCAGGGGTGCCTCGACAGCTACTACTGGTACGGGTCGGCCGGATGCGGACTCGGGATCGGCAGTCGCTACGATCGGCTCGCGTACGGCGGGCTTGGTTACGGCGGCTTCGGCTACGGCCTCGGCCCGGGAGGATTCGGTTGGGGTGGACTCGGCTACGGAATGCCCGTGATCATCGTCGTGCAGCCCCCCTCACAGCCGCAGCCGCCGCCGGCCGAGCCGGGTGAGGGTGAAGGGGAGGGCGAGCCGAAACCGGCTCCGGTTCGTGGCGCGCAGTCTCCGTGGGTACCCGTTCCGGGTTCGCAGGGCACGACGCCGGCCCGCTCGGGCGTCGGGACGCAGAACGCGCAGGCGACCGGCACTCGCGCGCTCCCCGGCCAGTCGGCCGAGTTGATGTGGCGCCGGGCGGCGGCACAGCGGGATGCCGCGCTGGCGCCCAGCCGAGGCGCCGGGGCGACGCAGTCGGCGTTCACGGAGTCAGGTGTGCGGGTCTATCGTGGCTCGCCGGCCTCGGAGGCGATGGGTACGCGTTCCACGTCGCCGCGGACGAACGCTTGGTCGCGCGGTATCGTCCGCCAGCAGGAGATGACGCGGACGGTGGCGCCGACCCCGTCGCCCTCGGCGCCGCAACGGATGCGGGCCTCGCCCCGTGGCCGGAACAGCTCCCCGAGTCAGGGTGTGCGGTGGAACGCGCCGTCGACGTCGACGTCGACGTCCGGCCGTTCGGGGTCGGCGGCGCCGAGTCCGTCCGCCCCCGCGCCTCGTGCGGCACCGGCGCCCAGTGCGCCCCGTCCGGCGCCGACGCGCGGTGGCGGGTCCGAGCCGCCCGCGAGCTGAGCGCCTGACGGCAGCCGCCTGAATGGTCATGCTGGCTATGACGCCCCCGACTCCGTGAGGAGTCGGGGGCGTCGTGCGTTCGCGGCCGGTCCGACCGAGCCGTTAGTCGCGGAGCGGGAACAGTGCGCGGAGCCTCGCGTCACGCAGGTACAGCCCCGCCCAGAGCAGCGCACCGAGGTAGACGGGAAACAGTGTCTGGCTGAACAGCGGATTCTCGACGCGTACGTGCGTGGCTACCGCGCCGCCCAGGTAGCCCGTGAGCAGCACCGCACCGAGGACCGACGTCCGCCTGACGACGTACAGCGCCACGCAAGCGACCAGCAGGATCCCGATCCCGCGCACCGTAGCGAGCGGGTAGCCCAGGCCGGCCATCGACTCCAGCACCGGCCCGGCGACGAGCACCTTGGCCATCGCGTCGGCGACCAGGAAGAGCACCGCGACCGCACTCAGTGCGAGTCCGATACGTGGGGCGCCCTTCGCGTCACCCCTCGCGGCATGTAGGTGAGCGGTTGGGGGCGAATGCCCATGTCCCTGCGCGGAGGCGAGAGCGGCGTGTGTCGACATGATCGGAGAGGAGGGAAATTCCGCGGAGTGCACCGGCGATCGACGCGTGGGCCTCCGGCGGCAGCGCGAGCCGCGCGTCGTCTCGCGCGTGGCTGCCGATGCACTCCAGTCGATCGCCGGCTCAGGATTTCGACACGATGCGATGCGTGTGGGTCGGAAATCGGTGGGCGGCTTCGGTCGTCCTGCGCACTTGTAGCTACCAGGGAGCTCCGAAGGGCTACACAAGACATGTATCGAACGGGCATCATCTGATGTACATTATCGTTCATCCATCCACCAAACCCCTTGCGCCATGCGGACGACGATCAACCTCGACGACGACCTCATCGCGGAAGCGCTTCGCCTCACGGGGATGCGCGAGCGCACCGCGGTGATTCATGAAGGGCTGCGCGCACTCATCGAGCGCGAGAGCGCGCGCCGCCTCGCCGAGCTCGGCGGCACCGAGCCCGATGTCGCGCTCCCACCGCGCCGGCGGGTCGCCGAAGGATGATGCTGGTCGACAGCTCAGTCTGGGTGGATCACCTGCGTATCGGAGATCCTGAGCTGATCACGGCGCTGAACGCCGGGCAGGTGGCGACGCATCCATTCGTGGTGGGCGAGCTCGCCTGCGGAACGCTGCGCAACCGGGGCCAGATCCTCGAGCTACTGGGCGGGCTGCCCACGCTCGAGATGGTGACACCGGCCGAGGCGTTCGTCTTTCTCGAGGGAGCGCAGATCGCGGGGCGCGGCATCGGCTACGTCGACGTGCATCTGCTGGCGTCGGCCAGGCTCGCGGGCGTTCCGCTCTGGACGCGTGATCGCCGGTTGCGGGCGGTCGCGGCGGAGCTGGGGTTGGCGGACAGCCGGCACTAGCAAACGGCGCGACGCAAGGTGCGCGAACATGCGGGCGCGTGTTGCACCCCTGACTAGCCTTGCTGCTCCGTGGCGAGCTCGTGCCGGCACGAGCGGAGCGCACGCCATTGGTCTGGGAGGCGCCGGAGTTCGCCTCCGATACCATACCCGTTGGACGACGCATAATCGTCTATCCACCCAACGAGCGATCCGCCACGTGCGGATCAACGCGTGCGTGGAACCAACGGATAAACTCTGAGCGATTCGACACCGAGCTCGTCGAGCTGGTATGCGAGGGCGTTCCCGGCACGAATGTCGAGCAATCGCAGTGAGCGATCAGCACGGACGGAGTGAACCGGTGATCCTGTACTGTCGAAAACCGTCCACGTCGCGTGGACGACAGTCGGCGCGCGCGAATGCTCGGCCCAAACGTGCCCCGTGTCCGCGAGGAAGATTCTCCGGAAGGCCGGTGCCGTTTCGGGCGGCCCAACCGTACGTAGTGCGGCCTGCCACGAATCATCATACCGGCGATGGTTGAACGACGCGGAATCTCGCGTCATCTGCTCCCAGTCTGCTCGTGTCACGGCGAACGGCTGGACACCACCACGCCAGATTGCTTCGAGTGAGCCAGTTCTGTCAAAGAGACGAACCTCTGGTGACGTGCCATCCTGGGTGTAGATGGTCCCATTGTGAACACGTATCGTTGCATTCTTCCCATACGGGAGTATCCATCGGACGAGTAGCGATGGGCGTATCCGATCACGGACTCGTACCTGTTCATTCCCGTCGAAGGCTCCCAGGCTATCCACTGTCGAACCGTCCGCGCTCACACGGACCAGAACCAGCGTATCGGTCGACCGGGCGTCAAGCGATGTCACGATCCGCTCGACAGACATGAGCAGCGCGCCATCGGGAAAGTGGCCGAGCAGAGCGCTCAACGTCCCATGCGGAACGGTGCGGTGAACCTGCGCGAGGGACGTCGACCGCACATAGTCTCCGCCTGGCGCAAAGACGCTCACGCGATCGAGTAGTTCGTCCCAGACGAGCAGCGTATCCCCATCGGCGCGTCGCATCGTGTTGATGCGACGGAACTCACCCGGCGCCGCGCCGCGACGACCGACGCGACGAATCAGTTGCCCATCCCCGCCGTACAGCCGAAGCTCGTCCGTCCCGGCGTTCGCAACGGCAACGGTTCCGTTGTCGAGGAGCGTTGCTCCGACGACCCGAAACAGTTGCTGCGACTCGTCGCCGCCGGCCTCTCCGATTGTGACTCGAGCGGTCGAATCAATCTCCCATGCAAGCGCTGGAGCGGTAGGAGGCGAGGACGTGATCCGAACCCCGCTACTGTCGCGGACTCCTTGGCTCAAAGTGGAACGTCACCCGAGCCACAGCCGAGAACGATCCATACGAGGGGCGCCAACCAGAGCTGGTTGCTCTGTGCCGAGTCGATCCGTGCTATGTATCCTCTGAACAAAGAACATTCACGATACAGTGATCCAGGGCGAGTGTGTCGTGCCCCCTTGGAGCTACTTCTGATTCACCGCGATCACACCGAGTGACGTAATCAGAACGGCGTGCGCGATCAGCATTCGACTGACCCGCCAATGCCATGACTGTGTTGTTACAGTGTGTGTGCTCCAACAAGCTAGGTGTAGAGGCGTGAGGCTCGACAGATGACATTATGCGGTGAACCTGTCGGAAATGCAACCGCTAGAGCCGTGTGGCATGACGCGCCTTTACCGGGCCCCGGACGTGCTGCCCACCGATGCCACCCGGGCACTTGGCGTCACCGCCCACCGCTCGGCGACCCCTCGACCGGGACGAGATCGTGGATTGCCAGTACCGCGGCGCCGTCGCCGTCCTGATGCCGCACCACGACGTGATCGGCACCGAAGCCGACCAATCGTCCCTGCGACCGAGGAACGACCACTCGCGCCGCGAGCTCGCCATCGGCCGTGAACACCGTCCAGCCTCGCGGCTGCACATTGTTATAGTCGTGAATCCAGATCCGCCCCGCCGGATCGACACGTACCTGATGATAGGCCGGAAACGACTCTGGCCTCAGCGCACGCATCAGTCGCGCAACCTCACGCGCCGCGTCCGGATGTTGCCGACGGACCGTCGCTTCCATCATCGCCCGCCAGGTCGCGTCGGTGATCGGTGTCGGGGGCTGATTGACGCGGAGGATTCGAGCCAGGCGCCTGACGCTTGACAGTGCCGCCGAACGAGTGGATATTGGCGTCACCCAAGGCCCGAGAGCGTAGACCCATGTCCGACGCCACCCGGTTCCGGTCCGGCGATCCCGCCTTCTTCGCCGACCGTGTCGCTCGCTGCGGTCCCCGCCTCCTCAACGTCATCCGGCGCTACGAGCGCCGTCCCGATCTGCAGGCGGAGCTGCTCCAGGATACGTGGTTTCACGTTTGGCAGCGCCGGCAGCAGTTCTCCGGGGCCGGAAGTCTGGATGGGTGGATCTTTCGGGTTTGCGTGAGCGAGTGCCGTCTGTATGTGCGCGCGGCCCGCCGCGCCGCCGTCGATTGGGCTACGATGCCAGCCGACCTTCCGGACCCGAGCCCCGATGCGGCGACCGCCGAGGCCGACGCGGTGACCGTCCAGACCCGGCACGACGCACTGCTTGATGCCCTGGTGGCGCTCCCCCCAAAGCAAGGTGCCGTCGCTATCGCTCGCTGGGTATTCGGCATGTCCACGGAGAACACCGCCCGCCAGTTGGGCATCGCGCCCGGGACCGTCAAGGCGACGCTGCATCATGCCCGTCGAACGGTGCGCGCCGCTGTACTCCGCGATTGGTCGCGACCATCCCTAGTCCCGACCATCGAACCGCTCATCCGCGCACTCGATCCCTCCATGGTAGATCTCACGGGTCCAGTTCCCCCGCTGCCACCCCCCCGATCACCACCAGTGCCTCCTGCGGCGCCACCAGATACTCCGCCCCCTCGCGCGTGATCACCACCATCTCCTCGACCGAGATCGGCTTCGTCGCGCCAGCGCCGCCTTCCGGATACGCCCAACTGTGGAACCCGTCAAAGGCGAACACCTGCCCCTCGCGCAGCACCCGCTCCACCTCGCGCAGCCCCGCCGCCGCCACGCTCGACCGGAGCGCCGGCCCTACGTCGTGCGCCCAGTAGCCCACCGGGTGGCCCGTGCTCCACACGACCTCCCGCTCGCTTGGCACTCGCCACAGCCTTAAAGCGCACAAAAGAGCATTGGAGACGCATCATCGCGTCTCCAATACAGTGCGGCTCATCGTCTAGCAAATGCGACCGGAAGTTGTAGTCGTGGGGTATGGTCGAGGTTACTCGAGTGCGTGTACCTGGTCGGATGTGAGCGGCATGTGTGCGACGATGCTCCCATCGCAGCCAAGAATCTGAAGGGCTCGGCGAGCGCTGTTGTAGTGAACAAACATCTCATTGTCGGTGATGACTTGCTTCAACTCGGATTCGTCGGCTTGAACGAGTGCGGACCAGAGTTCTGGAAGTGTCGGCGCTGTTTCCAGAGCTAGGCTCGGAAAGCATTCGATGACGTAGGGGTGTGCCGTATTGCAACTGTCGACCTCGCACTCGTCAGGGTGTGGCCCGTCCGGCCCGAGTTTCCTGAGCCCTTCTTCGGATCTGGCCGTGGTGTGACCAACCTCTGCCGTACCAGGAACGAGAACACAGGCATCGCACAGGCCGCATTGGATGACGCCGAACGGTGCAGTGAGCATGGGGTTGTGTGCAGCAGACACGTTCGGCGTCGTCGCGAGTCCCATCGTCGCGATAATCGTCGCGAGGATTGCTGCCGTGATGCCCCGCATCGCAGTGGTGTGTTTTCGCATGAGTTACCTCGGCTGAGGATTGTGGAGCCGCACCTGCAAGACCGTCACGCGCATGGTGCCATCGTCCTCGGACGCAACGCTCAGTACGTGATGTGGATCGATGAATCGTCCAACCAGGTTGTCGCTGCGCGCCGACGCGATGACTCGTCCCGCATTGGCGTCAATGAATTCGATGACCGAGTCCAATGCGCGCTGGTAATCAGTAATCCGATAGACCGGCTCCCCCATTTCGCTCGTCCGGCGGTCTATGTGTGCCCTCCAGCGTTGATCGGGCACGCTCACGATGGTCACCAGGGTGTCTCCAGCTCTCGCTGCGAAATCGGCGATTCCTGATTGCGGGGGAGTATCCGGGCCTAACGCAGTCTGCCTGATCCATGGAACGAACCAGCGCGGCTGCCGAGTGAGCGCCTGCTGACGCTGGCCTGCATGACTCCACCGCTCCAACCGGTACTCGTTGCGCGGTGCCACCCACACGCTAGTCGGATCCGCCGAGGCAACATGCCAGAGCAACGTTTCCTCCATATCCGGACGCAGGAGGGGGGCATCCACGCCGAATGACCCCGATACCCGCCCGCTTCGGGCTATGCGGTGGAGCGGTAGCCCCGCCTGTGCGGCTGTTCGGATGCTCGCGCTCATCAGCAGCTCATCGCCAGGAAGGGCGACGGCGGAAAGCGTCGACGCCGGCAGAGGCGTCATTCTCACGTACCGTCCTGACGGATCGAACACCAGGCGACGACGACCAGCAGCGTCGAATACGTGCAGTGAATCGCCAGCCGATACCTTCAGGTACACCACGCTACGCAACTCGCCCGGACCATCACCCCGGCGTCCGAGCTTCTGTATCACCCGACCGTCCGGCGCATGGACGACGATCTCACTAAGCGCCTTGTTGTAAACTGCGTAAATCAGCCCGCGCGAATCCCGAGCTGCCGCCACGGGCGATCCCTGTGCCCCTGGATCGCCGTACTCGTTGCCGAGTTCCGCGACGCGAATGAGCTGAATCTCACATCGGGGACACGAAACCTGGTCGGGCACGACACGGGTTCGTTGCGCACCGCCACTGTCTGGTGCGAGCGTGGCAGCCAGAGCGACGAGGCCGGTGAGAATCCGATGCCGTGACTTCACGGCGTCACGCGGCGCCATAGATCGTGTCATTGTATGAGGTAGTGTGCAGTCGGAATCCGATGTAAATGGATCCAGAAATGGACAATGAATTCAAGTGTATCCGGGGGAGGATAGCTTGCTGCGCCTTGTCACATCACCTAACGGCGGCCGCAACAAGACAGGGGCAAAGCGCCGCTCTGTCACCCGCCTTAGTTCCTTTGTTGCCGGGAGACAGCTCGGGAAGCGTGCGTCACCGCGCCTCGAGCTTCATTCACCCATATTTGGTCGGCCCGCTTTCTTGCACCTGACCTATTCATAGATACCACCGGGACGAATTGGTTTAGTCAACCGGGATGTCCAGCGCCGAACGGCAGAGGCGAGCAATCGGCGGGGCGCTCGCGCTTCTCCTGGATCGTCGCAGCGAGCTCGGCAGCGAGTATCCCCAGCTCACTGTGCAACACGGAGTCGGACCGGGCTTTCTTGGTGCCAACGGTCGAGCCGCTCATACGTGCGAGGGGTGCATGCCGCCAGTCACCCCTCGGCGTCCCCGCCCCCAATCACCACCAACTCCTCCTGCGGCGCTACCAGATACTCCGCCCCGCTCGGCGTGATCACCACCATCTCCTCCACCGAGATCGTCTTCGTCGCCCCCGCGCCCCCTTCCGGATACGCCCAACTGTGGAAGCCGTCGAAGGCGAACACCTGCCCCTCGCGCAGCACCCGGTCCACCTCGCGCAACCCGGCCGCGGCCACGCTCGACCGGAGCGCCGGCCCGACGTCGTGCGCCCAGTAGCCCACCGGGTGCCCGGTGCTCCACATGACCGGGAGCGAGCCGTCGGCGCGCATGGTCGCCCGCTGCGCCCCGTCCACCTCTGACCCGGTCGCACCCGGCCGCATCGCCGCGAACGCCGCCCGATTTCCCCGCCGCCCCGCCTGCCACCGCCGCTCCATCTCGTCAGGCACGCGCTGCTCCCCCGGCCGGAGCACGTAGGCGAACCGCTGGATGTCGGTCACCCATGTGTCGAACACCTTGATTCCGAAATCGGTCTGGATGATGTCGCCGCCGGTGATCACGCGGTCGGTCGCGTGCGAGTGCCCGCGGTCCGCCCCCGAGACGACGTTCGGGTTCTGCGACGGCGACCAGCCGTCGCCCACGCCGAGGTCGCGCATCCGCGCCTTGAGATAGCGGGCGACGTCGGCGTCGCGCGTCAGGCCGGGGACGACGGCGGCGTACGCCTCGAGCTCGAGTGCCTCGGTCAGCCGTGCCGCGTCGCGTAGAATGGCCACCTCGGCGGGCAACTTCACCGACAGCCACTCGGCGACCAGATCCTCCGACGATACCAGTCGCGTCGCGAGCTGCGGGCCCAACGCCCCTTCGAGCGCCGCGCGCTGGGTGGCCGAGAGGCCGTCGGCGGCGGGGCGTCGCTCCGAGGAATTGATCGCGATCCGCGCCGGATC
>JBBQHX010000075.1:0-14142 GCA_038324385.1 Gemmatimonadales bacterium | reverse complement strand
ACGCCGCACTCTCCGGGCAGTCAGCCCGTCATCCCCCGCCCGCTCCCATGCGCGTTTCGGTCATTCTCGCGACGTATAACCAGCCGCAGTGGCTCGAGAAGTCACTGTGGGGTTTCGCCACGCAGACGTATCGCGACTTCGACATCATGCTCGCCGATGATGGCTCGGGGCCCGAAACGGCGGCCGTGGTCGACCGGATGCGGGTCGAAAGCGGACTGGCGATCACTCACCTCTGGCACGAGGATCGCGGCTTCCGAAAAACGGAGATCCTCAACCGGGCGATTCTCGCCACCTCGAGCGAGTACCTGATCTTCTCCGACGGCGACTGCATCCCGCGCGACGACTTCATCGCCACGCACGTGCGGCTGGCGCAGCCGGAACGCTACCTCTCGGGGGGGTACTTGAAGCTGCCGCCGGAGACGAGCGAGGCGATCACCCCCGAGGACATCCGCACCGGCCGGTTCTCCGATCTCGCCTGGTTGCGCGACCATGGCTACAAGCCCGGGTACAGGGCAATTCGACTCATGCGGAGCCCCTGGCTTCCCGGTATTCTCGATCGTGCGACCAGCCGGCGGTCCGCGTGGCGGGGGAACAACTCGTCCACCTGGCGCGAGGCGATCGTGGAAGTGAACGGATTTGACAACGACATGGCGTACGGCAGCGAGGATCGGGCACTCGGCGAGCGGTTGATGAACGCCGGGGTACAACCGATCAAGATCCGCCACCGTGCCCCGACGCTCCACCTCGATCACGGGCGGCCGTATCATGACCCCGCGATCGGCCGGCAGAATTACCAGCGGTGCCTGGCGATTCGGCAACAGGGCACCGTCCGCGCGGCGTTCGGGCTCGCCGAACTGCCCCCGGCCGGCCCGCAGTCCCCATCTTGCTCGACGTGACCTCCAGCGTGCAGCCCACTTTCCACGACGGGAACCCGTCGACCTGGCGCACGGCGCTGTTCGCGGTCAACGGCTTCGATAACGAGATGGGCTACGGACTCGAGGACCGGAGTCTCGGCCGCCGCCTCGAGCACATTGGCGTGCGGGGACAGCGCGTCCGGCACCGCGCCATCTGTCTCCATCTGGAGCACGAGCGGCCGTACAAGACGGAGGCGATGCTGGAGCGGAACGCCTAGATCGCCGCGCGGGTGGTCATCCACCGCGAGATTCGCCCCGCGTGCGGGCTGGCCGAACTTGCTGCCGCCGACCGGGCGCGCGCGGCGGCCGAGCGCGAGCCCTCTCACGCGGTGGACTCCTCCCGTTAAGCTGCCGGTCATGAACCAGACGAACCTGGCAACTGAGCAGCAGCGCTACATCATCGGAGTCGACCTCGGGGGGACGAACATCGTCGTCGGCGCGCTCACCGCGGATGGCTCCCGGCACATCGCGATGCATACCCAGCCGACACTGGCCGAATCTGGCGCAGTGGGCGTCGTCGACCGGATCCACGCGCTGATCGAGCGCGTGATCGCCGAAACGATGGCGGCCGAGCGGGTGACGCGTGAGGCATTCCTCGGCGTCGGGATCGGCTCCCCCGGTCCGCTCGACCGCGAGCGTGGGATCGTCATCATCACGCCCAACCTCGGCTGGCGGAACTTCCCGTTGCGCGACGAGGTCATGCGCCGCACAGGGCTGCCTGCCACGCTCGACAACGACGCGAATTGCGCCACGCTAGGCGAGTGGTGGCAGGGCGCGGCGAAGGGCGCGCGCCACGTCGTCGGGCTGACGATCGGTACCGGGATCGGCGGCGGGTTGATCCTCAACGGCCGGCTCTATCACGGCGCGTCGGACGTCGCCGGCGAGCTTGGCCACACCAGCATCGATTCCACTGGGCGCCGGTGCAAGTGCGGCAATTACGGCTGCCTGGAAGCGTACGCATCCGGTCCGGCGATCGCCGACCGCGCGCGTGAGGCACTGAGCGGCGGCGAGGCGTCGATTCTCTGCTCGCTGGTCGACAACGAGGTCGACCGGATCACGGCACAGACGGTCTACGACGCGGCGCAGCGTGGCGATCCGCTGGCGCGCGAGGTGGTGCGCGACACCGCCCGCTTCCTCGGCGCCGGCGTGGCGAATCTACTCAACATCTTCAATCCCGACGTGGTCGTGATTGCCGGTGGGGTGACGCAGGCGGGCGACGCGCTGTTCGAGCCGCTACGCGCCGAAGTCAAGCGGCGCGCCTTCCGGCCCGCGGTCGACGTCTGTCGCATCGTCCCCGGCGCGCTGCCCGGAACGGCGGGGGTTGTGGGCGCGGTGGCGACGTTCATCGAGCAGCACGCCGAACGAGCGTGACGGAGACGTCAGCGCGGACGCCCGCGGGCCGGCGCAAGCGGCTGGGGGTGATCGGCTCGTTCGTGTGGGACGTGATCCACGGACGCGACGCGCGCGACACGCCGGTGGAGGAGTGGGGCGGGATCACCTACGCACTCGGCGCACTCGACGCCGCCCTGCCGCACGATTGGGAGATGGTCCCGTTGATCCGCGTTGGCGACGATCTCGCGGCGCGGGCGACCACCTGGCTCACCAGCCTGCGTCATCTCGCCGCCGATGCCGCACCGATCGCCGTGCCCTACCCGAACAACCGGGTCGAGCTGCGCTACATCAGCGATGAACGGCGGAGCGAGGTGCTCACCGGCGGCATCCCGCCGTGGAGCTGGGCGGGGTTGCAGCCGCTGCTGCGCGACCTCGACGCGCTCTACATCAACCTGATCAGCGGGTTCGAACTGGAGCTCGACGTCGCGCGGCTGATCCGGCAGCACTTCGCGGGGCCGATCTACTGCGATCTCCATTCGCTGCTGCTCGCCGTGCAGCCGAGCGGGCTGCGTACCCCGCGCCCGCTGCCTGACGTGGCCGAGTGGTGCCGCTGCTTCGATCTCGTGCAGGTGAACGAGGACGAGGTCGCGTTGATGGCGCCGGACCCGATGGCGCTGGCGGCGACCGCGATGGCGAACGGAGTCAGTTGCCTGGCGGTGACGCTCGGTCCGCGGGGGGCGGTGTACTTCGCCGCGCCCGGCTTCGACCACCTCGGCGATGTCGGCCGTCCGTTGCATCGCGGGGCGAAAGTGCCGCCGCCCGCGGCCGTGCGCGCCCTCGGGGCCGTGCGAACGGCGCTGGTGCCTGGCGAGTCCGCCCCGCCGGGCGGCGTGCTGGATCCCACCGGGTGCGGCGACGTCTGGGGGGCGACATATTTCTCGCGGCTGGTCGCAGGTGATAGCTTACCCGATGCAATGCGCGCCGCGCATCACGCCGCCGCGCGGAACGTCGGCCATCGTGGGGCCACCGGCCTCGCCGCTTACCTGCGTGGAGAGCTGAGCCTGCTGTGACGACCGTCATCACCGTTCCACCGTCGCTCGACGACCAGACGTTCGAACAGGTGCTGGAGCAGCTCGCGCCGCTGCCGCCGGACACGAAGGTGCTCCTCGATGCCCGCCACACGCGGTGGGCGTCGCCGTACGGCCTGACGGCGCTGCTGACGCTTGCGCAGACCCGCACCGAACGGCCGACCCTCGCCGTCCCCGATGCGCCCGAGACGACCTCCTACTGGGCGCGCACGGGCTTCTTCGAGCACGCGGCCACGCTCTACGACCTACACGGCACGGTGCCGCGCGCGCGGTCGGGCGACTCGGGCGTGCTGCTCGAAATCACGCCGATCGCCAGGAGCGACGACGTGCACGGCGTGGTCGAGCGAATCCAGCAGCGCGCGCACGCGATCCTCGTCACCGAGCTCAATCTCGACCCGCAGTCGACGATGCGGTTCGCGATGACCTTGTCGGAGGCGTGCCAGAACATCGTGGAGCACGCCGGGCAGGGCGGATGGGTGGCCGTGCAAACGTACCGTTGGCAGAAGCGGCTCGGCCGCCGCGTCGTCGTGATCGCCGTGTGCGACGCGGGCATCGGCTTCCGCCGCTCGCTCGAAGGCTCGAACAGCCGGTCGCGCGGCGATCGCTGGGGCGACGCGATGGCGCTCGAGGATGCCCTCGTGCGCTCAGTCAGCCGCTTCCGCGATCCGGGGCGCGGCCAGGGGCTCGCGGGGATGCGCCGGTTCGTCGGCAAGTGGGACGGCAAGCTCTCGATCCGCAGCGGCACGGGACGCATCGCGTTGGTGCCCGGGTGGGACGAGGACGTGCCGCTCACCGACGGGCTGCCCGAGTTCCCCGGCGCGCAGTTACAGATCACGATTCCCGAGCGACTCACGACGGAGCCGGGCGAGCCGGCGCAGGCGCGTCCGGGCACGCGGGCCGGCGTGCGGGCGGGCGGGCGATGACGGCGCACATCGACGTCAGCTCGGTGCTCCGCCACCGCGTCTGCGAGCTTTACTCGGATCTGGTCACACGCCCCACCGGCCGCGCCGTGCGCACGGCGATCGAACAGCAGCTCACGGGCGCCGAACGACGCACGTTGACGGTGATCGATTTCACCCACGTCGGACTGCTCGACTTCTCGTGCGCGGACGAGGTGGTAGCCAAGCTGCTGCTCCGCTACTGTGTCGACGAGGCCGCTTCGGAAGAGCGCTACTTCGTCTTTCGGGGGGTGAGTGAAACGCATCTCGATGCGATCGAGGCGGTGCTGGAGCGGCATCAGCTCGCGCTCGTCGCGGACGACGGAGGCGGGATGGTCTACCTCGTCGGGGTGGTCGACGAGGCGCATCGCGTGGTCTGGGAAACGCTGTGTGCGGACGGCCGGTGCGCGCCGTCGACCCTCGCCGAACGGCTATCGATCCCGAGCGCGGAGGCCGAACGATTGCTCGACGCCCTGCACCGTCGCCGTCTGCTGATGCGATCGGACGATGGCTATCTGGCGATCGGAGGACGAGTCGCATGAAGAAGGCGAAGCCAGGGGGGAGTTACAACCCACCGATGCAGGTCGTCGGCTACATCGACACCCGACGAGGGGACGAGGATCGCGGGCCGATGATCCGGATTCGCGAGGACGAGGCGGTCAAGCGCCTCGTGTCAAACGGCGAACTGGTCTGGGTGCAGGGCCCGCGGGGGAAGGCGCTCGCCCCCTGCTTCATCGACCCCGCGGTGCCGCGCGGCGGCGTGATCGCCCGCGACCTACCCGGCGTCGGGCTCACCGACATCGTGCGCGTGACCAAGGTGGACATGGACCGCGTCGCCCGCCCCGCCTCGCTCGCCTGACCGACCGACCGCACGCACCCACGCGCGGTACGGCCATCGCGCCGGAGCCGTCCGCCCCTCGGGCGATCCCATCTGGAGACTTCCGCACCCATGTCCGACCGCATCGCACCGCCGGGCCGATCGACCATCGCCATTCACGGTGCGCGGCAGCACGCCGTCGAGCCGGGCTCTCCGGTGGTGACGCCGCTCGTGCAGTCGGTGAACTTCGTGCAGGAGATCGGCACGGGTGAGGGGCTCCGCTACACGCGGTACGGCAACACGCCCAACGCCGAAGCGGTGCAGCAGCGGATCGCCATGCTGGAAGGCGGTGAGGCCGCGCTCGTGCTGTCGAGCGGCATGGGGGCGACGGCCGCCGCGATGATGGCGCTCCTTCGCCCCGGCGACCATCTGATGACGAGCCAGTGGATCTACGGCGGCACGCACAAGCTCTTCTACGAGGAGTTCGTGCGCATGGGAATCGAGGTATCGCCGGTGGACCCGTCGGAGGCCCGCTCGTGGCGGCGCGAGCTGCGCCATAACACGCGGGCGCTGTTCGTCGAGAGCCCGGTGAATCCCACCTGCCGCGTGATCGACCTCAAGCCGCTCTCCCGCCTCACGCAGGAGCTCGGGCTCGCGCTGGTAGTCGACTCGACCTTTGCCAGTCCGATCAACTTCCGTCCGCTGGAGCACGGCGCGGACGTCGTCATCCAGTCGTCGACGAAATATCTCAACGGGCACCACGACATCCTGAGCGGCGCGGTCATTGGATCGTCCTCGTACATCGAGGAAGTCCGCCAGAAGATGGTCGTCTGGGGACAGGCGCCGGACCCCTACGCGTGCTGGCTCCTCGAGCGGGGCCTCAAGACACTGGACGTCCGCGTGCAGCGCCAGAACGAGAACGCCGGTCGTTTCGCCGCCTGGTGCGCATCGCACCCGGCGATCGCCAAGGTCCATTACCCGGGCCTCCCCGGACACCCGGACCATGCCCTCGCCTCCACGATCCTCGACGGCTTCGGCGCGATGTGCGCGATCGAGCTGCGCGGGGGCGGCGAGGCGGCCGACCGGATGCTGCGCCGGTTGACTCTCATCACGCATGCGCCCAGCCTTGGCGGAGTGGATACGCTGGTCAGTGAGCCGCGCTACACCTCGCACGCCGCGATGAGCGCCGAGGAACGCGCAGCGATCGGCATCCCCGACGGGTTCCTGCGCATCAGCGTCGGACTCGAGAACGTGGAAGATCTCATCGCCGACGTCGAACAGGCCCTGGCCTGACGCGGCCCTGCGCCGCGTGCGCCAGATTCCGCCGTCCGGCGGATGAATGCGCAACGCGGCGCCCCCTCGCGTCGTCCAATCCGCAGGATGATACGCTTCTCGGAAGTCACCAAGCGCTACCCGCGCGGCCATACCGCGCTACAGGACGTGTCGCTCTTCTTCGGGCGGGGCGAGTTCGTGTTCTTCACCGGGGCGAGCGGCGCCGGCAAGAGCACGCTGCTCAAGCACGTCTACTTCGCCGAACGGCCGAGCTCCGGCGAGGTGCGCGTCGGTGCGCATCAGAGCAAGTCGGCCGGCCGACGCGACGTCGCCATGCTGCGGCGCAAGCTCGGCGTGATCTTCCAGGACTTTCAGCTCCTCGAGGACCGCACCGCGGAAGCGAACGTGGCGTTTGCCCTCGAGGTGATCGGGATGCCGCGGGCACAGATCGGACCCAAGGTGGCCCGCGCGCTCTCGCAGGTCGGGCTCGCCTCCAAGGGCACGGCGTTCCCCTCGCAGCTGTCCGGGGGCGAGCAGCAGCGGGTCGCGATCGCCCGCGCGATCGTCAACGATCCCTTCGTCCTGATTGCCGACGAACCAACGGGCAATCTCGATGAGCGCGCGACAGGCGCCATCTTCCAGTTGCTGCGCGACATCAACGCGGCCGGAACGGCGGTCCTGATGGCGACGCACGACCTGTCGATCGTGCGGAATGCGTCGTATCGCGTCGTGGAGCTGGCCGACGGCCGCGTCGCCGAGGATTCCTCGCCCACCGAAAGCGTCGGTTCGGCCGCGCTGGAGGCGTTCTGATGCCCCCGCCTCCCGACGACGCGCGAGCCCCCCGACGCCCGGCCGGCCGCTCCCGACTGCTCAGCATGCTCAGCGTGGCGACGATCGCCTTTTCGTTGTTCGCGTTCGGTGTCTTCGGACTCGTCGCGGTCAATATCCGCGACGCGCTGCGCCAGCTCGAGGAACGCGTGGAGATCCGCGTCTTTCTCGACGACGCCATGTCGAGCAATGGCGCCGTCGAATTGATGGACCGCGTCAAGACGATTCCCGAGGTGGCGCGGGTCGACTACGTCTCGCGTGAGGCGGCGCTGGAGCGCGCGCGTGAGGAGTTGGGGGAGTTCGAAGACGTCTTCGAAGCGAACTTCCTCCCGACGTCGATCGAGGTGCATCTGCGCGAGGGCGCCCGCGATCCGCAGACGGTGCGCCGAATCGCCACCGGGCTGGAGGTCGAGGAAGGGGTCGAGGAAGTGCGTTTCGGTGAGGACTGGGTGCAGAAGCTCTATGACATCCGCAATCTCGCCACGATCATCGGCCTCATCCTCGGCGCGGTGTCGGCGGCGATCGCGGTGATCATCATCGGCGCAACGATTCGTATGACGGTGTTGGCGCGCCAGCGCGAGATCGGCATCATGCGGCTCGTCGGCGCGACGGACTGGTTCATCCGCCGGCCGTTTCTGCTCGAGGGGTTCACCAAGGGCGTGGCGGGCGGACTGCTCGCCCTCGCCGTGACCTGGGCGACGCATCTGGCCGTCAACGAGTATGTGATCCGCACGGTCTTCTTCGACTGGCGGCTCGCGCTCGCCGGGGTGCTCGGCGGCGCGGCGATCGGCTTCCTCGGCAGCCTGGTGTCGGTCGGCCGTCACCTCCGGGAAGTCTGATGCGGACCGCGAGCCGGCGTCGGAGCGCGCTCGTCAAGCGCGTGCTCATGGGCGCGCGGCTGGCCTGCCTCGGTCCCGTGGCCATCGTTGCGGGTGCAACTGGAGCGATGCTGGCGCTCGAAGCCGCTCCGCTCGGGGCGCAGCAGACCGATCCACGGCTGCGCCAGCGCCAGACCGAGCTGGATCGCATCCGCAAGGAGCGCGCGGATCTCGAACGACGGCAGCGCGACCTGCAGCGGTCGGTCCGCTCGCTCACGTCCGAGGTCGCGAACCTCGATCGTCAGGCAGCGACCACGGCCACCCTCGTCCGCACGCTCGACGAGCAGCTCGAGTCGATCACCGCCGAGATCGATTCGGCGACGGCGCGGGTCACCCGCGCGCAGCTCGAATTGGAGCAGCGCCGGACGACGATGCAGCAACACGTCCGCGGCATCTACAAGCGCGGGCCCCTGTTCTCGGTGGAAGCGATGCTGGCCGCGCAGAGCTTCGGCGAACTCCTCGCCCGCTACAAGTACCTGCACGAGCTGGCGCGCCACGATCGGTCACTCGTCGCGCGGGTCGAACGGCTGCGCGACGAGGTCGCGATGCAGCGGGGGCAACTCGTCAGGCTGCAGGACGAGCTCGTGTTGAATCGAGAGGAGAAAGCACGCGAGGAAGAGCGACTCCGCGAGCTGGAAGGCGAACGGCAGCGGAGCCTCGTGACCGCGCGCCGTTCGGCGCAGCAGACCACGGACCGGCTCCGCGCCATCGCGCGCGACGAGCAACGTGTGACCTCGCTGATCGCGACGCTCGACGCCGAGCGGCGCGCGGCCGAAGCGCGTGCCCGTGCCGGCGGAGCCACCCCGAGCGTAGCGAGCGCCACCAGCACGCTCCGCACGAGCGACATCGGCCGTCTCGACTGGCCGGTCGAAGGCGACATCATCTATCGCTTCGGCCGCGTCGTGAGCCCCAACAACACGGCGACCCGATGGAATGGCGTGGGCATTGGCACCGCGATCGGCACGCCGGTCAAGGCGCTCAGCGCGGGTGAGGTCGCGCTCGCCGACCGACTCGGCACGTACGGGCTGACGGTCATCGTGCAGCACGGCGGCGGCGACTACTCGGTCTACGGCTCGCTCGGCAACGCCTCGGTGAAGAAGGGCGACAAGGTGACCAAGGGGCAGACGATCGGCACGGTGGGCATCGCCGATCCGGAGTTGGGGCCGCATCTGCATCTCGAGATCCGGCGCGATCGCGGGCAGGCCGTGGACCCGCTCGAGTGGCTGCGGGGCCGCGGACGGGAGTGACCGACAGGGCGAGCCCGAACAGATTATTCTTCGCCGGGACCGCCCCTCCCGCCCCCGCCGGACATTCGATGACTGCTCCCCTTGGCGCCCACATCTCGATCGCCGGCGGTACCGCGCTCGCCCCGCCGCGTGCGGCGGCGATCGACGCGACGGCGATGCAGATCTTCACAAAACAGGCGAACCGTTGGGCCGAGCGCGAGTGCGAGGACGGCGAGTGCTCGGCGTTCCGCGGGGCACTGGCGGGGACGGCGCTGCGGGCGATGTGCGCGCACGACAGCTATCTGATCAATCTCGCATCGCCTGACGACACGCTGCGGGCCCGCTCGATCGAGTCGTTCCGGGCGGAGCTCAGACGGTGCGACGCGCTCGGCGTCGGGATGCTGGTGTCGCATCCGGGCAACTTCATGGATGAGCGTGAGGCGGGCCTCGCGCGGAACGCCGAGAGCATCACCGAGGCGCTTGAGGCGCAGCCGGGGCCGACCCGGCTCCTGCTCGAGACCACCGCCGGCGCCGGCACGGTGCTGGGCGCGACGTTCGCGGAATTGGCGGCAATCATCGCCGCCGTCCCCGCCCCGCTGCGCGACCGGATCGGTGTCTGCCTCGATACGGCCCACGTTTTCGCGGCCGGTTACGACCTCGTGGACGACTTCGATGGCGTGTTTGCCCGCTTCGCCGACGTGATCGGCTTCGATCGTCTGGGCATGCTCCACCTGAACGATTCCAAGGTCCCGTTCGGATCGCGCAAGGATCGGCACGAGCTCATCGGCGAGGGTGCGATCGGCGAGAGCGCCTTTCAGCGCATCATGACCGATGAGCGGTTTGCAACGGTGCCCAAGGTGCTGGAAACACCAAAGTTGGACGATCCTGTCGCGACCGACCGCCGGATGCTCGATCTCCTGCGCGGTTACGCCGCGGCCGGCGCCGCCTGACGACGCGCCGGCCGCGACCGCCTAGCGATCGACGACCAGTTCGAGGTCGGCGGCGAACGTCGCCGACCCATCGACCCGCACGGCCCGGAGTTCGGCGAACGACGCGGTGGCCGTCGTCGGAACGGTCAGCGTCGCGCGATTCCCACCGAGCGAGCGGAAGGTGATACCATCGCCCAGGCTCGAGACGATGAGGGTCAACTGCCCCGCGCCGGTCTCGGCGCGGCCGCCATCGAGCCAGGTGGCGGTGAGCTGGTTGACGCCGATCCGCAGCCGCACCGGACTCGGACTGGCCCCACCGGCGGCCGTGACCGAATAGCTCCGGGTCGCCGCGGCCGGCGGTGTGACTTCAAGCGCGGCCGACTGGACGTCGAGTCCGTCGTCGATTCCGCCGATCTCGTCGCACGCCGTCAGTGCGACCGTGGCGACCAGCGCGAATGCGATCGCGGTGCGCCCACGCGTGGACGTCTGTGCGCGCTCAGCCATGGGCGCGCGCGGACACGGGCGCGCTCGGGCGCGCAGGATGTCCCGCGAGAGCGGCTGGCGAGCCGGCGACGGAGTGACGGCGTGCATGGATCATACAATTACGCGGTTGACGAGAGATGGAGGCATCGGCGATGGACCAACGACGCAGACGGATGCACCACCCGGCCGGCGGCCCGATGAGCATCCGTCCGCGGAACACCGCTCCCTCACGGGGTGGTGGGCGCCGGCACCGAGATCCTGAACGGGACCTCGAGGTCGTCATGGTTCGACGGAATGTGCCAGAGCACCGCGACGCCTGTCGCCGTGGTCACCCCGGCCGGCACCGTAATCGTCCCGGCGTACGCGTCGGTTGCGGAGCGGGCGAAGGTGATGCCGTTCGTGAGCGACTCAAAATCGAGGCGGAAGTTGGCGCCCAGCGGCACTGTCGCCCCATTGGCATCGACGAACCGGCTGGTCACGGTGTTCGCACCGACCCCCAGCACGATCGTCGGGTTGTCGTTCTGATCGAAGACATACGTCAGCGGCGTACGGCCCGGCGGGGTCACGGTGAGGCTGACGGCCTCGACAGCGTCGGCGGGATCGTCGGGTGCGACCGGATCGTCATCGCCGCAGGCCGCTACGAACATGGCGGCGGGAATCAGCGCGAGTGCGCGGAATGTACGGCGGGTCGTGGTTGACAGCATGATAGCCCTCTGTGGAGTAAAACGTTTGCACCAGCGCGTGGTGCGGGGTGGTCCATACGGACGGAGAACGCGATGACCGCCAGGCGGCGCCTGACGACGACCATTAGAAGCTGAGGCGATACAGGAGTTGCACGTTCCGCCCCGCCTCGGGCAGGACGAGCTTCGTTCGCGACAGGTGGTTGCGGTACGACTGATCCAGCGCGTTGTCGACGCGGAGCGTGATGGTGTGGACGTTGCTGGCAAACGGCACGCGGAATCCGGCAGACAGATCCACGAGCCCGTATCCCGCGGTCTCGGTCTCGAAGTCGCCCAATCGCTCCTGGCGCGCGGCGACCCGGCCGCCGGCCGCGACGAACCACCGCGGCACGTCGTAGCGAAGCATCAGCCGTGCGTTAGGCGCCGGCATCAGCGGCAGGTTGGTTGATGCCTGACGAGCCGGCTGGCCATCCACCGCGGGGATCGAATCGCCCGAGCTCGCGAGCGTGCCGCGCACGTAGGACGCCGTACCTTCGAGCGTGAGCCGCGAGGTGAGCTGGACGTGGGCTTCTCCCTCGACTCCGGTGAGCGTCGCATCCTCACCGGTGTACTGGAACTGCGGCCGCTGCCCGACCCGGCCGATCAGTCCGGTGTTGCGTGGAAACACATATCCCTGCAGGGCATTGCGAAACGTCGCGATCTCGGCGCGCCACGACGGTCGGGTGATGCGCGCGAACACGTCGACGCCAATGCCGCGTTCTTCTTCGAGTGCAGGATTACCGACATCATACGAATACGCGGCCAGGTGCGGTCCGTCGGAATACAGTTCGTTGAAATCCGGCGTCCGGTACGCTCGACTAACATTCGCGCCCACGCGGACCCCCTCCTGCACCTCATACAGCGCGCCAAGCGAGCCGGAGAATGCACCGAACGTGCGCGGTGCCGTGGCGAGGCGCTCGCCGCCCACGTTGACGAACCGCTGCGTGCGCGGCTCGAACCGAGCCCAGTCGTACCGCACGCCTCCCTGCAGTCGGAGTGCGCCAATCTCGCGTTCCTGCACGATGAAGCCTGCGAGAGAGTAATCCTGCGTGGACGGGGTCCGCAGTGAGCCGCCGGTCTGGACGTCCCGGTACTGCGCCCGCATCCCCACCGCCCCGCCGCTGAACGGACCCACCGGCCGATTTCGGGCGATCAGGTCGGTCGCCACGAGCTGCTGCGCAAACGCGGTGCCGATGATGCCCGGGGCCTCGTATTCCTGATGCTCGTAATCGGTGACACCAGTCGTGAGGCGCACGTCGGCGAATGGCGTCGACAGGGGCCGCCGAACGAACTCGCCTCGCGCCATGTGGCGGCGCATGACGATGTCTACTCCTTCAGGATGCGAGCCGACAAACCCGCCAGGAATCCCGTACTCGTTGGCGTAATAGCGATATGATGCGCCGATGTGACCCCGATCACTCACATACGCCGCTCCGGTCGAGAGGTTGTCGGTGCGGACGCCTGTATTCTCGAGGGTGCCCTCAGGCGTGCGGAGGTCATCGGCCGAGCGCAGGCTGGCTTCAGCGCGAACGGCGATGCGGCCGAGGGTTGCCGTTGCGTAGCCGCCGCCGCTCACCCCCCGATTCACGCTCGCTCCCTGCAGCGACAGCACGCCGTGCGGATGCTCGGAGAGCGACACCGGGATCTCGTCGCGCACCACGTTGACCACACCGCCGAGGGCGCTACTGCCGTAGAGCAGTGACATCGGCCCGCGCACCACCTCGATCTGGCGCGCCGTCAGCGGCTCGACGGCGATCGCGTGATCTCCCGACGTGGATGACAGATCGCCAGGGCGCATGCCGTCTTCCAGCACCAGCACCCGGTCGCCGCTTAGGCCGCGCAGCACCGGACGCGCAGTCGCCGGACCAATACTTGTCATCGCCACACCGGGCTGCGACTCGATCGTCGCGGCCAGCGTGCTTCCCAACGACCGGTCGAGCGTCGCCGCAGTCAGGACGCTGGTGGGGCTGAGAATGTCGTCGCGCGAGCGCTCGCTGAGCGACCCGGTAACGATCACCGCTTCCAGCGTGGCCGGCGCGCTCGAGAGCGGGATCCGGAGTGCGGGCGTCGCACTCCCCGCCACGACGGTCGCCGTGCCCCCGTTGAGCCGATATCCGGTCCGCGCAACGACCAGGGTGTACCGCCCCGGCGGCACGCCGGCAAACGAGAACGCGCCGTCCTGATGGGTGGTCTCGTCCCGGTTGAGTTCGGCCAGTCGTACGCGGGCGCCGACGATCGGGCTTTGCGTGGCCGAGTCGACCACGGTCCCGCGCACGATGCCCGTGGTCGCCGATTGCGCGTACAGTCGGGACGTGCCCCACCCGTTCGCCCACCCGTCGAGCGGAAGGGTGAGCGCCGGCGCGGCGAACGCGAACGCCAAACTGAGTATGACGTGGGTCCCGACGGTCGGGGCAACCGTACTGAGAATCGGAATGCGCGCACGCATCCTGAAATCGTTCATGGATGGTTCCGGAAGCGCTCGGGTGCGAGCGGCGACGCGCCGGAGAGGCGCGAGCGGACGCGCGGCCCGATGGGCGGCGCGATCCTGCGGCGTCGCGCGGAGCGACGGCCGAAGGGTCAGCCGAGCGCGGGTGGGGCGCGGGCTGAAGCGAGAGCCTCGCCGGGCGCCGGAATCGCCGGCGGCGGCGCGGTGTCCGATCGGCGCGCATGAGCCAGCGCGGCCATCGGGAGCACGCTGGTCCCGCGGATCCCGGGTAC
>JBBQHX010000074.1:0-14348 GCA_038324385.1 Gemmatimonadales bacterium | reverse complement strand
CGCAGCACCTGTCCCACGACCGCACCCGTGAACTGACCGTCGCGGATCGCCGGCTGGCCGTTCACCAGCACGTGCGTCATCCCTTCCGCCACCTGATGCGGGTTCTCGAACGTGGCGTTGTCGCGTACGGCATCGAGGTCGAACACGACGAGATCGGCTATGGCGCCCGTGCGCAGCATTCCGCGATCGGCGATGCGATAGACGGCGCCCGGCAGCGACGTCATCGACCGGATCGCCGCGGCGAGGTCCACGACACCGTCCTCGGCGACGTACTTCCGCAGCTTGCGGGCAAACGCGCCATTTCCGCGCGGGTGCGGCACCCCCTGGCCTAACGGGACGAGCGCGCCGTCCGACGAGGTCATCGTCCACGGCTGCACCATCAGGCGCTCGATGTCCTCGTCGCTCATGTTGAACGAGACGATCGACGCATCCCCTACCCGAAGGAGCGCCATCGCGGTCTCGATCGCGTTCGCCCCGCGTGCCGCGGCGATCTCCGCGAGCGTCATCCCCTCGACCGTCGAGTCGGGGCTGTAGCGCCCGATCTGGATCCGCGCCGCCCCGCCGCGACGGGCGAGATTCTCGGTCATCTCGGTCGTCAGGCGCTCGCGGTCGGCGGCGCTGGCGAGGCGGCGGGTGAGTGCGTCGCCACCACCGGCCTGGGCCCACCGCGGTACCAAGGCCGCCGACAGCGACGTTTGCGAGGCCTCGTAGGGGTACTGGTCGGCGAATACCTCGACGCCTTCCTCCCGCGCGCGGTCGATGCGGTTCACCAGCGCCGCCGAGTAGCCCCAGACACGCGGGCCGAGCGCCTTGATGTGCGTGACCACCCCGCGCACCCCTGCCTCTCGCGCGACGGTGATCACCTCGTCGACCGCCGCCACCACGCCGATGGTATAGTCGCCTTCGTCGCGAATGTGGCTCTGGTACACGCCTCCGTACGGCGCCGTGACGCGCGCCAGCGCGACCAGCTCGTCGGTTTTCGAGTAGCTGCCCGGGGCGTAGAACGGGCCGCTCGAGAGCCCGAATGCGCCAGCCTCCATCCCCGCGCGCACCATCCCCTCCATCCGCGCGAGTTCGGCCGCGGTAGGGGCGCGGTCCTCCATCCCGAGTACAGCCTGTCGCACGGAGCCGTGCGGCACGAGGAGCCCGACGTTCACCCCGAGCGGGTGCTCCAGCAGATCGCGGCGCTGCGCGACCATGTCGGTCGCGCCACCACCATCCGGGTTCGCGAGGACGGTCGTGATCCCCTGCGCCAGCAGTTGCCGCGCCGAGCTCAGCTCGGCCGACTCCAGCCCGGATCCGGCATGCGAATGCGTGTCGATAAACCCCGGGGCGACGAATCGGTCGCCGGCGTCGAGGACGGTCGTCGCCGTCGCGCCGGTGAGGTTGCCGATGGCCACGATCCGGTCGCCGCGGACGCCGACGTCGCCGCGCAGCCACGGATTTCCCGTGCCGTCGAGCAGGCGGCCGCCGCGAATGAGAACGTCATAGTGCTCGGCAGTTCGTTGCGCGGGCGGCGCCGCGGGCTGCTGGGCCGCGGTGGGACTGACCGCGAGTGCGCCGGCACAGAGTGCGCCGACAAGGGTTGAGAGGCGGAAGCGTGGCTGCACGGGATCGGGGTTCGAGTCCGGAGGGGTCGGGCGCCGAGGCGCACGACGGAGCAGCGGTGGCCGCGCCACGGAAGGGCTGGTAGCGGTGACCAGATGTATCTGTAACCCGGAACTGCGGCAGGCGCGACCACGCGGACTCCACTACCGCGGCCGATCGCCACGCTGAGGCCGTCGCGCTACACTCCGGCTTGCGCGCGCACGCGACGGGTCCCCTATTCGCCGGACGCCGCGAGGGTGTGCGCGCGTTCCGCAGCCCGGTGCATGCCGAGGTTCCGCTCCTCCCACAGACCGCCCAGCATGTCGAACTCGACCTTCCGTCGCGTCGCCGAACCCCTCGCCGCGTGGCGCACCACCGTGCTCGCGCTCGCGGTGGGCATCCTCAGCGCGCTGCCGGCCGTTGCGCAGCAGCCGCCGCCAGCCGCGCCGCGCCCCGCCCGGTTCACGGTCACGCCGGCCCCCGACCGCCCTGCGGGGGAGGGCGAGGGGCCGTTCGAGCGGCTGATCATTCGCGGTGTGACCGTGATCGACGGCACCGGCGCGCCGCCGATCGGACCGATGGACATCGTGGTGGAGGGCAACCGAATCGCCGAGGTGCGCGGCGTCGGCAGCCCGGGAATGGCGATCCAGCCCGGGCGCCGTCCCGGCAATGCCACGCGCGAGATCGACGCGACCGGCATGTATGTGCTCCCCGGCTTCGTCGACACGCACGCCCATATCGGCGGCGCGGGACAGGGCACGCCGGCGGAGTACGTCTACAAGCTCTGGCTGGCGCACGGCGTGACGACCGCGCGTGATCCGGGCTCAGGCAACGGCGTCGACTGGACGCTCAACGAGCGTGACCGCAGCGCGCGCAACGCGATCACGGCTCCACGGCTGTTCGTCTATGTGCGCCCCGGCGCCGGGTGGAGCAACGGCGCCGTCGACACGCCAGAACAGGCGCGGGCGTACGTCCGCTGGGCAAAGAGCAAGGGCGTCGACGGCTTCAAGCTCGGTGCGCATGAACCCGACGTCATGGCCGCGCTCCTCGATGAGGCGAAGAAGCAGGGCCTCGGGTCGCAGGCGCATCTGAGCCAGATGGGGGTCGCCCGCATGAACGCGCTCGACGCCGCACGACTCGGGCTGGGCGCGCTCGAACACTGGTATGGGCTGCCCGAAGCGCTGTTCGCCGACCGCACGGTGCAGAACTATCCGGCCGACTACAACTACAACGACGAGTCGCATCGCTTCGGCTACGCGGGTCAGCTCTGGCGGCAGGCGGCACCGGCCGGGAGCCCCCGCTGGAACGCGGTGATGGACGAGCTGCTCGCGCTGGACTTCGTGCTCGATCCGACGCTGAGCATCTACGAGGCGACGCGAGACGTCATGCGCGCGCGTCAGGCGGAGTGGCACGACCGTTATTCCCTTCCCTCGCTGATGAATTTCTACCAGCCGAGTCGTGAGGCGCACGGCTCGTTCTGGTTCGCCTGGACCACCGCCGACGAGATCGAGTGGCGCCGCAACTACCAGCGGTGGTTCGAGTTCCTCAACGAATACAAGAATCGCGGCGGCAGCGTCTGCACCGGATCCGACGCCGGTTTCATCTACAAGCTCTACGGCTTCGACTACATCCGCGAGTTCGAGCTGCTGCAGGAAGCGGGCTTCCACCCACTGGAAGTGGTTCGGTCGGCCACGCTGTGCGGCGCCGAGACGCTGATGAAGCCCAAGGGGCGCGCCGCCGACTTCGGGGTGATCAAGGTCGGCGCGCTCGCCGACCTTGTGTTGGTCGAGGAGAATCCGCTGGCCGACTTCAAGGTGCTCTACGGCACCGGCGCCGTACGACTGATGGACGACGGCACGGTCCAGCGAAAGGGCGGTGTGCGCTACACGATCAAGGACGGAATCGTCTTCGACGCGAAGCAGCTCCTGGCCGATGTCGAGCGGATGGTGCGCGAGGCGAAGGCCGCTACCTCGGCCTCGGCGGGCGGCACGCGTTGAAGCAGCGGCCGATGCACGGACACCCGGTCAGACCGGGGTGGCGCGCCGCTCTGACGACAATCGTTCTGACCGCGGTCGCGGTGGCTCCCCTCGCGGCTCAGGCCTCGGGCGGAGGGTCGTCCGGGCCCGATGGCGTCGCCACCATCGACGACGCCGCGGCTGCTCGACGGCTGCTCGACGTCGAACGGGCGCGTGCGCGCGGCGATCACCGGTCCCCGCGGGCGGACCGCGTGGCCGCCCTCGTCAGGCTCGGCCTGTTCGCGGACGCGGAGCGCGCGCTGGCCGACACCGGTTCGCGTGCGACTGTCGGCGATCGTCTGGCGGCGGCCGAGCTTCGCGCGCGGCAGCATCGATACGCCGACGCGGCGTCGCTGGTCGCGGGGGCGCATCGCGCAGATCCCAACGACGTCGGCGCGCACCTGTTCGCCGCACGACTCCAGACCCACGCATGGCAGCTCGATTCGGCCACGGCCTCCGTTCGTGCCGTGCTGGCGGCGCATCCGCGCGACGCTGGCGCCGCCCTCCTGATGGGGCGTATCCTGCTGCTGCAGAAACGCTACGACGATGCGCTGAGCTGGGCGACTCGGGCACAGGCGTGGAACCCCGCCGACGCGCGCCCGCACGTGCTCGAGGCGGACATCCGCTTCTGGAAGGAGGATCTGATCGGCGCGGAAACGCCCTTGCGACGCGCCCTGGCCCTCGACCCGTTCGACGCCGATGCGCGCTTCCACTACGGCTACGCCATCTGGCGCCGCGTCGATGCGCGGCAGCTTGGCGCGATGGCCGACCAGTGGAATCTCGCCCTCGCGGTGGATCCACTGCACTATCTGACACACTGGCACTTCGGCAACGGCCACACGCATCTGACGTACGCCGACTATGCCGACCCATCGGACTCGATCGCCCGGGTACGATTCGTCGCCGGCGACTCACTGCTTGCCCGCGGCGACATCGCCGGCGCGCTGGACCGTGCGCGAGCAGCCGAGCGCGAGTCACCCACGTCGCCGCTTCCGACGCTCTTTCGCGGTTCGATCTTCTACCTCGCGCATCAGATGGACCGTGCGGCGCGACTGGACTCCGCACAGGCGGCGTTCACGTTGCTGCTCGCGCGGCGCCCGAACTACGGTCCGGCGCACAATGCGCTCGCGGCCGTGGTCAAGCAGCGGCAGTTCGACGTGCTTGCCGCATTCGATTCACTGGAGAAGGTGATCGCGACCACCCCGACCCCACCGGATGCCGACTTCGATTCGGTGTTCGCGGACGTCGTGCAGTATCCGGGAAACCGCGTGCGTCAGATGGCGCGGGCGCAGCTCGGACCGAGCATCGCCTATGTCCCGCTGATCGCGCGGAGCGGGAAGCGCTTCATGATTCCGCCCCTCCATCACGATCTCGCGGACGCCATGAAGCGCCCCTTCTTCCGCGGCGCGACGACGTTCGACAACCGACAGTGGATGGACATCCGCGGTGTCGGGAGTGGCGCGGCGGGGATCGAATACGTCGAGCGCGGCTCGCATTGGGAGCGCAACGTCCTCAATCACGAGTACGTGCACCTGGTGCACGGCCTCGCCCTGACGGACGCCGAGAGCCGCCGCATTCGCGCGCTGTATTACGCGGCGATGCGCGACGGGCGTACCCTCGACTATTACGCGGCAAACAACGAGAGCGAGTTCTTCGCGCAGGCGTACGAGGCCTACATCTCGCCGATCAAGGCGCACCCGCTCAATCACAAGGCGATGAACACGCGCGACGACTTGCGGACCAGGGATCCGGAGACGTATGCGTTCATCGATACGCTGGTCACGCGAGAGAACGCGGCGCTGGCCGGAAATCGTGAGGCGCTGTCGTCGAACTGGGCCGAACTGTACACGAGCATCGCCGATTCGGTGCGCGGACTGCACATGGGCGACAGTGCGCGGAACATCCGCGCGGCCGACAGCGTGCGGCTCGCCGCGATGGCTGGCGGCAGCGTTGGTTCCCCGCTGGCCGACAGCGTGGCTCGCGCGCGGAAAGTCCTTGCCGGCCATCTCGCCGAGGCCGCCGCACTGCTCGATACGGCGCTCTCGCACGACTCACGCTACATCCCGACGATGCTCAGCTACGCGGTCCTCCGCCGCACGGAGCGCCGGTTCGACGAGGCCGAACCCTGGCTCGCGCGAGCCTCGGCGGTCGACTCCGCCTTTGCGCCAGTGTTCGCCGAACGCGCCCGCCTCGTCGCGGCGCGTGCCGAGGCGGCCGACGGGGGCATGGACGAGCGGGTGCTCGCCGAACAGGCCGCTCTTCTGGAACGTGCGCTGGCGCTCGAGACGGACATCGACCAGCGCGCCGATCTGTCGGGCCAGCTTCAGAACCTGTATCTCGCGCATGCCCGTCTGCCTGACGCGATCCGCGTCGCGGAAGCGTACGTCGCCGACGCACCCACGGTCTCGACGTACCTTCGCGATCGGCGTGACGCAACGGCGGCCTTTGCCTGGTCGCAGCGTGCGGTCGCGGGCGGCGCGGCGGACGCGCTCCCCTTCTTTCGTGCGCTGGTCGCACGGAAGCCGCAGAACTGGGGGATCCGCGCCCAGTACGCCGCCGCCGCGGAGATCGCCGGTGAGCGCGACGAGGCGATCGCGACGCTCGAGGATGCGCAGCGCATTCTGGTCTCGGGCGGCAATCGCAATGCAGGGCTGCAGTCGCAGTTGATCGAACTCTACGTGCAGCGCGGCGACACGGCCGCCGCACGAGCCGCGCTGGCCCCGCTACTGGAGAACCGCCCCCGCCCGCAGCCCAATGATCGGCGGCTGGTCCGTTCCATCGCGCGTCTCGGTGACCCGACCGAGGCGGAACAACGCCTCTCCGCGCACTCCGGGATGCAGCGGACACCGATCGTGCGCGCGGACATCCGCTACACGCAGGGGGTAATCGCCGAGCTACGTGGCGACATCACGGCCGCCCTACGCGCCTATCGTGAGGCACTGGAGTCGAACCCATACCACCGGGAGGCACGCGCCCGCTGGGAGGCGCTCCAGATCGCCTCGTGATCCGGAGCCGGCGCGCGGCGTGTGCTCAGCGTCGCGCTCCGCCTGAGGCCGACGCGCGGTCGCCCGCCAGCATCCGACCGAAGTACTCGGCAATGGCGGCGTTCACCCGGCGCTGATTGGCGAAGCGCATGAAGTGGTGCGTGTCGTCGGGGATCATGATCTCCTCATAGGGCACCCCCGTCGCGCGCAGGCGCTGCACGAGATCGACCGTCTCCGACACGCGCACATTGCGATCATCGTCCCCGTGGATCAGCAGCACTGGCGACCGCCACGTGTCCACCGCGGACACGGGCGACGAGCGCCACGCCACCCCGGCCGCGCTATCCGCGTCGGTCGCCTCGTAGCGCCATTCACCCATCCCGAACCGACGCCCGCCGCCGGCGGTGAAGTCGTGCACGCCGTGGATGTCGACACCGGCGGCGAACAGATCGGAGTCGCGGCCGAGGGCGAGCGCGGTGAGATAGCCGCCGTACGACCCGCCGTAGATGCCGATCCGGGCACCGTCCACCTGCGGCTGCGCCTTCAACCACTCGCCGCCCGCCTTCACGTCCTGATACTCGGCGGCACCCTGTGCACCCGCCGCCGCGGCGCGCTGGAACTCCTGCCCGTAACCGATCCCCAGCCGATAGTTGACCGAGAGGACGACGTATCCGAGCTCGGCGAGGTACTGGTTCATTGCGTATGCGTTGGCGTAGTAGTCGCCATAGTGCCAGCCGAGCAGCATCTGGCGCGACGGTCCGCCGTGCACGTAGACGATCGCGGGCTTGCGCGCCTCACCGCCCGGCCGCTCGAACAGCTGCGCGTGCACGAGAACGCCGTCGGGGGCGCGATAGGTCACCTGACGCGGCGTGACGAGCTGCGCGGCCGGGAAGTCGGCCGGCACGCGTGTGGCTCCGACGAGACGGATGTCGCCGCCTGACGCCGGCATGACCGAGAGCACTGGCGGACGTTGCGGCGTGGCCGAAAAGAAGGCGATCGTGCTGCCGTCGCCCGTCACCACCGGCGCGAACTCCAGCCCCGTACCCGAGGTCAGTTGCTCCGGAGCCGCCCGATCCACCGCCACGCGCAGAAGGTGACGCCGATCGATGTCGCCGACGTCGGCACCGGCGTTCGCCATCATGATCAGATGGCGACCGTCGGCGGCGAGCTCCACGTACTCCACCATGTGCCTGCCTGACGTGAGCTGCGACGGATCGCCGTCGGCGACCGCCATCGAGTACATATGTGGCCAGCCGTCGAGCTCAGTCATGAAGACGATGCGATCGCCCGCGGTCCAGTGGAGGTTCGTGCCCCCGTGCGTGCCCGCGATGTTGCCACGCGGCGTCGCCGGGGCCGTCCAGCGCTCGCGCGCCTCGCCCGTGCGGGCATCGGCCACCCAGATCGCCCACGGCGCGTGTCGTTGTTCCAGCGACGGCTCCGGCGGCCCACCGGCGCCCGGACGCCTGACGAACACCAGCCGCGTGCCGTCAGGCGACCAGCGCGGCGTCCCGTCGCGCGAGGTCGAGGGCGCGATCCAGCGAATGGACGTCGTGTCGCTCTCGTACACGCCGATGAAGGCGTGCGTCGTCCGACCCGACACGAACGCCAACCGCGATCCGTCAGGCGACCAGGCGAGACCGCCGGTCGTGCCGCGGGCGTCGAACAGCTTACGCGCCGGCGTCGATCCGTCGATCGGAACGATCCACGCCGATCCGCCCCGCGTAAAGGCGACCCGGTCGCCCCGAGGGGAGATCGTCGGCTCGTCGCCGCCGTCGGCCAGCATCGTCGGCGCACCGCCGGAGAACGCGACCGACCAGAGCTGCATGCCGGGCATCACCGGGAGCGAACCCGGATTCACGGGCACGGTGCGGTCCCAGTTCGACCCGTGCTCGCCGCCTCGCACGTACACCACGCGGCTTCCGTCCGGCGACAGCGCAACGCTGGTCAGCTCCTGTCCGTCATCGGCCGAGTACGGGGTGAGCTGCCGCGGCTCGAAGCTCGGACCCTCGGCTACGAAGATGTTGCGCACGCCCTGTGCATTAAGCGTCCACGCGATGCGACTCCCCGTTGCGGCGGCCGTCAGCGCGGTGGCGTACGGATAGCTCATCACCTGGTCGAGCGTGAAGCGCGCCGCTCTCGGCGAGCGTGGAGCAGTGGCTTCGGCCGTCGACTGCGCAGTCAGAGGTTGAAAGGGCGACGCCGCCGGCGCCATGGCGCCGAGCGTGAGCGCGATGAGAACCGTGCGGGAGCGGGAAGCGATGTGCATGAACGTCCTCCAGACGGAAGCGGCCGGCGCGATGCCGGACGTCGATCATGCAATCGTGCGCCGGCGCGGCACGCTCGGCAAGCCCATCGACGCGCGGGGTGGCGTGGGCGGGCCCGCCACGACATCCTCCCCTGGTGCCCGTATCATCCACCACTACCCATTGCGCGGCGTGCGACGGCGCCCCCTCCACCGACTGCGACCGGTGCGCACGCCTGCGCTTTCTGCGACAGCCGGCGGCCGGCCGTCGTGAGGCAGTGCGGAACGCGGTCGAACAGCAGCGCACGGCGTCCGTACAGGCGATCGCGCACCATGCCCCGACCCTCGGATCAATGGCGACTGGCGAGGTCGTGTTGGGGGTCGTTCCGCACTTCCGAGCGTCATCTGCCGCAGTGCCGCCGGAGCGGCGGCGGGCCTTTCTCGATCACGTCGCGCGGCTCGTGCGTGAGGCGCGGGGACGTCGGAGGCGGTCCACCGCCCGCGCGCCGGAGGATGGGTTCCGGACTGCGAGCGCGGCCGTCGCCGCAACGCTCGCGAGCGCGTGCGGGCACTGTGGAGGACACTGTTGCCGAGGCGGCGGTGACCATGCACATCTCGACGTCTCCGCGGTGCGCAACTGGCTCGCTCAACACCCCGACGCGAGCGATTCGGACATCATCGCCGACTTCGAACGCCACCTGCCCGTGCAGAGCCTCGAGCGCTCCTGCATCTTCCACACACCCTCGGGGTGCGCGCTCCCGCGGGCGATGCGATCCGACACGTGCAATCGGTATCTGTGCGCCGACCTGGCCAACCTCGCCGCCGAGCTGGAATGGTTTTCCAATCCGATTGCCTTCGTCAGCACCGTCGCCCACGGTGAACTCGGCGACGCGGTTCTCACCGACGGGACGACGGTCCAGCTGGTCCGCCTGACGAGAAGCCGTGCGGTCGGGCCCTGATTTCCCCTTCCGTGCGGTCACGCCCGACGAGCGTCCACTCCCGACTGATCGCGACGGGGCGCGCGATCGTCGTCCCGCCGCCATCCCCTGGCTGCCTTCAAGGGTCGCAATCTCCCGTGCCCGCCGGTCACGGCGGGGCATGTCGTTCGGTAAATGCCTGCAGTGAATGCCACTCACCATTCTGAGCGCGGAAACGCGGACATCCGCGGTGGCAACGCGGGGCGTTCGCTCGTACCTTGGCGGCGGACCTGTTGCCGTCCGCCATCGCCGCTCCCGCCCCCTCCGAGATGCTCGTCAATCGCGCTGCCCTGCTCGCTGCCGCCGTCGCTTTCGCCACTCCGTCGCCCACCGCGACCCGTGCGGCCGACCCGCTCCCCAGCCTTGCCGAGCCGAGCCTGACGCCGGACGGGAGCGAGATCGCCTTCGTCTCCGGGGGTGACATCTGGACCGTGCCCGCGACCGGCGGGACGGCGCGGCTGCTCATCGCACATGAGGCAGCCGAGAGCCGGCCGCTCTTCTCGCCTGACGCCGCGCACCTCGCCTTCACCTCGACTCGCACGGGAAACGGCGACATCTACGTCCTGACGCTCGGCACTGGCGCCCTGCGCCGGGTGACCTTCGACGACGGCGCGGACCTGCTCGATGCATGGTCGCCCGACGGTGCGTGGCTCTACTTCACGTCGAGCGGGCGAGACGTCAACGGCTCGCCTGACGTGCTCCGTGTGCGCGCCAGCGGCGGCACGCCGACGGAGGTGGCGGCAGACCGCTACACGGCCGAGTACTGGGCAGCTCCGTCGCCCGACGGGTCGTCACTCGCCATCACTGCCCGCGGCATCGTGCTCGGGCAGTGGTGGCGGAACGGCCACAGCCACATCGATGAGAGTGAGATCTGGGTGGTGGAGAACGTGGCCCCCGGTAGCAGCGGAGCGCCTACATATCGCGGACTCACGGGACGCGGTGCGAAGAGCGCCTGGCCGATGTGGTCGGCCGATGGACGCACGCTCTATTACATGGCGACCAGCAACGGCCAGGAGAATTTGTGGGGGCGTCCGGCAGCAGGCGGCGATGCGCGACCGCTGACCCGCTTCACCGACGGCCGCGTCCTCTGGCCCAGCATCGCGCGCGACGGACGCACGATCGTCTTCGAGCGCGGCTTCGCCTTGTGGACGGTCGGGGTAAATGGCGGTGAACCGCGGCGGGTGCCGGTTACGCTGCGTGGCTCGAGCGGTGGCGCCGCCATCGAGTATCGCTCGGTGACGAATGGCTTCGAGAATCTCGCCGTTGCGCCTGACGGGCGAAAACTGGCCGTGGTGAACCGGGGAGAACTGTTCGCCGCCGCGACGCGGGATGCGGGCGACGCCACCCCGCTCGCCGTCGGGCCCGCGCTCGAGGCGCAGCCCGCGTGGGCGCCGGACAGCCGCCGCGTGGTGTATGTGAGCGACCGCGAAGGGTCGTACGATCTCTACCTGCTCGACGTGAGCACGCAGGGCGTACGGCGCCTGACGAGCGACGCGGCCGACGAGGTCATCCCGCGCTGGTCCCCTGACGGTGGGCGGATCGCCTATGTCCGCGGGGGACGGGAGCTGCGGGTGATCGGCGCCGACGGACGGGGCGATCGCACGGTCGCACGCGGGATCCTGCCGCGCCCGCCCTTCATGAACGCCCGCGCCATGGCGTGGTCACCCGACGGCCGCTGGCTCGCCTACTCGACTGCGGCTGGAAACAAGAGCTTCACCAACGTGTTCATCGTCCCGAGCGATGGGAGCGCCGAGGCGCGACAGGTGAGCTGGCTCCCTAACGCCTTCGGCGGACAGCTCGACTGGAGCCCGGACGGACGCTATCTGCTCGTCAATACGCTGCAGCGTACGGAACCGTCGCAGCTCGCCCGCATCGACCTGGTCCCCCGCACCCCGCGCTTCCGCGAGGACCAGTTCCGCGGCCTGTTCGAGCCCGAGCCGCAGCGGCCACCCGGCACGCCGCCGGCAGACAGCGCCGCTCGTCCAGCGGCTGCCGTGCGGGATACGACCTTGAGCGATAGCGCTGGGCCCGCCCGCCGGGCCGCCACTCGCACCGAGATCGTCTTCGAGGGGATTCGCGAGCGCCTGACGTTCGTTCCGCTCGGCTACGCACCCGGCTCGTTCACAATCAGCCCCGACGGGAAGCAGCTCGCCTTCACGGCGTCGGTCGGCGAACAGAGCAACATCTTCGTCTACCCGATGGACGAGCTGGCGCGCGAGCGCGTCGCCAGGCAGATCACGACCACGACCGGCGGCAAGACCGATGTGCAGTGGTCGCGGGACTCGCGCGAGCTCTACTATGTGGAGAACGGGCGGGTGAACGCGGTCACGGTCGAAAGCCGCGCCGTTCGCGCCGTCGGCGTCGCCGCGCGGCTCGACGTGGACTTCGAAGCGGAGAAGCCATACCTGTTGGATCAGGCCCACCGCTATCTGCGCGATAATTTCTATGACGAGGAAATGCACGGCGCCAACTGGACCGCGGTGCGCGACGCGGCCGAGCCATACGTGCTCGGCGCCCGGACGCGCGAGGAGATGCGGCGCGCGCTGTCGCTGATGGTCGGGGAGCTCAACGCATCGCACCTCGGGGTGGGCGGTCAGGGGTCGGGCGGGCCACCCGCGCCCGTCGGGCGGCTGGGTGTGCGCTTCGACCGGGCGACCTATGAGCGCGACGGACGCATGCGGATCACGGAGATTCTTCCGCTCTCGCCGCTCGCCATCGCCGGCGGTGTACGCGTCGGCGACGTCCTGGCCTCCATCGACGGCGTGCCAGTGGGTCGCGCCACCAACGTCGACAGCATGCTGACGAATCGCGTCGAGCGCCGCACGGTCCTCGGCATCGCCCCGGCCGGCGGTGGCGTCGCGCGGGAGGTCGTCGTGCAGCCGGTGAATGGTGGCACCGAGCGGGGACTGCGCTACCGCGCATGGGTGGAGAGCCGGCGCGCCTATGTCGACAGCGTGAGCGGCGGCCGGCTGGGCTACGTCCACATGCCCGACATGGGCCAGGGTTCCCTGACGCAGCTCTATCTCGACCTCGACGCCCAGATGCACGCACGGGAGGGAGTCGTCATCGACGTCAGGCACAACAACGGCGGCTTCGTCAATGCCTACGCGCTGGACGTATTCGCCCGCCGTCCGTACCTCACGATGCAGCCGCGCGGCGGCACCGAGAGTCCGGCGCGAGCGCAGCTCGGACAGCGCGCGCTCGAACTGCCGACAGTGCTCGTCACCGATCAGCATTCGCTCAGCGACGCCGAGGACTTCACTGAGGGCTACCGGGCGCTCGGACTGGGCAAGGTAGTGGGAGAGCCGACGGCCGGCTGGATCATCTTCACCTCGAACGCGACGTTAGGTGACGGGACGTCGCTGCGGATCCCCTTCAGCCGGATCCGCGGTGCCGATGGCGCCAACATGGAGTTGAAGCCACGCCCGGTGGATGTGGAGGTGACGCGTCCGGTGGGCGAGAGCTACACGGGGCGCGACAGCCAACTGGACGCGGCCGTGCGCGTGCTGCTGGCCGAGCCCCCCCGCTGACATCGCGTGAGCTGGCGCGCGGAGAGCGAGCGCGACCGTTGCCGCAATCGCCGCGGCGGGGTGGCGGTTCCCCTGCTGCGGTCGACAAGTTGAGATGACGCGCGGATTGCCACACGATCCGTCAAGGGACGAACGGCCCTAGCCGACGCCGGCGAGTGTCCCTATGTTCGGCCGATCGATCGCGAACTCTCGTCGGTGATCATGGTCGCACCAGAATCGGACACCCGGCGTGAGTCGGCGGCGATCGGCACGATCGCGGGCCGATATGAGGTCACCCGCGAACTCGGGCGGGGCGGTGCGGCCGTCGTCTATCTCGCGCGTGACCTGCGGTACGCGCGGTCGGTGGCCGTCAAGATCCTCAAGCACGAGATCGCCGACTCGGTCGCGAAGCAGCGATTTCTGAACGAGATCAACGTCACGGCGAGCCTGCAGCACCCGCACATTCTGGCCATCCTCGATTCGGGCGAGGTCACCGGAATCCCGGCGCTCGCCGGGCTGCCCTTCCATGTCACGCCCTACCTCGAGGGCGACTCGCTTCGTGTGCGGCTCGACCGCGAGCGGCAGCTCCCGATCACCGAGGCCGTGCGCATCGCGCTCGAGATCGCGGACGCGCTCGACCACGCGCACGCGCACGGGATCATTCATCGCGACATCAAGCCGGAGAACATCCTCTTCTCCGGACGTCATGCCTGCGTCGCCGACTTCGGCATCGCCCACGCGCTCGACTGTTCAGTCATGGATCGGATTACCTCGACCGGCCTCACTGTCGGCTCGCCGTTTTACATGAGTCCCGAGCAGGCAGCGGGCGAACGGGATCTGGATGCCCGGAGCGACGTCTACAGTCTGGGGTGTGTGCTGTACGAGATGCTGGCGGGCATCGCGCCATTCAACGGGGCGACCCCCGTAACGGTGATCGCGCAGCGGTTCACCAACCCGGCGCGCCCACTGCGTGCCTATCGTGCCAGCGTCCCACCGCACATCGAGGAGGCCGTCGCCCACGCGATGGCCCTGAC
>JBBQHX010000073.1:0-14380 GCA_038324385.1 Gemmatimonadales bacterium | reverse complement strand
GTGAGGCGGATCCGACCATCCTCGCCCGGTCGTGGCGTGATCCGGGACGTCTGGCGGTGGACGCGGTGCTCGTGCTGTCGGTGGTGCTGCTGGCCGTGCAGCGCGCCGGTGATCTCAAAGCTGGGCTCGGGATGGCCGGGGGGATCGCGGTCGTGCTCCTCGCACTCTGGGCCAGCGCCTCGATGCTCGGCCGCCTCGCGCGGGTGGCGGTGCGGGCGGGCTGGCCGTACGTCGTGCGGCAGGGCGTCGCCAACCTCTACCGGCCGATGAATCAGACGCGCGCGGTGGTGGTGGCGCTGGGCTTTGGCGCCTTCCTCGTCAGTACGCTCTATCTCGTGCAGTCCAACCTGCTCAACCAATTTCAGATCACCGCGGACGCGGCGCGCTCCAATCTGGTCTTCTTCGATGTGCAGGACGATCAGGTTGGCGGAATGGACTCGCTTCTGACGACCAGCGGGCAGTCGCTGACCGAGCGGATCCCGATCGTGACGATGCGGGTGTCGTCGATCAACGGCTGGTCGATGGAGCAGCTGGTGGACACCACCAACCCCGACGGCGTGAGGCGCGCAACCTGGGCATTGCGGCGCGAGTATCGATCGACCTATCGCGACTCGATGGGCACGGCGGAGGCGTTGACCGCCGGAACATGGGGTCCGCCCACCACTGGTGACCTTCCAGGGGTGTCGATCGAGACCGATCTGGCCGAGGATCTGGCGCTCCAGATCGGCGATACGGTGACCTGGGATGTGCAGGGAATTCCCGTGCGGACGCAGGTGACGAGCTTCCGCACGGTGGAGTGGGCCCGTTTCGAGCCCAACTTCTTCGCCGTGTTCGAGCCGCGCGCGATCGAGACGGCGCCGAAGCAATGGGTGCTGCTCGCCGAGGTGCCTGACGATGCGGTGGTGGCCGACCTGCAGCGGCGCGCCGTGGGCGCCTTCCCGAATGTTTCGAGCATCGACCTCTCGCTGATCCGCCGCACGATCGGCGCCATCGTCGAGAAGGTTTCCGTGGCGGTACGTTTCCTGGCCGTATTCAGCCTGGCGATGGGAATCCCCGTGCTGTTCAGCGCCGTTGCCGCCTCACGACGCGCCCGGGTCCGCGAAGGGGTGCTCCTCAAGACGCTCGGCGCGACCCGAAAGCAGATCCGCGCGATCCTGCTGTCGGAGTACGTGCTGCTCGGATTGCTCGCGGCGCTCACCGGCATGGTGCTCTCGTTCGGCGGCGCATGGGCGCTCGTCTACTTCATCTTCGATGGATCGTTCGTCCCAACCATCGGCCCCGCGCTGGCGATCGCCGGGGCGATGGTGGCGGTCACGGTGCTGATCGGGCTGCTCAGCAGCCGGGATGTGTTTCGCGAGACGCCGATGGCGGCGCTGCGGGAGGCGTGAGAGGGGCGACCGGCCGGTCGCCCTGACACGCCCCGGCTGGTCGCCCCCCCCAGCGTCATTTGAATCGAATGCCGTTCGGCGCGATATCGCCCTTGCCGAATGGCTTCGGCGTGGGACGTGGCGCGGGCGGCGTGGTGTGGGTGCGGGCACCGGCGTCCGGACGCCCCTCCGTCCGCGCGCCTGACGACGGCCCGCGGGGTGTGGCCGCGCCGGGATTGGACTTCATCGACAACGCGATGCGGTTGCGCGGGAGATCCACGCTCATCACCGTGACCTTCACCCGCTGCCCGACCATCGCCGCCTGGTTGGGATCGGTGATGTAGCGGTCGCTCATCTGGCTCACGTGCACCAGTCCATCCTGATGCACGCCGATGTCGACGAAGGCGCCGAACGCGACGACGTTCGTGATCACGCCGTCGAGCATCATCCCTTCGGTAAGATGCTTCGGTTCGGTGATGTCATCGCGGAACGTCGGTGGCTCGAAGGTCGCGCGCGGATCGCGCCCCGGCTTGCGGAGCTCGAGCAAAATGTCCTGCAGCGTCGGAATCCCCACCTCGTCGGTGACGTAGCGCCGCAGCTGGAGCGTGTCGAGCACCTGCTCGTTGGCCAGCAGCGCGGGCACGGGCGTGGCCAGGTCGGCCGCCATCCGCTCGACGACGGGATAGCGCTCCGGGTGCACCGCGGTCGCGTCGAGCGGGTGCGCACCGTCGCGGATGCGGAGGAAGCCGGCCGCCTGCTCGAACGCCTTGGCACCCAGCCGCTGGACGTCGAGCAGATCGCGGCGGGCGCGGAAGCCGCCGCGCTCGTCGCGCAACGCGACGATGTTCTGCGCCAGCGTCGGACCGATGCCGGCAACGTACGACAGCAGCGCCACCGACGCCGTGTTCACCTCGACGCCGACCCGGTTCACGCAGACGGCGACCGTCTCGTCGAGCCGGTGCTTGAGTCTGGACTGATTGACGTCGTGCTGATACTGCCCGACGCCGATCGACTTGGGATCGATCTTCACCAGTTCGGCCAGCGGGTCCTGCAGCCGCCTGGCGATCGACACCGCGCCACGCAGCGACACGTCGAGATCAGGCAGCTCGGCCCGGGCCAGATCCGACGCGCTGTAGACCGACGCCCCCGACTCGTTCACGACCACCACCTGCGCCCGCGCCCCCATGTCGGCCAGCACCCGCCGCACGAGCGTTTCCGTCTCGCGTGAGGCAGTGCCGTTGCCGATCGCCACCAGCTCCACCTCGCCACGTTCCATCGTGCGGCGCAACGCGGCTGAGAAGAGCTGCTCCTGATGCAGATACCAGGTATCGGTGAGGGTCACGGAGCCAGTGCGGCTCACCAGCGCCACCTTCACCCCCGTGCGGAAGCCCGGGTCGAGCCCCAGCACGACGCGACCGCCCGCGGGCGAGGCCAGCAGTAGCTGCTGCAGGTTCTGGCCGAAGATACGAATCGCCTCCTCGTCGGCCCGCGTCTTGAGCTCCAGGCGCAACTCGACCTCGATCGATGGGGCCAGCAGTCGCTTGTACGCATCGGCGACTACCAGCGCCAGCTGCGCCGGCGCCGCACGAGGCGCGACGACCTCGCGCTCGAGCTGCGTGCGGATCTCCTCGACCGGCGCCTCGACCGTCCAGACGAGCAGTCCTTCGGCCTCTCCGCGCCGAACGGCGAGCACGCGGTGCGAGGGGATGGTCGCGAGCGGCTCACGAAAGTCGTAGTAGTCCTGAAACTTCGAGACCTCGGATTCCTTTCCGATCATCACGGCCGAGCGGACGATCCCCTTGCGGCGCGTGACGTCGCGGATGAATCCGCGCAACGCCGCGTCCTCCGCCACGCGCTCGGCGAGGATGTCGCGCGCACCGTGCAGTGCGTCGGCCGGCGTCGGCACCTCGGTTGCCGCGTCGGCGAACGCTGCGGCGCGCTCCGCGGCGCTGGCGTCGGTCAGCGCACCGCTCCAGAGGGCGTCGGCGAGCGGGCCGAGTCCGCGTTCCTGTGCGATCATCGCCCGCGTGCGGCGCTTGGGCTTGAATGGGAGATAGAGATCCTCGAGCGCCTGCTTGGTGTCGGCGGCGAGGAGCCGCGCCTTCAGCGCGTCGTCCAACTTCCCCTGCTCCGCGACCGACTTGAGGACCGCCGCACGACGATCCTCCATCTCCCCCAGATACTCCGCGCGATCGCGGACGTCGCGCAGCTGAACCTCGTCCAGTCCACCGGTCGCTTCCTTTCGGTAGCGAGCGATGAACGGGAGCGTGTTCCCCTCGCCGAACAGGGCGAGCGTGCTGACGATCTGCTGTGGCGCGAGCGACAGTTCGCCGGCCAGGCGGTGGACGAGCTGGGGAGCGAGCATGCGGCGGGGGTCGGGGGCGTGCGGGAAGGTGGGAGCGTGTCGGGATCGCCGACGACGTTACCTGAGCGGGGGCTCGCGCTTCTCACTTCGGGGGCGGAAGTCTGGGCAGGCAGCGGTCGGGATTCAACCGCTTGCGTTCAGACGTCCCCGCCACATCACCCTTCCCGGTTCCGATGTCCGCAGCCGTCGCCACTTCCGCCGCTACTACAGCCGATCTCGCACGACTCGCCGCCGATGCCCTCGGCGCCGGCCGCGCCCAGTGGAGCGCGGGCGCCCTGCGCGAGTCGATCGCACTCTTCCGCCGCGCCGCCGAACTGCGGGCGATGGCCTTCGGCGCCGACGACGCGCGGACTGTCGACGCGCGGCGCCAGCTCTCTGCGGCGCTAGCCAGCGCGGGAATGGTGGCCGAAGCGGCGGAGCTGATGGGGCCGGTGGTGGCAGCGAGCGGGGAGGCGATCGGTCGGGCCCGGCTGCGGCACGCGTCGGATCTGGACGCACGAGCCCGCGTCCTCACGCGCCAGCGCGACTGGATCGCGGCGGAGCCGGTGCTGCGAGCCCTCGTGCGCGAATGCACGGTCGTGCACGGTCGCACGGCATCGCCGACACTGGCCGCGCTCGCCCAGCTCGCCACCGCCTGGCAGCAGCTCGGACGGCCGGCGGCGGCCGAACGGTGCTGGCGCCGGTTGCTGGTCGTTCGCGAAGCCGCGGGCGCCGAACCGGCCCTCCTGGCCGCGCTGCGCGACCGGCTGGCGGAGTGCGCCGATCTGCAGGAACGGCGCGCCGATGCGCTGACGCTCCGCCTGCAGGCATCGCGCGTGCGCTCGGGGGAAACCAGCTCGGCCGCGGCCGGCCCGATTCCGCGCGGACCGGCACCCTCGGTTCAGGCGCGGCGTCCCGTGAGCGACGCGGTACGTCCGTTCCCCGCGGTCAGGGGCGCGGTGACGCCACCGGCAGCGGTCGTCGCTCCCGCTCCGCCTCTTGCCGTGCGCGGCCCGCTGGCGCCGCTCGTGCCCGACGGCCGCCGCCCGGATCCCTCGACTCCACCGGCGGCAGAGCCCGCGGGCCATGACCTCGTCGTACGGCAGCTCGTCGCCGCCCATCTTCGCCGCTATGCGCTGGCAGCCGCCGCGGCGGCGGTGCTCGTCGCGGGGACCTGGACCGTCGCGTCGAGGCAGCGGGACGCAGACGCGGAGCCGGCGCCCATGGCGACGGGAACGCCCGCGAGCCTCGGTGCACCGTCGACCACCGTCTATCAGCCCTGACGCCGACGCCCGAACCGGGGGCCGACGCGGGGCATGATCCGGGCGGAGATTGCGGCGCCGTGTCGCCGCGCCGCGTGGCGGTGTAGTATCGGACAGGGGCGCTCGTGTGCCCCGACGACGCTCGCCGCCGATGGGCTCCATCTCGCGGCGCACCCGACCGCCGCGACTGGAGGACACATCCTATGGAACTACTCGTCATCCGCCACGGGATTGCGGAGGACAAGGACGAGTGGGCGGAACACGGCCACGACGACGACGATCGGCCGCTCACCAAGGACGGCCGGCGCCGCATGCGGAACGCCGCCCGCGGTTTGCGCCGCCTCGTTCCCGATCTTCCCCTGCTCGCCACAAGCCCCCTGCTGCGCGCCCGCGAGACCGCCGCCATCGTCAGCGCGGCGTATGACGGGACTCCGGCCGGCGACGTGGCCGAGGCGCTCCGTCCCGAGGGGGCGTTCGCCGACTTTCTGCCGTGGATGGAGTCGCGCGCCGACCACGCGGCCGCCGGCATCGTCGGCCATGAGCCGCATCTCTCCTGCCTCGTCAGTTGGCTGCTGACCGGTCGCACGCGCTCCTTCATCGAGCTCAAGAAGGGGGGCGCCTGCCTCCTCGCATTCGACGACGTGCTCGGCTCGGGACGGGCGCGACTCGTTTGGTCCCTGGCACCCGGGCATCTCCGCCGGTTGGGCAGCGCGTGAGTCCCGACCCGCAGGCCGCCGCCGCCGACCCGGCGCTGCTCCGCGCGCTTCCGGGCGTCGCCGTTCGGCGCATTGCGTTGGCCTATCTGGACGCGGCCGCGGCGGCCTATCCGCGGCTCGGCACCGGACTGGACGACGACGCGCTGCACGACTTCCGGGTCGCCCTCCGCCGGCTTCGGAGCACGCTCAGGTCCTACGCGACGCAAACGGGCGACACGGTCTCGCCAAAGCTGCGGCGGCGCCTGACGAAGGTCGCCCGCCTGACGGGGCCCAGTCGCGATCTCGAGGTGCAGCTCGAATGGCTCGCGCGCGCGCGGCCGTCGCTCGACCTGCCTGACGAGGCCGGCCACGCGCTGATCGTCGATCGGCTGGCGCGCGCGCGCAAGCGTGCCGACCGCCGGATGCTGCGGCGGCTCGGCACGCGGTGGGCGCGGCTGCACGACGGCCTCGACGACGCCCTCAGCCGCTACACGGCACCCCTGCCTGGGCGCGGGGAGACGCCGACGCCGTTCGCGGGCGTGGTCGCGCGGGCGGCCCGCCGCTTGACGGAGGGGCTGGTCACGCGCCTCGCGGCGATCGATGACCCGGCCGACGAAACTCCGGCGCACGACGCACGGATCGCCGGCAAGCGCCTTCGCTACCTCCTCGAGCCAATCGCCGGCGAGCTCGCGACCGGCGAGCTGGCGGTGCGTGAGCTCAAGGCACTGCAGGAAGCTCTCGGCGACCTGCACGACGCGCACGTCCTGGAGCAGCTACTCGAAACTGAGCGCGAGGTGGCCGACGCGGACGACGGGCGGCGCGGCGACGATCCATCTCTAGGAGTGGCGACGCTGTTGCGGCTGGCGAGATCGGCGCGCGACGAGAGCTTCGAACGTGCCCGTCAGTGGCTGGGTGATGGCGCGCTTCGCGTCGCCGGCGCTCTCGACGCCGTGCGGGGCGAACTCGCCTCGATCGCCGGGTCGGGCGTCGAGGTGGAGCGGAAGTATCTTCTCTCGGCGTGCCCGGAGATCGCGGCCGCGGCGCCCTCGCGCGCCGTCGTCCAGGGGTACCTCCCCGGCGCCGTCTTGATCGAGCGCCTGCGCCGGACGCAGGATGCGGACGGGAAGGTGCGACACACTCGAACGGTAAAATCCGGGACCGGGGTGACCCGCCTCGAGGTCGAGGAGGAGTGCGACGCGGCGCTGTTCGAAGCGCTCTGGCCCGCCACTGAGGGGCGGCGAGTCGAGAAGCGGCGTCATGTTGTGCAGGACGGCGGACAGACGTGGGAAGTCGACGTCTTCACCGACCGCGATCTGGTGCTCGCCGAGGTCGAGGTGTCGGACGCGCTGTCGTCCGTGGTGATCCCGGACTGGCTGGCGACGGTGATGGTACGTGAGGTGACCGACGAGCCCGAATTCCTGAACGCCGTGCTGGCGCGGTGACCATTTGGCCGGGACCGGGGTGTGATCCAGCTCCGGACCCGGGGAACGATTCGTGCTCGTACGGGGTCGGATTCCCGGGAAGTACGAGGGTTGGTGCGCGCTGTCGCGTCCCCTCCGGAGTGACCACGCTGCAGCCCCTCACGGCGAGTTTCCTACGTGCCCATTGCCGCTCTCATCGCTTCCGCCCTGCTCCTGACGGTGATCGCCGGGATCATCGCCTGGCGTTTCTGGCGTGCGGCGAGGAACGAAGGACACGCCCACGGTCCGCCGATCGTTTTCTTCCCGCCGACGTCCGACACGGTGATCCCGCCGCCCGTGCGCCGGCGTCCCGTCGCCTCCGCGCCGGCTCCGGACGCCGCCCCGGTGAGCTGGCCCTCCCGTGCCAGCACCGAGACGCCTGCGCCGACGTCCTCGATTCCGTACGCGCCGCATTCCGGCAGCGCGGCCGCGGCCCTCGCGCGCGAGATCGGGACGTTACCGACACCGTCGCTCGTCGAGGCGCGGACGCTCCGCTTCCACGCGCCACCTGCGGGCACGCTGCAGATGCTGCCCGGCCGTTTGGAGATCGTCGAAGGCGATGATGTCGGCCGCGAGCTCCGATTCGTGCGGCTCGGCACCGGCATCCAGCGCGTGACGTTCGGCCGTCGCGAGGGGGCGCCGTACGAGCACATCCAACTGCGCGCGCACACGGTCAGCCGGGAACACGCGGCGCTGGCCTACGTCGATGGTGCCTGGTCGGTGGAGAATCTCTCCCAGACGAACCCGGTGATCGTCAATGGGCGCGAGCTCGCGCACGGCGCGCAACCGTTCCTGCTCGCCGAGGGCGACCTCATCGAGATGGGTGAAGTGGTCTTCCGCTATCGCGAGCGATAGCGCCTCGCCCGGCGCCTCCGTGCCTGACGCCGCCGCACTCGGTGCCGCCCTCGAGGCGCTGACGGACGACTACGAGGTCGGCCGCGAGCTCGGACGCGGCGGGACGGCGGTCGTCTATGGGGCGCGCGACCGCGCTCTCGCGCGCACCGTTGCGCTCAAGGTCGTGGTGCCTGACGAGGCCGATGCCGACGCCCTCGACCGCCTGGCGCGTGAGGCACGGACGGCCGCGCAGCTCGTGCATCCGAACATCGTCGCGGTGCACGCGGTGCGGCGGCTGCCCGGCGGCGCGCTCGCGCTCGTGATGCAGTTCGTGTCGGGCGAATCGCTGCGGGCGCGGTTGCTGGCCGAGGGCGCGTTCGAGGTGCCGCGGGCCGTTCGCGCCCTGGCCGACGTCGCCCGGGGGCTACAGCACGCCCACGCGCGCGGGGTGGTCCACGGCGACGTGAAGCCCGAAAACGTGCTCGTCGATGGCGCCACCGGGCGCGCGTTGCTGTCAGACTTCGGCTCGGCCACCGGGGGCGACCCGGAGTACCAGGAGCGGGCGATTCTCGCCGGCACGCCGGCCTACATGTCGCCGGAGCAGATCGCCGGCGAGACGGTCGACGCCCGCAGCGACGTGTACAGCCTCGGCCTGCTGGGGTGGGAGCTGCTGACGGGGCTGCAACCGTTCGGTCATGGCTCGCCCCGCGAGATTCTCGAGCGGCGGCGCTTCATGTCGCCGCCGCCGTTGCACGAGATGCGGGCCGAGGTGCCGATGACGCTCGCCGCCGCGATCGAGCGCGCGATCGCGCCGCGCCCCGACGACCGCTGGCCGAGCGCGGAAGCGTTTCTGACGGCGCTGGCCGAGCCGCCACGGAGCGGCGTGTTCGGACGCTGGCGCCGCCCGGCCGGGGCACGTGCTGGCGGCCCGGTCCCGGCCGCGGTGATCGCCGCCGACACGATGGTGTGGGACCGGCCGGTACCGCCGCTGGCGGCCGCCTCTCCCCTGCCGACCGGCGCGCCGCTCGACGGCGTCGCGGCCGCGCCGGCCAGCCAGCCGCGACGCGGCCTTCGGCTCGCCGTCGGCGTGGGTGCGCTGCTCGTGGCGGGCGCGGCGTGGGCGATCGGCGCCCGCGTCGGCTTCGGTGACGCCGCGGCGGGCGACGCAGTGGCCGCGATCGGCGCGCCGGCGACCGATAACGATCGTTCGGGCGTCGCCGTGCCATTCGCCGACTCGGCGCGGGCGGATTCCAGCGCGCTCGCCGCCACGCAGGTCGTGCCGGGAGATCAGCCCCCTGCGCTCCCGCCTGCCCAGCCGCCGGATGCGACGCGTGGGCAGGTGGAGCCGCTCGACCCCCCGGTCACGCCACCACCGATGGCATCCCCGCCCACGGCGCGCGAGTCGTTCGGCCGGTTGCCGGCGCCGCCCCGTGGCCAGACCGCGGCCGTTCCGGCCCCACGGCCATCGCAACCGTCGGCGCCGGTGGTTTCGGCGCCGCCGCCCCGTGTGGTCGCCGCGGCCCCCCCGCCAGCCTCTCCGACCCCCACACCGCCCGCCCGTAGTTCGGTCAACGCGCGCACGGTGGCGGCGGGCGGCCAACACTCGTGCGTGCTCGACGCCGGTGGCCAGGCCTACTGCTGGGGAAGCAATGGGGCGGGCCAGTTGGGCGGCCGCGGCAGCGCAACTGGAGAACTCGTCCCCGTCGCTGGAGGGCTTCGATTCACGGCACTCGTCGCCGGGGGCGCGTTCTCGTGCGGCGTGACGGCGGGACGCCAGGTCTGGTGCTGGGGGCAGAACGACCGCGGCCAACTGGGCGACGGCAGCCGGATCACGCGGCGTGCGCCGGTGCGGGTGGCGCTTCCCGGCACGTTGCGCGCCCTCTCGGCCGGACTCAGCCATGCCTGCGCCCTCGACACCGCGGGGGGCGCCTGGTGCTGGGGCGCCAATGCGCGCGGCCAGGCCGGCCAGAGCGAGGGCGATGTCCTCACGCCCCGCCTTATCCCCGGCGACGCCTCGTTCCGCGGGATCGCCGTGGGCTGGGAGCATAGCTGTGCCATCGATTCCCGCGAGCAGGCGTGGTGCTGGGGTCGCAACGACGATGGCCGGCTCGGCGACGGTACGACAGCGGACCGGTCGGTCCCCGTCCTCGTCGACGGGGCGCCGCGACTGACCTCGCTGGTCGCCGGCGGCACGCACAGTTGCGGCTTGACGTCGGCTGGGCAAGCCTATTGCTGGGGGAGGAACCCGTACGGGCAGCTCGGCGACGGTACGCTCGCGACTAGCCGGACGCCGGTGCGCGTGCGCGGCGCGGTGACCTTCGCGTCGCTGACGGCCGGGAGCACGCACACCTGCGGGTTGACCGCCGCAGGCGAGGCCCGCTGCTGGGGCCGAAACGCCTACGGGCAACTCGGCGACGGTACCACCACCGATCGCGCCACACCCGCTGCGGTCGACGGTGATTTCAGATTCAGACAATTACATGCGAGCGGGGCACACACCTGTGGCGCCACTCGCGACGGGCTCAGCCTTTGTTGGGGGTATAATGTTCAGGGACAACTTGGCGACGGATCGCGCTCCAACAGCTCGCGGCCAGTGGCCGTGGCCGCGCCTCCGGGCTGACCGCACCTCCCCGCCGATCACGCGCCGCAGAGGGCGCTGGACGCGGACGCTACTCGCCTGCACCGCGCTGGGCTTGGCGACCTGCAGCAGCGACGCGACGGGCACCGGCTCGGGCGCCGTGCGCACCCTGCTCATCGAGCCGTCGGAACGGTCCATGGAGGTCGGCGAGCAGCTGACACTCCGCGTCACCGCCACTGGGGCCAATGGTCAGCCGGTGTCGACGGCGAACCTGTTCTGGTCGTCGAGCGACGAGCGGATCGCGACCGTGACGCCCGCGGGCTCGGTCACCGCCCTCGTGCCGGGCGAGGTCCGCATCTCCGCCAGCACGGAGGGACGTTCGGCGACCAGTCAAATCTCGGTGCTGACGCGAGCCGTTCGCGAGGTGCGCGTCAGCCCACTCGCAGCCCAGATCACCATCGGCGAGACGCGTCAGTTCACTGTCTCGCTCAGTGGCGGCGACGGGAGCACGATCACCGGGCGCGAGGTCGCCTGGACGACCGCCAATGCCTCGGTGGCGACGGTCGACGGCAATGGCGTCGTGCGCGCGGTGGGCGTCGGAACGGCGATCGTCCGCGCCACCAGCGAGGGGCGCGTCGGCGAGGCGCAGGTGACGGTGATCTCCAACGCCGTCGCCCGGGTCGCGATCGCTCCTACCGGCGCAACGCTGCAGGTGAATGCGACGCAGCAGTTCAGCGCGACCGCCTACGACGCCCAGGATCGCGTGCTCACGGGGCGGACGGTGTCGTGGAGCATCTCGCCCGCAAGCGTGGCCACGGTGAGTGCGAGCGGCCTCGTCCGCGCGGTGGCGCCGGGTGCGGCGGTGCTCGTCGCCGAGGTGGACGGACGCCAGCAGTCGGCGCTCGTCAACGTCGCGACCGCGTCGGTGGCGAGCGTGTCGGTGTCTCCGGAAACTGGCACCGTCGCGCCCAACGCGACGATCAAGCTCACCGCGACGGTGCAACTGAGCAACGGCACCACGCAGCCGAATCCGGCCGTGAGCTGGACGACCAGCAATTCCGACGTCGCCATCGTCGCTAGCGATGGGCTCGTGCGGGGTGTCAGCGCCGGTATCGCCACAATTACGGCGACCTCCGGCGGCAAGAGCGATGATGCCCGCATCACCGTGACCGCGGGCGTGGCCAGTGTCGCCCGGGTCACCCTCTCGCCGACCAGCGCCTCGATGCAGGTGGGAGAGACGCAGCAGTTCAGCGCGACCGCCTACGACGCCGGCGATCGCGTGATCACCGGACGCCCCGTGTCCTGGAGCATCACGCCGACGAGCGTTGCGACGGTGAGCTCCAGCGGCCTCGTGCGCGCGGTGGCGCCCGGCACCGCCGTGCTCACGGCGGAAGTCGATGGACGGGAGCGCACGGCCGTGATCACGGTGGCGGCCGCGACGGTCGCGAGCGTCACGCTCTCACCGACCACGGCGACGATCGCACCGAACGGTACCATCCGACTCGCGGCCACGGTGCGCCTGAGCGACGGCACCACGCCGACCAACCCGGCGGTGAACTGGTCGACCAGCGATCCAGACATCGCCATCGTCGCCAGCGACGGTCTGGTGCGGGGGGTGGGCGCAGGCACGGCGACGATCACCGCGACCGCGGGCGGCCGAAGCGCCGAGGCCCGCATCACCGTGACCGCCCCCGTCGTGACAGTGGCGCGGGTTGCGCTGACGCCGCTGACGGCTTCGCTGCAGGTCGGCGGGACGCAGCAGTTCACCGCGACCGCCTACGACGCCAGCGATCGCGTGGTGACCGGCCGCGCCGTCACGTGGAGCATCACGCCGACGAGCGTCGCCACCGTGAGTTCCAGTGGGCTCGTGCGGGGAGTGGCCGCCGGTGCGGCGGTCGTCACCGCCGAGATCGACGGACGCACGGCGACGGGTGGAGTCACCGTGACGGCCGTTCCGACCCCGCCCCCACCCACGGTCGCGAGCGTCGAGGTCAGTCCACGGAGCACGTCCGTCACCGTCGGCGGAACGGTGAAGCTGACGGCGACCGTGCGGCTGAGCAATGGCTCCACGGCGACCTCGCCCACGGTGAGCTGGTCCTCGAGCAATACGTCAGTGGCCACGGTCGACGGAACGGGGCTCGTCCGGGGCGTGGCCCCGGGCAGCGCGACGATCACCGCCAGTTCCGGGGGGCAGAGCGACGCGGCGAGCATCGCGGTGACTCCCGCGCCGATCGCCGCACTGGTGGTCGCACCGTCCACGGCGTCGGTGTTCGTCGGCGCGACACGGGCGTTCACCGTAACGGCGAGAGACGCCGCGGGGAACACCGTCCCGACGCCCACCCTCACCTGGAGCTCGTCGTCGACGTCGATCGCGACCATCTCCTCGGGCGGGGTGGCGACGGGAGTCACGGCCGGCACGACCACGATCACGGCGCGCGCGCCGAACGGCGTGGAAGGCTCGGCCGCCCTCACCGTCGCCGCCGCGCCGACCCCATCGCCAGGGTCGGAAGGGATCACGATTACCTTCGTCTCGGGCGCGCCCGTCGGCGACCAGATCGAGCTCGACGAGGGGAAAATCCTTCAGCTACGCGCGATCGTTCGGAACAGTGACGGCAATCAGATCTTCCCAACCGTCTTGTGGACGTCGAGCGACGACAGGGTGGCCAGCGTGACGGGGAGCGGATTGGTGGGCGCGCTTCGCAAAGGCAACGCCCGCATCACCGCACGCGCGGCGGGACAGGTCGCGACCGTGGACATCAAGGTCGAGAAGTGAGGCATTCGTTGGTGTCGATGCAAGGACTAGGAACGAGGAGCGTCCGCGCCGTCGGGCGACTGGGGGCGATTGCGACGATCATGACGATCGGTGTGCCCGCGTCGCTGGCCGCGCAGGGGGTCGACCCGCTCCGCCTGACGCCAACGGCCCAGGAGGGCGGCGGCTCGTGCGCCGCCGTGTCCGCTCGGCTGATTCCGGCGCGGGCCGACACCTCGGCCGCCCGCCGACTCGCCGAGTCGGGCGCGGACGCCGCGCTGCTCGGGGACGTGGGCGCCGCGCGCGACCAGTTCGAACGGGCCGCGGCGCTCAATCCGCGCGCCCCCGATATCACCTACCAACTTGCCCGCCTCCACGAGGAGGCCGGCGATGGCGCGGCCGCCCGCCGCGAGCTGTGCCGCTACCTGACCATCGCGACCACGGCCGCCGACTCCAGCGATGCCACGCGTCGCCTCGCCGCGTTCGGCGACGATACCCCCCGAGCGCCGAACGAGAACGCCGACCTGCAGTACCGCACCGGCGTCGCCTACGCCGCGCGGAGCGACTTCGCGTCGGCCGCACGCTCGTTCGCGTCGGCGGCGGTGGCAGCGCCCGACTGGTCGGATGCGCATGTGGGACACGCGGCCGCGCTCGTGGCGATGGGCAATCATGCCGCGGCAATGGTCCCGCTGCGGCGCGCACATGCGCTCCGCTCCGATCCGGCCGATCGCGCGATGACCGAGCGCCAGCTCCGCGTGCTCGACCGTGCGCGGCTCTCGCCGACCAACGCGCTGGCGCTGGGTGTCATTCCGGGTGGCGGCCAGTTCTATGGCGACCGTCCCTTCCTGGGGGCGCTCGTGCTTGCGACGGCCGCCGGGGGCGGCGTCCTGGCGGTTCTGGGCGAGGACGTGCTACGGACCTTCATCGGGACCGACGCGAACGGCTTCGAGTACGCATACACGCTCGAGGTGCGCGAGTACCCGCAGCTAAACCTGGGCATGGGAATCGCGGCCGGCGCCACCCTGCTCGGCGCACTCGTGGGGTTCGCGCATGCCTCACGCGCCCGCGGCGCCGCGGGGCGCCTCACGCGG
>JBBQHX010000072.1:0-14622 GCA_038324385.1 Gemmatimonadales bacterium | reverse complement strand
CTCGTGCGTCCGGTGCACCGCAACCTCGCGATGCTCATGGTGGTGTTCCGGATCATCTCCACGTGCGGTTTCGGGGCCTCCCAGGTGCTGTACTTCGCCGCCCTGCCGACGCTGTTGGGCGCACAGACCGTGGCGATGCTGCAGCCGGCCGACATGGAGACGCTCGCGTACGTCCTGCTGCGCGCCGCCGGGTTCGGCGGGTCGCTCTTCAGCATGTTCTACGGAGCCGCGAACATCGTTCTGGGGTGGCTCATCTATCGTTCCGGCTACCTCCCCCGGGTCTTCGGCGTCGCCATCATCGTCATGGGCATCGCGTTCGCCGTGCGCACGTTCCTCCTCGTCCTTGCACCGGCATACGCCTCGCCGCTGCTGCTGGCGACGGCGGCGGTGGCGTTCATTCCGTTCATCCTGTGGCTGCTGGTGAAGGGCGTGAATGAGGAGGCGTGGCGACGCGCGATCCGGGCGGACTGATGACAGTTGTCGTTCGGCTCGCGGTGGGCAGGACGGCGCCCGCCACGGCGACCGGTACCGGCCGGTGCCGCAACGTGCGTTGGTGGAGCCGCGGTGGCGTATGCCTGACGTGATCGACCACAGCCGGAGTTCGGGTGCAATGCGTCGCAAGACCACCGCCGCACGAGGCGCGCGCCCATGTCGAAGCGGCTTGCCCGGCGGGTGAACGATCCGTCAGCGGCTCACCGCGCAGGAGGCCAGCACGAGGCGGCGCAGCCAGCGGTGCGCCGGGTCGGCATGCAGTCGCGGGTGCCAGAGCAACGAGACGGTGATCTCCGGCGCCGGCATCGGCAGGGGGAAGCTGTGCATGCCCCCACGCAGGGTTCCCGTGTGTCGCTCGGGCACCGTCGCGATCAGGTCGGAGCCTCTGGCCAGCGCCAGCGCGGCGGAGAAGCCGTCGACGATGGTGACGACCTCCCGGTGCAGCCCAAGTGGCTCGAGCGCCTCGTCGATGAGTCCCCGCTCGGCTTCACGCCGCGAGACGGTGATGTGCCGGCCAGCCGCGTAGCGCGCGGGCGTGACCTTGCTCGTGGTCAGCGCGTGACCGGCGCGCACGACGCCGACGAAACGGTCCTGGAACAACGTCCGCGTATGGAGCTCCGGACCGGTCGACTGCTCTACCACGCCCGTCTCCAGATCGACCCCTCCGTCGCGAAGCGACGAGCTTTCCTTGTCCGCCTTCCGCAGGAAGCGCAGCCGCACGCCCGGCGCTTCGTCCGTCACTCGGGCGATGAGGTCGGCGCCGAAGTTCTCCACGAACCCTTCACTGTTTCGTAGCGTGAAGGTTCGAACCAGTCGCCTGACGTCGAGCGTCTCGGCAGGGCGCAGGACCGCGTCCGCGTCCTGCACGAGCTGACCGACTCGCGCGCGAAGCTCGATGGCTCGGGGCGTGGGAACGAGACCGCGCCCGGCCCGCACCAGCAGCGGATCGCCCGTCGCCTTCCGCAGCCGCGCCAGCGCGCGGCTCATCGCTGAGGGGCTGAGGCGCAGCCGCCGGGCCGCGCGCGCGACGCTCCCTTCCGCGAGGAGGACGTCGAGCGTGACGAGGAGGTTGAGATCTGGTCGCACCATGCAGCGAACGTAGCACTTTGGCGCGTGATGTGACGCTACATGCACGAATAACATGCAACTCGTGCGCGTTCCGCCATGTCCCGGCCATGGCTACGCTGCGGATGACTCCAGTCCCGGAGCCGTCTGCCACGTGGAGCTCGTGTCGAACTCACGCATCGTTACACCAAACAACGCCGCGGACGGTGTCGCGGATCGGACGCCCTCGGTTCGTTGGGTGCTCGTCAGCCTTGCCACGCCGATGCTGCTGTCGTCGCTCGGCACCAGCATCGCCAATGTCGGATTGCCGACGCTCGCGGATGCGTTCAGCGCTTCCTTCCAGGCGGTCCAGTGGGTCGTACTCGCCTATCTCCTCGCGATCACCACTCTCATCGTCGGTGTCGGGCGGCTCGCCGACCTCGCGGGACGCCGCCGGCTGCTGCTGGGCGGCATTGCGCTGTTCACGGTGGCATCGGTCGTGTGCGGATTCGCGCCTTCGCTCTGGGTGCTCATCGCTGCACGGGCAGTACAGGGTGTGGGAGCGGCCGTCATGATGGCGCTCGGCATGGCCTTCGTCGGCGAGGTGGTCCCCAAGGCTCGGATCGGCAGCGCCATGGGTCTGCTCGGCACCATGTCGGCCATGGGCACCGCCCTCGGTCCGTCGCTCGGCGGGGCGCTGATCGCGGGCGCCGGCTGGCGGGGGCTGTTCCTGGCCAACCTCCCGCTTGGCGCCTTCGCGCTGCTGCTCGTGCACCGTCATCTACCCGCCGACCGCCGCGAGCGGACGATCGACCCGCCCAGCTTCGACCACGTGGGCATGCTGCTCCTCGTCAGCACGCTCGCCGCCTACGCCCTCGCGATGACGGTTGGACGTGGCCGGTTCGGCGCGCTGAACCTGGCGCTGCTCGCCGCCGCCGCCATCGGTGGCTGGCTCTTCGTGCGCACCGAGGCGAGGACGGCCTCGCCGCTGATCGAACTGACGACGCTCCGCAACGCGGTGCTGGGCGCGAGGCTGGCCACGGGCGCGCTCGTCTCGACGGTGGTGATGGCGACGCTGGTGGTCGGGCCATTCTACCTCTCGCGAGCGCTCGGGCTCGAGCCCGCGCTGGTCGGACTCGTGTTGTCGGTCGGGCCGCTCGTCGCGGCGTTGATCGGCGTGCCTGCGGGTCGGATCGCGGATCGCGTCGGTGCGCGTCGAACGGCCCTCGTCGGACTCGCGGGGATGGCGACCGGCGCCGCGCTGCTCTCCGCGTTGCCGACGACGCTCGGCATCGTCGGCTACGTACTGCCGGTCGTGGTAGTTACGGCGGGCTACGCGCTGTTCCAGACAGCCAACAACGCCGCCGTCATGGCGGACGTCCCGGCGGACCAGCGAGGCGTCGTCGCCGGCATGCTCGGCCTAACGCGGAACCTGGGGCTCGTCACCGGCGCGTCCGTAATGGGCGCGGTGTTCGCGGCCGCATCGGGGGCCGCCAGCATCACGACCGCGCCGCCGGTGGCAGTCGCCGCCGGGATGCAGATCACCTTCGGTATCGCGGCCGTCCTGATCCTCGTTCCGCTCGCGATTTCCGTGGGGACCCGTGCGCCTCGCCTGATCGGCGCGGCGATGATCGTCATGATCACATGCGCCGGTCCGGGGGATACGCCTACCGAGAACTCCGAAATCAAGAAGGTCAGCGGCTACACGGACGCGCGTGCGGCACAGTACCCATGAGCCTGACGGTGGGCTTCCGCCGCCACAACCGCCGGGTCCCTCCGCACGACCAGCCGGAACGCCTCGTCCCCCGAGGTAACGTCGCCCACCCACGGTGACGAGGCGATAAGGAATGCGGCGACCAGGGAAGGCCCATCTTCCACAGCGTCTGTGGACGCCTCGGCTTGCCGGTTCGCGTCGGGCAAGCGACGGTGGTACGCTGTCGTGCCAACCGCAGTTGGCACGAGAGGTCGGATGCGACAGCCGTGATTCATACGACCTCCCGTGCAACAGCAAGCTGCGCTTGGCGTTCGCGTCAGGCCAGCCCGCAACAACGCCGCATGTCATGGACTCTGAGGGGAACTACCAGTCGTACATCGAAGATCTGAAGAAGCGGAAGGGGCCGGAGGCGGATCAGCCGCATCGGGTGGCGTACAAGAAGTTGGTGCGGGCGTAGTAGCAACGACTTAGGTGGTATCGTGACCTGGTCGAGGGGCTCGGGGCAACACCTGATGGTATGACGTGGTGTGACAATCAAAGGCCGAGCCGTGCAGACGGATCGGCCTTTCTTTGTTACAGGATTTGGCACAAAACCGCGGACGAGCGTTGCGACATGCCACGGGACACGCGCCCTGTCCCGTACGCTTCGACCGGAGCGGATCACTGAGCCGAGTGCCTATACAGGGCCTCCGTGCGGCACACGGCGCGGTCGGTAGTGTCATCGGCGGAACGAAACTGAACAAAAGCACAGACTGAAATTGTACACGCGCCTCTTCCCGACTCGGGGCTGGGCATCTCCCGCCAGACCGTCGGCCAGTGGATCGTCCGCTACGGACGCGGAGGGCGAGGCCGTGGCCAAGGACCGCTCCAGTCGCCCCGCGCCCTCGCCCCGCCGCCGAGGCGCGTCAGCCCCACTGGAATCCTGGCACACCGGCCACAGGTCATCCTGCGGACGCAGGGGATGCCTGGTCGCGCCCGCGCCGAGTCGTCAGGCCTGCGGCAGCGTCAGCGTGAACGTACTGCCGACCCCGTCCTCGCTCGTGACGGTGAGGTCGCCCCCCATCCCTCGCGCGAGGTCCCGGCTGATCGCGAGGCCGAGCCCGGTGCCCTCATGCGTGCGCGTGAGCGACGCGTCGAGCTGCACGAGCGGCTGGAACACGCGCTCGAGCTGGTCGGGCACGATCCCCCGGCCGGTGTCGGCCACGCGCACCGCCACGGTGCCATCCCCGTGCGCCATGCATTCCAGCGAAACGCGTCCGCCCGAAGGGGTGAACTTGACGGCGTTGCTAAGCAGGTTGAGCACGACCTGTCGCACCTTCTCGCCGTCGGCCCGTGCCGACAGCGGCTCCGCGCAGGTGTCATGTTGCAGAGTCAGCCCCTTCGCCCGCGCCTGAGGTCCGACCAGCGTCTCGCACTCGGCCAGCACCGCGGGGAGGGACACGTTGGCCACCTCGTAGTGCACGGCGCCCGCCTCGATCTTCGAGTAGTTGAGCACGCCGTTCATCAGGCCCAGCAGGTGGCGCTGGCTGCGTTGGATGCGGTCCAGCGCGTTGCGCTGCTCGGGCGTGACGGGCCCGTGGAGGCCCAGCTCGAGGAGCTCCGCGTAGCCCCCGATGGCGTTCAGGGGCGTGCGCAGCTCGTGGCTCATCACGGCCAGAAAATCGGTCTTCGCGCGGCTCGCCACCTGCAGCTCGGCATAGGCGGCGCGCGCCTCCGCGAAAGCCGCCTGTGCTTGTGTGAACGACGCCTCCGCATCGCGCCGCGCCGCCTCGCTCTCGGCGAGCAGGCGGTCGCGTTCTGCGTTCGCCTGGTGGTGGCGCGTCATATCGGTCAGCACCGCGACGACGCCGAGCACCTCCCCACCCTCAGTGAGGATTGGGGCCGCCGCGGCACGGACGGGACGGGTCGCGTCCCGCCCGAGGGCGCGGAGCAGGACGTGGGCGTGCGACCGCTCGCCAGCGAACGCGCGGCCGATGGGCGTCGCCGCGAGCGGGAGCACCGTGCCGCTGGTGGGGTGAACGAAGACCTCCTCGAGCGGCAACGCCTCCCCGGGGGCCGGCGCCTGTAACGCCTCCACGGATGTGACCCCGAGATGGTCGAGCGCCACCCGGTTGGCGCGCGTGATCTCGCCCAAGCGCATCACTAGAAGCGCGTCGGGGATGTTGTTGAGCACCGCGGCGAGCGTCGCCACCCGCTCCTCGGCCTCCAGGCGCGCCGCCTCATTCTCGGCGAGCATTCGCACACGGGCCGAGATTTCCCGCCAGAACACGGCCACCCCCCCGCCGTGCGCCGGGTAGGCGTCGATCTCGAGGTGGAAGTCATATCCCTCGCCCACATAGTGGTGGTTGAAGTGGGTCTCGACGCCCTCGGCCGCAACCCGCCGGTACTGGCGCTCCACTTCCGTGCCGACGGACGCCGGGAACGCCTCCCAGTGGGTCTGGCCGAGGAGGGTGGTGCGGGACCGCCCCAGCGCCCGCTCGGCGCTCGGGTTAACCCTGACGATCCGGAACGCGGGGTCCAGGACGAGGTGCCCGTCGCTCATCTGGTTGAGCAAGACCGCCGCGTCCAGCAGCGCCCCGCTGAGCCGCACCTCCAGCTGCTCGCGCTCCGCCTGCGCCGCCCGGCCGAGCACCTGCGCCGTGGTCTCGATCACGGTGACCAGCACGCCGCCGACGTCGCCGGCCTCGTCGCGCACGGGCGTGTATCCGTACGTCCAGTACACGTCCTGCAGCTGCCCGTCGCGCACGATGGGGACGAGGTGGTCCTCATGCCAGGTCGCGGGCCCACCGTGGAGGATGGCCTCGATCTCGGGGCCGATGATCGGCCAGGCGTCGGCCCAGAACGCGCGGCCGGCGGCCCCGAGCGCGGCCGGATGGCGGTCCGCGCCGAGGCTCGGCCGGTAGCCGTCGTTATAGAACTGCGTGAGGGCAGGCCCCCACCAGAGGAACATCGGCTGCCGGGCCGCGAGCAGCAGCTCGACGAGGAACTGGAGACTCGCCGGCCAGTCCGCGACGGGGCCGACCGGGGTCGCGGCCCAGTCGAATGCGCGACACCGCGTGCGCATCTCGCCGGGCCCGTCGAACAGTGCACGAGGTAACGCCCCGACCGGCGCCCCCGACACGTGCAGTGCCTCGTGCGGAACCGCGCCCGGCGCCTCGTCAGGCAGCATCAGCGCGCCGCCTCCGCGTCCGCCGCTCCATCAACCGCCGCCGCCTCGGCGGCCGGGGGTGCCGCAGAGCGCGGACCCGGGGTGCCGGGCGTTGTGCCCGTCAGAGTGACCGTCGGATTCCCGGTCAGGATGCCGTGGTAGCCCGCGAACCGCTCGCCGACCGTGGCGCCTTCGGGCGTGATGCGGTACGCCCCGAACTCGTCGCTGTGCGCGCTGCGGCGCATCTCTACCACTGGTGGCGGCCGCGTGGCGGCTTGCTGACCGGCGATCAATCGGTGCGCCGCGTCCTGGGCGGTCAACGGCGGCATCACGACCTCGGATCGGCGGGGAGCGTTCAGCGACGGTGGGCGGGATTACGACGAATACGTCGGCGCGCATCGTCACGCCCGAGGGTCACCTGTACACACGCGTTCAAGCGGGTTCACTCCGACACGACCACCGACGTCGCGATGCCGCATCGATAGCGACGCGACATCTCGTGCGGCTAGGCGTTCGTGGGAACGACATCGGATCGCGAGCGCATTTCCTTGACCGCAACGGGTATCGTCCATTGGTATCCGCATGATCGCCTGTCCGGGCATTCCGCTGTCATACACGCCCAGTCGCGTCACCGAGCCGACTCGTATTCATAACCTGGGCCCGCGTGCCTCCAAACTTGACCGCCCTCGTGCTGAGCGATGGGAGGGGCCGCCAGTGGCCGCAAACGTGCGTCTTGCACGTAAGAGACCGTGTGCAACGATGCAGAGAGGGTTTTGCAGTCAGGTCTCCCGTGCCCCTCCCCGACCACCGACCACGATGCTGCTGACGGCGCGATGATGCGTCCACCGAGTCCGACCATTGCCAGCTCACCGACGGGCGGCCCGTCGCTGGAGCGCCGGCTCCCGCTGCTCGTCCTGGCGCTCGTGGCCTGTGTGGTCGCGGGGTTCAGCGTGGCCGGATACCGCGAGGTCCGTACCGCGACCGTCACCCGGACTATTGAACGGCTGGAGGGGGTCGCGCGCGAACTCACGACGTCGTCCGCCCGAATCGGCGACGCACGCGTCGGCGTTCTGCGCGCGCTGGCGGCTGACCCGGCCATCACGCAGGCGGTCGTCGGCTCCGGCGCGTCGGCCAGCCTCGCCGCGCGGATCGCCGCGGCCCACCAACCAGGCGACTCCACTCGGCTCGGCTGGGAGTTGTGGACGGTCGCCGGCGAGCGCCGATTCCGCAGCGGGGTCGCCCCGTCGCCGCGCGATTCCGCCGTCCTCGCGGCAACGCGCGCGCGGGTCGCGGACACCGACTCGGTCCAGCGCTCGCCGCTCTATGGCGTGGCGGACGGCGTCGGCGTCTGGACGGCGGTCCCGGTGCGCGTCGCCGGCCGCACGGTCGGCGTCCTCGCCGAGCAGCGGCGACTCGGCCGGTCGCCTCGCACTGAGGAGACAATCCGGCAGCTCATCGGCCCGGACGTGCGCGTGCTGTACACGAGCCGGGGCTCGTCCGAGTGGGCCTCGCTGGCCGGTACCCCGGCCGCGGCGCCGTTCGCCCGCCCCGCGACGGAAGACAGCGCCGTGCTGGTGGAGGGCGCGCGCGGGTCGCGCTATTACGCCGTGCAGGCCAACGTCCCCCGCACGCCATGGCTCATCGTCCTGCTGCAGCCGGAGTCGACGGTGCTGCGCCGTCCGCAGCAGTTCCTGCGGCACCTGCTTGGCGTTGGGGCCCTGCTGCTGGCCGTCGCGACGCTCGGCGCGTGGCTCCTCAGCCGCCACGTGACGCGCCCCCTGCGACGCATCACCGACGCCTCGGCCGCCCTCGCCGGCGGGGACTACGCGCAACGTGTGGCCGTCAAGGGCGGCGCCGAGCTGGCCGGCCTGGCGACCACATTCAACGCGATGGCGGCCCAACTCGGCGATGCCCACGCGACGCTCGCCGAGCGCAACGCCGCGCTGCTTCGCGCGAACGAAGCGAAGGTCGAGTTTCTCGCCATGATGAGCCACGAGCTGCGGACGCCGCTTAACGCCATCGCCGGATATACCGAGCTGATGACCCTTGGGCTCCGCGGCCCGGTGACGCCGGAGCAGGTCGAGGACCTCGAACGCATCCGCCGCAACAAGGATCACCTCGTCTCCATCATCGCGGACATCCTGAACTTCTCGCGGGCCGATGCCGGCGCGCTCCGCTTGGCGATCACCCGGGTCCCGCTGGCGGCGGTCGTGTCGGACGCCGTGGACGCGCTGGGACACCAATTCGCGGCAAAGGGCGTGCGGCTCACGGTCAACCCAGTCCCAGACGACTCCATCGTGCGCGGTGACCGCGAGAAAGTGCAGCAGGTGTTGCTCAACGTGCTGTCGAACGCGCTGAGCTTCACCGAGGCGGACGGCGAGGTCGTGATCACCACTGTCGCTATCGACCAGGCGGTGCGCGTCGACGTGCGCGATACCGGCATCGGGATCCCCGCCGAGCGGCTGGACGACATCTTCGAGCCGTTCGTGCAGGTCGACAGCTCGCGGACGCGCCGCGTGGGTGGGACTGGCCTCGGCCTCGCTATCGCGCGCACCCTGACGAGCGCGATGGGGGGCAGCCTTGCCGTCGTGAGCGCCGTCGGGGTCGGGTCCACGTTCAGCCTCACCCTGCCGCGTGCGAACGTGGCGGAGTCGGCGCTGCCCGACGCGAACGCGACGCAGCAGGCGAGGACGTACGGCCGCTAGGCGGCCGGACGCGTCAGCGCGGTCGGCGGCATCCCGGCGCGCGGCAGGACGAGCATGAACGTCGAGCCCACGCCCGGCTCACTCTCCGCCATGACGTCGCCGCCCATGCCGCGCGCGAGGTCGCGGCTGATGGCGAGGCCCAGCCCCGCCCCCTCGTCGCTCGAGGTCAGCGCGCGGCCGACCTGCACGAACGGCTCGAAGGCGCGCGCGAGCTGCTCGGGCGCTATGCCGCACCCGGTGTCGGTCACGCAGACGCGCACGACCTCGCCGATGGCGTAGAGCGGGGTGCGAAGCTCGTGGCTCATGGTCGCCAGGAACTGCGCCTTCGTCGCGTTGGCCTCGTCGGCCACGCAGCCCAGCTCACGAGCACGAGCAACGAGCGCATGTGAACACCTTCTCGAAGGGGCGCCGAACGGGAGCGCCGCCTGGCGGTCCACCGTTGGCCGCCTACTATACTCGGTACCGGGAAAGGGTCAGGCGCCCCCGTGGCAGCGGAACGAGAGATCACGCCTTCCGAGGATGAATTCATGCGAGTCCGCGCATCGCTCCCACTGGTTCTCCTCCTCGCGCTCGCGCAGCCACCACGCTTCGAGCCGGTCCAGCCCGAGCTGTTGACCCTCGGCGGGTCGTTCGTCAACGCATGGGCGGACTATGACCGCGACGGTGACCTCGACCTGTTCGTGGGCTTCAATGGCACGCCGAACCGGCTGTATCGCAATGATGCGGGTCATTTGACAGAGGTAGCGGCTGAGACGGGCGTAGCCGACGCACGGGCGACGCGGGCAGCGGCATGGGGTGACTTCGATGGCGATGGCGACCCCGATTTGCTCGTCGGCTTCGCACCGGGGGCAGAGTCAGTACTCCGCCTGTACCGCAACGATGGCGGCCGGTTCGTGGACGCCACGTCGGCGGTAGGGCTCGCGCTCGATTCAGCGGCCGTACGCCAGCCGGTGTGGGTCGACGTGGATGCCGACGGCGACCTTGACCTGTTCGTCGCCTTCCGCGATCGGCCGAACGCGCTCTTCCGCAATCACGATGGCCGCTTCACCGATGTCGCGTCGGAGCTCGGCCTCGCCGACACCCGTCGTAGCGTTGGGGCGGTATGGTTCGACGCTGACGAGGACGGCGACCTCGACGTCTACGTCGGCAACATGGACGGTGACGCGAACGCGCTGTTCCGCAACGACGGCAGTCGCTTCACTGACGTGGCCAGCGAGGTCGGATTGCTGTGGGGAGGGCGCACGCCCGGTGATGCGGCCTATGGCACGGTGCGGCCATGCGCTGCGGACGTGGACGGCGACGGCCGGCTGGATCTCTTCATGGCCAATTACGGGCGCAATGGTCTCATGCTCAATCGAGGACGGGGGCGCTGGGAAGACGCATCAGCCGCATGGGGGATCGACAGCGACGCGCGCTATGACGCCTGCGCGTTCGCCGACTTCGACCACGATGGTCGGCTCGATCTCTACGTGAACGGCACCGTCGCGGGAGGCGTCAGCTACCCCGACTATCTCTTCCGAAACACCGGCACGCGCTATGAGGACGTCACTCCGGCCGACCTCCGCGCCCTGCAGGCCGATCATGGTGTACAGTGGGCCGACTTCGACGCCGACGGCGACCTCGATCTCGCGCTCACCGGCGCGCGGCCTGACGGCATGCACTTGCTGTTGCGCAACCTGCTCCCAGCCCCGGACGTCGGCCGTTCGCTCCAAGTGCGTGTCGTGGACGGCCGCGGCCGCGCAACGCGTGCTGGCGCCGAGGTGCGTCTGTTCGCAGCGGGCACACGGCGTCCGCTCGGCACCCGCTTGGTGGACGCCGGCTCTGGCTATGATGCACAGAGCGAGATGCCGGTGCACTTCGGGCTCGCCGTCGAAGAGCAGGTCGACGTGGAGGTCATCTTCCCCGCGGCCGGACGGCGCGTCGTGAGCCTCGTGCGCGGCGTGCACCCATCTGAGTGGCGAGGGCGTGTGCTCACGGTGCAGGTGGACGGCACAGTGCCGATGCGCGACCAGCAGCGGGAGCAGGGTGAGCGCAATCGGTAGCGTGGCACCGGCGTCGACTGCCAGAACACGTTTGTGATGACCCACCGGTCGCAGCCGCATGGGGGGCGTATATGACGTTGGTACGGAAGTAGAGGCTGCGAGCGGCCGACTCTCGCGACGGCGTGGCCTGGGGCCGGATCTGCGATCACCTCTGGCGTTATACGGCCGGAGAGTGCAACATCACTTCCGCCCGCGGTAGGCGGCGCTGGACGAACAACCAGTGAACGAGAAATTCGCAACGGGCCGGTCGATCGGGTGATGGGATTGGCAGCGCGGCGTTGGTGTCCGACCATTCCCGCTGAGCCGTCTGATGTGCGTTCTACGGACCGAGCGTGAGGAACAGTCAATGAGAAAGTTTTTCAATGCCGTCGCAGCCGGTGCCAAGGCCATGAACAGCGGCCCGACCGGAGACCGCTTCGACGTGGCCGGGAAGGCGGTGCGCTGCGCGCACTGCGGCGGCGACCTCTTCGTCGAGGGACGTGCTCAGCTCAACACGGCGGGCCTCACGTTCATCGACCTCGACTGGGCCAACCGCTCCGCCGCGACCCTCGCGTGCGTGTCCTGCGGCCGCCTCGAATGGTTCCTTACCGATCCCGAAGAGCGCGCCTGACCTCGGGCAGCAACCAGCCAGCACCGTCTAATGAAACGGCTTGCGGTGTTAGCCGTTATCGCGTTCGTTCCCGCTACGCGGCTGCAGGCGCAGCTCAAGACGGAGCCAGTCGAACATTCCTCGTCCGCGACGGGAGCGCACCAGGCACCGCTACCTGACGAGTGCCGGGCACTCGCCCGATCTAGCGCCGTGCTCCGCCATCCGCCCACGACTGCAAGGGCGCGTGCAAGCTTGGCAGACGTGTCGCTCACGCATGGTCTGGCGGGTGAAGGTCCGCTCGTCAGCGTGGCTGGCATACAGGAGCGCCGCAATAGCGGTTCCGCCATCTTCGCGGGGGTGGTGGTCGGGGCCGTCGTTGGCGGGGTCGTCGGGCGGCAGCTCGCCGGGAATGGGTGCAGCCGCGGTGCCAGCTCCTGCGACACACCCATTGGGATTCCGCTCTTCACCGTGGGCGGCGTGCTTTTTGGTGGCGCCCTCGGCGGGGTGGTCGCGTGGCTGTGGACGGATCGGGACCGGTGAGACGGCGTTAGGCGGCCGAACCCGGAGCGACGCATTCAACGAGGACGCCGGGTGGTTGATCCGAACGAGCGTCGTGCGCACGCAATGCGCGCCAGGCGATCACCGGCGGCGGACGGGTGTGGACGCTGCAGGTTCACCTGCGCCCGCCGTCCGGTCAGCTTGAGCGCCGGCAGCACGCCGGCCACGACGGCGCCGAGAATCGCCAGCGCCATCGCATAGGCGATCGTCGGCGCGGAGAGTGAATCGTCCATCCAGGACGGGATCGCCTGCCCGCTCGCGTCCCACAGTGATGCGATCACGCCCATGGCCCAGCGCAGCCCCGCCGACGCGCCCATCAGCCCGACGACGACGGCGACGCCGGCGATCACGAGCGCCTCGGCGAACAGTTGCGACACGATGCGCCCGCGGCTCGCGCCGAGCGCGCTCCGAACGGCGATCTCACCCTCACGCGTGGCGGCGCGGGCGAACAGGAGGAGTGCAACGTTGCCGCACACGACCACCATCAGCAGCCCCAGAAAGAGGGCGCTCAGCGCGAGTGCGCCCGTGGCGACGAGACCGTCGCCTCCCCCGAACGTGTCGAACCCGAGCAGCCGCGGCGTCAGGCGCGCATGCGTCTCCGGCCACTGGGCGGCCGAACTCACGGCCCGCCGAGCCAGCTCGGCGCGCGCGTCGTCGGCGGTCGCGTCAGGCGCCAACCGGCCGAAGACGGCGATCGGCGGTCCTTCTCCTCGGGCGTAGTCGAGTGGTCGCAGCCGGAACGGCACCCACAGCTCCTGCGGCGCGGCGCTGCCGAATCCCTCCCGCTGCGGCAGGAAGAAGGCGAAGCTCTCCGGCATGACCCCCACCACCGTCGTTGCCTCAGCGCCCAGCCGCACGACACGCCCGACGACGTCGGGGTCGGCGGCGAAATCGTTCCGCCAGAGCTCGTAGCCGAGGACGACGACCGTCGGCGCACCTGGTTCCTCGTCGGCCGGCAGGAGCGTACGGCCGAGAATCGGGCGCGCGTCGACGAGAGTGAAGGCCGTCGCACTCACGGCCGCTTCGGCCACTGGGGTCGCGACTGCCTCGCCAGTCGAGAGCGTGCGGCCGCGCAGGTGCAGCGCACTCACACGCTCGACAGAGCGAAGCTGCTCGCGCCAGGCGGCGAAGTCGTGCAGCGCCCGCGGCTCGGGATGTGTCGTCTCGGTGCTGACGTTCTCGATCCGGACGATCCGATCCTCGTCCGCGTACGGCAGCGGGAGCAGGACGAGCTCGCGGACGAGTTGAAACGTGCCCGCGCCGGTCGCGATGCCGAACGCCATCGCCAGCACGGCGACCGTCGTCAGGCTCGGATAGCGGCCGAACATCCGGAGTCCGAGCTTGAAGTCCAGCCAGGAGACGGTCGGCAGAGTCGCCGCACGGGTGCTGTGCCGGAGCCGCGCGAGCGAGCGACGGTCGCGACGTTCGCGCAGGAGCGCGACGGTCATGTCCAGCGCCTCCATGGTGGTCAGGAGCGCCGCGAGGGATCGTCCGTGGCGGTCGACGCGGGCCCGATGCACCTCCTCGAGATCCCCGATCACCTCGTCAGCCCGGTCGGCCAGGGCGAGGCGGCCGAGCAGCGCGCGCCCAGCGTGGCGCACCAGCGCTCGTCGACGGCCGCACCCGCCGCGGGCTCAACCGACCCTTCCGAGGCGGAGGTCGCCGACCATCGCCTGAATCGCGGCGGTCGTCGCGCGCGCCGCGGCCGCCCCGGCGGGGGTGACCCTGACGAGACGTGGGGGGCGGCCACCGCGCTCGGGCTGCGGATCGCCGAGCCAGGTGACGACCAGTCCCCGGTCTTCCAGCCGTCGCAGCGAGGTGTAGACGTTCGCCCGCCGCACGAGGCGCCCGGTCCGTTGCCGGATGTCGTCGGCGATGGAGACGGTATAGGCGTTGTCCGGCCCGAGGCGGATCGCGGCCAGCACGACGAGCAGTTCGAATTCGGCGAGCGATTCCATGCACCCGGCTGGTGGAGCGGTTTAGTTGGTGCGTGACTATATGGGTCGGGCTGCGAATCCCGCAAGGGGCGCCACGCCGGCCTGGCCGACGTGTCTCGGGACGCCGTACCCCCCGGCGATCGGTCGACGTCACGCGAGGGCTTCCGCGGCTGAGGGGAGCCCGCAGTGTTGTAATTCGCCGGCGAATCGCGTCTGACACCCCGTCCGCGTCGGGATCCCACTTCCTGAATGGCGTTCCACGCCCTAACTACGAGGGTCGTCCGCAAAAGCACACCAGCCGCCGCCCCTCATGCACCACATCGAACCCGCACTCCTGACGATCGTCTGGGCAACCGTGGCCGGACTGGTGGCCCAGGTCGCCGGACACCGGTG
>JBBQHX010000071.1:0-14705 GCA_038324385.1 Gemmatimonadales bacterium | reverse complement strand
GATTTGACCTCGGTGCCCGCGGGCTCCTCGTCGCGGGCGAGCGTTCCCAAGAAGCCGGGCAGCTCCATGCCGGCGACGTCGCGGAGTACGTTCATCATCGGCGGCAGCGATCGCGACATGTTCTGCAGGAAGCCGGCGGTGCCCGCGCCGCTCCCCGTGCCCCCACCGTCCCAGACGACGACCTTGTCGAACTTGATGTTCGAGATGGCCTTGGCGCTGGTCTCGGCGAGCGTATCGAGATGCTCCAGCATGAGGAGCTGGTAGGCTTCCTTCGCGCCCCCGGCGGCGGCGACGATCTCGCGCATCGCGGCGGCCTTCTTCGACAGCACCTCGTACTGGCCGCGTGCCTCGGCGTCCAGCTTGAGGAAGATGGCGGTCGCCTCGGCTTCGGCCCCGATGCGCCGCCGTTCGGCGTCCGCTTCCGCTTCGACGATGGTGCGCGCGCGTTCTGCCTTGGCGGGCGCCTCGAGCTTGGCGCGCTCCTCGGCCTCGACCCGCTCGGCCTCGGCGATGGCCGACCGCGCGAGCGCGCGGTTCTCCGCTTCGGACACCGACGCCTGCGCCTCACGACGCTTCGTCTCGGAGACGCGGAACGCTTCCGCCTCACGAACGGCGAGTTCCGCCCGCGAGTCGGCGATCAACGCCTGCGACGCCGTTTCACCGGCGATCGCCGAGGCGTCCGCCTGCGCGATGGCGACGCGCTTGCGCTGCTCGGCGTCCTTGATCTGTGCCTCACGCTCGAACACCGCCGACTGCTCGCCGACCTTCTGTTCCTTGTCGAGCTGGGCGATGCGCACGGCCTGCTCGCGCTGGGCTTCCTTGATCTGCGCGTCGCGGCCGAGTTCGGCCAGCTGCTCACCGACGTCGCGTTCCTTCTGCAGGTCGGCAATGCGGACGGCGCGCTCGCGTTCGGCGACGGCCAGGCCGATCTCGCGATCCTTGCCGGCCTGGGCGACGAGCACGCTCTTCTCGCGTTCGGCTTCGGCGACGCGCACCTCACCGAGCTTCTCCTGTTCGGCCACGTCGCCGCGGGCCTGCTGTACGGCCTGCGACGCCGCCTTGCGGCCGATCGCCTCGATGTAGCCCGACTCGTCCTTGAGATCGGTGATGTTCACGTTGATCAGCACGAGGCCGATCTTGCGCAACTCGGGCTCGAGCGAGGTGAGGATCTTGTGAAGGAAGGCGTCGCGGTCGCGGTTGATTTCCTCGATCCGCATCGATGCGATCACCTGACGGAGCTGGCCGAAGATGATGTCCTGGGCCTGCTGCGTGATCTGCAATTGATTGAGCCCGAGGAGGCGCTGGGCGGCGTTCTGCCGCACGCTGGCCTCGGTGCCCACCGCGACGGTGAACACCGACGGCACGGCAACGCGGATGTTCTCGAACGAGAGTGCGTCGCGCAGCGGGATGTTGATCTGGATCGGCTCCAGCGTCAGGTAGGCATACTCCTGGATCACTGGCCAGACGAAGGCGCCGCCGCCCGAGATGCACTTGGCCGCCCCCTCGCCGCCGACGCGGCCCGAGATGACGAGCACGCGGTTGGCCGGGCAGCGCTTGTAGCGCGCGACGAACAGCGCGACGAGCCCCATCAGCGCGATGAGCGCGACGATGGCTCCGATCGCGGCCACGTCCAGGGAGGCGAACTCGGGGGGGAGAATCTGGAGGAGAGCGAGCGAGAGGGTCATGCGGACGGCTCGGAGAGAATGGGTGAGGCGGCGACCACGTCGAGGGTGCCATCGTCGGTGACGTCCATGACGATGACCGTGGTGCCGGATTCCAGTGGCGTTGGGTCGCTGGTTCGCGCGGCCAGCTCGGTGAAGTGTCCCTGCAGTTCGAGCACGACCTTGCCGAGCCCCGCACCGGCGCCGGGCACGGCCACGTGTACGGTGGCCACCTGTCCGACGGCGAGCTGCGGAGCAGTGGCGTGATCGCGCTCGAGGCCGAGCATGGCCCGCTGCGCGACCGCGATGGCGGCGGCCCCCGCCAGTGCGGCGAGCACCGCAGCCGGAACGACGAGCAGCGCCGGCAGGCCGAGCGACGTCAGGCCGAGTCCGGTGAGCCCGAACGCGGCCGCGGCGGCGGCAAGGGCCCGCAGGCTGAACAGGTGCAGCCCGTCACCCAGCGACGCGTCACCGGGGGCATCGGCGTCGATACCGACGACACCCAGCGCGAGCTGGGCGATGAGCAGCACCGAGCCGATCGCGGCAAGCGTGAGATAAAGTGTGGTCATTCGGGCTCGTGAGGCGAGACGAAGATGCCGCGCGGCACGCGCCCGGGCAAGAGCAATCGATCGCGAGCGACCGGTCCCGAGGGTGACGCGGCGCCGGGCGGGGCGGTCACGGCCCCGAGCGCGTCACGCGCGCCGCCCGGCGCCGCCCGGCGACGCCCGGCGACGCTCCCTACGCGCCGGCGCGCCCGTTGGTTGCGGATCCGCCGGCGGGGTGATGGTCGGGTGTCGCGATGGCGGCCGGACGATCGGCCGCTGCTGGGCGGCGGGCCGCGAGTGCCTGCTGGGCCAGCCGGGCCCCCGCGTCCATTCCCTGGGCGCCGAGGAGCAGGATGAGATCGTCGTCGGCGGCGTCGGCGACGACGGTGGCGACCGCGCGCGCCAGCTCGGGCTCCAGCCGCACCGAGACGCCGGCGGCGACGACGCCGGCCTGGACGGCGGCCAGTTCGTCCTCGGTGACCGCGTTGCGCGCGTTGGCGTGATCGACGCTCGTCGACACCACGAGGTCGGCGTCGAGCGCCCGGACAAGCTCGGCGATCGCGACGCCGTTGCCGGCGTTGATGGTCGTGCCCCGTTGCCCGCGCGGAACGTAGACGATGCGCACGCGCCCGTGCGGCAGATGGCGCACCGTCTCGAGCACCGAGCGGATGCTACGCGGGTTGCCGGCCGTGTCGTCGATGACCAGCGGGCCGGCGGCGTGCAGCAGCTCCATCCGCCGATGGATGCGGGGGAGCGACGAGAGTGCGGCGGCGAGGCGGTCGGCCGGGACACCGGCGACGAGCGCGCTCACGGCGGCGATCACGGCGTTCCAGGCGAGGTGCGCGCCGAGCAGGGGGAACGGCAGCGTGAGGCGCGTCGGCGTGAGGCGCGCCGTCGTGAGGCGTGCGCCGTCGAGCGTCGGCAACTCGCGCCGAATCTCGAGATGGAGCCGGCTCCCCTCGACGCCCGCCGACTCGACCCGTACCCAGACGCTCGCATCGTCCGCCCCGTGCGACGAGATGCCAATGCGTTCGGCGTCGGGCCGGGCGGTGGCGTCGCGGGCCATCGCCTCACGCGTGCGCGGGTCGTCGCCGTTGTGCACCAGCGGTGCATCGGGCGCGAGCAGATCGAGGAAGCGCAGCTTGGTCTCGAGATAGTGCTCGGGTGTCGGGTGGAACTCGAGGTGCTCGTCCGGCACGAGGTTGAGGAAGATCCCCATCGCCAGCGTGACCCCGTCGACGCGGCCGAGGAGGAGGCTGTGCGAGCTGACCTCCATCACGGCGTGCCGGGCGCCGCCGTCGAGCATCTGACGCATCGCACCCTGGATGACGGGGGCTTCGGGCGTGGTCATCCCGGTGTCCACCGCGGCACGTCCGGGCGTGCGAATGCCGAGCGAACCAATCACGCCCACCGGTCCCAGCCCCGCGTCGAGGAGGTGCGCCAGCGTGAGCGAGGTCGTGGTCTTGCCGAGCGTGCCGGTGACCCCGATAACCGCAAGCTCGCGGCAGGGCGTGCCGTAGACGGCCGCCGCGATGCCACCCATGACGGCACGCACGTCAGGCGCGACGAGCGTCGGGATGCCCGCGTGCGGCGCCTCGGCGCAAACCGCCACGGCGCCGCACGTTCGTGCGGCGGCGACGAACGCCGCCCCATCGTGCGTATCGCCTGGAACGGCGAAGAAGAGATCGCCCGGCGCGACGGCGCGCGAGTCGCTCGTCGCACCGCTGACGTCGACGTCATCGCCGGCGAGGGGTATCCCGAACAGCGCTGACAGATCGGAGAGTCGCATCGACGAACCGGAGAGAGAAGGACGGACCGTGGCGTGCCTGACGCGAGCGCGGTGCCCGCTCAGCCGGTGACGTCCGGCCGGGACGCCGGTGGTGCGGCATCGCTGCGGCGCGCCGATTCGCCGCCGGGCGTCGGTGTACCCTGCGCCCGCTCCTTCGCCCCGGACACGTTCGGCACGCCCAGATGCAGCGCCGTCTTGGCCATGAGGTGCGCGCTCACGGGCGCCGTCATGAAGAGGAAGAAGGTGACCAGAATCTCGTGGAGGCTGATGCCGCCGCCAGTGGCGGTGAAGTAGATCGCCGAGCCGATCAGCGTTCCGCCAACCCCGAGCGTGCTCGCCTTGGTGGGGGCGTGCAGCCGCATGTAGAAATCCGGCAGCTTGAGCAGCCCGAGCGCGCCGATGAAGATGAACGCCGCGCCGATCAACAGAAAGGCGGCGATCAGGAACTCGATCAGCGGAGCAAGCGTGGTGTCGGCCATGGGGATCACTCGACGATGTCGCCGCGCAGGAAATACTTGCACAGGGCGACGGTACTGACGAAGCCCACCATCGCCATGAGCACCGCCGCCTCGAACATGAGCGACGTGCGCAGGGTGATGCCGAGCAGGACGATGAAGGCGACCGCGTTGATGTAGAGCGTGTCGAGGGCGAGCACGCGATCGAGCGCCGACGGGCCGCGGAGGAGGCGCAGGAGGTTCATCAGCACGGCCGCCGCGACGAGCGCGAGCGCGAGCGGAAGGACGGCCGCGATCATTCGAAGACCTCCCGTAACGGACGTTCGTAGCGATGCTTCATGTCGGCAATCGCCGCGTCGGGATCGTCGATGTCGAGGCCGTGGACAAGCAGCGATCGACGGTCGCCGCTGAGATTCGACGACACCGTGCCCGGTGTGAGCGAGATGATGTTCGCGAACAGCGTGATGGCGAACGGCTGCCGCAGGTCGACCGGGACGACGAGGAAGCGTGGGCGGAGGCGGTGCGCCGGCCCGACGATCAGCAGCGCCACGCGCACGTTGGCGATAACGATGTCGCGAATCACGAGCAGCGTCAGGCGCAGGAGCGGCCCGAGCGCGACGCGCGTGGGCGCATCGGGCCAGAACGGAGTGGTGATGCGCGGAATCACGATCGCCAGCAGCACCCCGAGCAGGATCGTGCCGAGGTCCACCGCCTGGGAGGCCAGAATCCAGGTGAGGAGGAGGAGAAGCGAGAGGCCGGGAGAGGGGATGATCCGTCGCATCGATCAGGGCCCTCCGAGGACGGACGAGATGTAGCCGGCTGGCTGGAGCAGTTGGTCGGCAGCCGCGGTGGTGAAGCTGGTCACCGGTCCGGCGAGCACGGTGAGCGCCAGCAGCGCGGCGACCAGCCCGATCACCGGGAGCGCGCGTCCCTGAGTGCGCGGCGCGGCCGGCGCGGGGCTGCTCTCGGTCTGCCAGAAGAGGACCACGCCGGCGCGCGTGATGGCGACCAGCGCGATCACGCTCCCGGTAAGCGTCACCGCCCAGAGCCACCACCCGCTCGCCGTGGCCGGCGCGGCGGCGAGGATCTGCGCCTTGCCGAGGAAGCCGGCGAGCGGCGGCAGGCCGACCACGGCGATCGCGCCGATGAAAAAGAGCGTTCCGATGCGTCCGGGTTCGATCAGCCGGGGTCCGGAGATCAGGCGGTCGGTGTCGGCGCCGCGTTGGCGCGCCAGCAGGTCGGCGACGAGGAAGAGCACCGCGACGGTAAGCGTGCTGTGGATCAGGTAGTAGAGGCCGGCCGCGATCCCGTCACGTGTGAACAGCCCGATCGCCGCCAGCATCGTGCCCACCGATGCGATCAATAGATAGCCGATCTGGCGGCGGAGGCCGCGGGCGGCAAAGGCGCCGCCATAGGCGACGAATTGCGTCACCAGCGCGATCGGGAGGAGCCAGGGGAGAATCGTGTCCGCGCCCGGACCGGCGAGCGGACCGAAGATCAGCGTGAACACTCGCACGATGCAGTAGACGCCCACCTTGGTCATGATCGCGAACAGGGCGGCAACCGGCGCGGTCGCGGACGCATAGGCGTTGGGCAGCCAGAAGTAGAGCGGCATCACGGCGGCCTTGAGCCCGAACACCACCAGCAGCAGCAGCCCCGCTCCGCGCACGAGCGCCGCGTCCGTCGGCGGCAGCAGGGCCACGCGCACCGCGACATCGGCCATGTTGAGCGAGCCCGTGACGCCATACAGCGTCCCGACGCCGACGAGGAAGAGCGCCGACCCGGCGAGGTTGAGCACCACATAATGCAGCGCCGCCTTCGTGCGGCGCTCGCCGCCGCCATAGAGCAACAGACAGTAGGACGCGATCAGCAGGATCTCGAAGAAGACGAACAGATTGAACAGGTCGCCGGTGAGAAATGCGCCGTTCAGCCCGACGAGCTGCAACTGGAAGAAGGCATGGAAATGTCGCCCACGCCCATCGCCACCCGACGTTGCGTAGAGCATCGCCGCGAGCGCGACCATGGCGGTGACGACGAGCATCAGCGCCGCCAGTCGGTCGGCGACGAGTACGATGCCATACGGACCCGGCCAGGCACCCGGCCGGTAGACCAGGAGCTCGCCGGCGCCCGTGCGCACGGCGAGCGCCACGGCCACGCCGAGCACCGCGAGCGTCGAGACGAGGCTCACCGCGCGGTGCAGCGGTCGAAGCCGGCCGCGGGCGAGGACGCAGATCAGCCCCGCGACGAGCGGGATCAGAATGGGGAGGATGGCGAGATGCGAGAGGGCGCTCACGCGTCAGGCTCCTCCCCATCGACGTGATCGTTGCCCAGCGTGAGGCGCGCCCGCAGCGCCAGCACCACGAGAAAGGCGGTCATCCCGAAGCCGATCACGATTGCCGTCAGCACCAGTGCCTGCGGCAACGGGTCGACCTGGTCGGTGACGCCGGCGACGAGGATCGGCGCGCTGCCGCCGCGCAGCCGCCCCATCGTCACCAGAAAGAGATTGACGCCGTACGAGAGCAGCGACAGCCCGAGGATCACCGGAAAGGTGCGGGCGCGCAACAGGAGGAAGATGCCGGCGGCCACGAGGACGCCGATCGCGCTGGCCATCAGGAACGCCATGGATCGCCCTCACTGGCATAATCGTCAGGGGCGGCGGCGTCGCTGCTGAGCGCGCCGAGCGCGGTGAGCATCAGGATCACTGCGGCGACCACGGTGAGATAGACGCCCAGGTCGAAGAAGAGCGCGGTCGCCAGCTCGACCTCGCCGATCAGCGGGAAGTCCACATAGGTGAATGCCAGGTCGAGGAAGGTGGATCCGTAGAGCATGCTCGCGACACCGGTCGCGACCGCGATCAACACCCCCCACGCGATCACCGGCTGCGGGCGCACCCGCAGCCGCGCGGCGGTCCATGGGATGCCATTAGCCATGAACTGCAGCATGATGGCGATCGACGTGAGGATCGCGGCGATGAAGCCGCCGCCCGGCATGTTGTGCCCGCGCAGGAAGATGTAAACCGACATCATGAGCGCGAACGGAAGCAGCGGACGGGCGATCGAGGTCAGGATCAGCGGCGTGCGATCGCGCGACATCAGGAATGGGCGTCCGCGCGGGTCCGCATGGAGCCCGTCGAGCATCATCGTCACCCCAAGGGCCGCGATGCCGATGACGGCGATCTCCCCCAGCGTGTCGAAGCCGCGGAAGTCGACCAGGATGACGTTGACGACGTTGGTGCCGCCCCCCTGCGTCTTGGCGTTCTCGAGGAAATAGGTCGAGATGCTGGAGAACGGGCGCGTCAGCACCGCCCAGGTGATCGCCGCCATCCCCGCACCCGCGGTGAGCGCGATCGCGCCGTCGCGAACCAGCCGGCCACGGCTCGACCCGGCGGCGGCTTCCTGCGGCAGGTGATGCAGCGCGAGCAGCAGGAGCATCGTGGTCACGACCTCGACGAGCAGCTGCGTCAGCGCGAGATCGGGCGCGCCGATGCGGGCGAACGCGAGCGTGACCATCACCCCCGCGCCACTGATGACGATCAGCGCGACGAGCCGCTGCCGCCGCCACACGACGGTGCCGATCGCACAGGCGACCAGCACGCCCCACCCGGCGATCAGCGGCCCGTCGGCGGGAACGCTGGTCTCGGCGCCGAGCGGCCAGCCGTGGCGCACCACGGGCGCGACCGCGAGCACGATCGCCGCGAGCACGAAGTACAGGACGTAGCGCTGCAGCGACCCCGTCTCGAGCGTCCGCGTCAGGCGCCGCGCCATCCGCAGCACCGCGAACAGCCCGTCGTCGAACAGCCCCTTGGCGCTGACCGAGCGGACGTAGCCGCCGCGCACCGAGAGCAGCACGTTGAGCCGGCGGAAGAGGAAGAACCCGCCGACGAGCGCGATCACCGTCATCAACAGCGGGAGGTTGAAGCCGTGCCAGACGTGCAACTCGATCGGCGGGATCACGCCGCCGGTGGTCGCCGCGGCCGACGCAGTGAGCAGCGGCCGCACGATCAGATTGGGGAAGATACCGACGAGGATCGCCAGCACGGCGAGCACCTCGACGGGGATCCGCATCCAGCGCGGCGCCTCGTGCGGCTCCTTCGGCATTCCCGTGCCCGGCCCCGAGAAGAACACCTCGTAGACGAAGCGAATGGAGTAGGTCACGCTGAAGACGCCGTACAGCGTCGCCGCGGCGGGGATCACCCACCGCCACGCCACGCCTGGCGGGACGGCCAGCGTTTCCGCGAAGAACATCTCCTTGCTCAGGAATCCGTTGAACAGCGGCACGCCGGCCATCGCCGACGCCGCGATCACGGCGAGCACGCCGGTATACGGCATCGTTCGCCAGAGGCCATTGAGCGTGCGCATGTCGCGCGTGCCGGTCTCGTGGTCGATGATCCCCGCAGCCATGAACAGCGACGCCTTGAACGTCGCGTGATTTATCAGATGGAAGAGCGCCGCGACCGCCGCCTCGGCGGTGCCGAAGCCGAACAGGAGGGTGATCAGGCCGAGATGGCTGATCGTCGAATAGGCGAGCAGCCCCTTGAGGTCGTTCTGGAACATCGCGGAGTACGCGCCGACGATCAGCGTCAGCAGCCCCGCCCCGACGACGAGCGTGAACCAGAGATCGGTGCCGGCGAGCACCGGAAAGAGGCGGGCGAGCAGAAAGACGCCCGCCTTGACCATCGTCGCCGAATGCAGATAGGCGCTGACCGGCGTCGGCGCCGCCATCGCCCCGGGGAGCCAGAAGTGGAACGGGACCTGGGCCGATTTGGTGAAGGCGCCGAGTAGCACCAGCGTCAACACCACCGGATAGAGCGGGTCGGCCTTGACCAGCGCGCCCGAGGCGAGCACCACGTCCAGGTCGAAACTGCCGACGATGCGCCCGATCAGGAGCACGCCGCCGAGCAGGGCGAGTCCCCCGAGCCCGGTGACGGCGAGCGCGGTGCGGGCACCGTCGCGGGCGTCCGCTCGGTGCGTCCAGTAGCCGATGAGCAGGAAGGAACTGAGGCTCGTCAACTCCCAGAAGATCGCCGACAGGAGCAGGTTGCCCGAGAGCGCCAGCCCCGTCATTGCTCCCATGAACAACAGGAGGAGGGCATAGAACCGCCCCATCGGGTCGCGCTCGCTCAGGTAGTAGCGGGCGTAGACGACGATCAGGACGCCGATCCCGAGCACGAGCGCGGCGAACAGGAAGGCGAGGCCATCCAGCCGGATGTCGAACTCCAGCCCGATCTGCGGTAGCCAGGGGATGCGCCACCGCGGCACACCACCGTCGCGCACCGTCGGCCAGAGCGGGATCAACAGCGCGAGCGCGGCGACCGGCACCGCCCCGGCGGCCAGTGCCGCGACGGTGCGGCCCCTCCGAATGAGCAGCGGAGGAATCAGTGCTCCAAGGAAGGGGAGCAGAACGATCAGCAGCAACGTCATCGCGGCACGAACATCGGCAGCAGGGTCGACTCCTCGGCTCCACCGCCGGCGCACCGGCGTCCAGGGACGCGGCCAGCAGCACGGGGGGACCCGTTCAGGGTGATGCGCCGGCTTGCGGGGCAGGGCCCGCCGGCGACATTTCGCGCGAGTTTGGATTCCCTGCCGCCCCGCCCCACGGGTGGGAGCGGTCAGCCGGGATTCCGGTTCACTTCAACTGGAAGCGCGTGCGACACGGGTGGTCCACGCGGTGCCGCCCGAATGACGAGGGTCCGGGTGGCCGCCATCCACCCGGACCCGGTGCCCCGAAACCGCGGGCGACGCGACCATATTCAGTGAACGACGCTCAGCACCCGACCGCGGCTCCTGGTTCCACACGGATCGCAGACGCCGCTCGGCCTTCCGGCAAAACGACTCAAGATGCACGACCGCGCGAGCGACACGCAACCCGATCACCGCGGCGATCACCACTCGGCCGCACGCCGGCCGCACCACGCGGTGCGCGGCGCGCGCTGGGCCCTGCGAGCCCACCTCGGCCTGACGGTGGCCTCGCTCGTCGCCCTCGCCAGTGTCGGCGTCGGGGCAATGCCGGCGTGGCTGGCGCAGGAACCGTACTCGACCGCCTACCAGCTCGGTTGGAGGTATACGGGCCCCGCGTGCATTGCGCTCGGCGTGGTCGCCATCGTCGCCCACGCGGCCGGGCGACTCGGAGCCTGGCGCGCAGCCGCCATCCTCGTCCTCGGCGTGGGAATCGCCTACGCCGCCGAACTGTCGAGCACCAGCACGGGGTGGCCATTCGGCCATTACGTCTATACGTCGATGCTGGGCCCGCTGACGTTCGGGCTGGTCCCACTGGCGGTTCCGCTTTCCTGGTGCCTCATGGCGTACGCGGCCCTGGCGCTGGCGGCGCGGATCGTCCCACCGGGCGCGGGCCCGCTTCTGGATCGGCTCGCACTGGCGGCCGTTGCGGCGGTCGCCCTGCTCGCCTGGGACCTGGCGATGGACCCGGCGATGTCCCGCGCGACCGCCCACTGGACGTGGGAGGGAAGCGGGCCGCTCGGCGGCGGGCCGGTCGCCTCATGGGCGGGCTGGCTCGGGACGGGCACGGCGATCGGACTAACCTTCCTCGCCGTCGCGGCACCCGAGCGGTGGCGCCGCGACGTGGCGCCTGACGCCCTGGCCCCGGCACTGTACGCCGCGAATGGCGCGTTCGCGATCGTGCTGTGCGCCCTCGCCGGGCTCTGGCCCGCCGCCCTCGCCGGCACCGTCGCGATGGGCGCGCTGCTCGTCGCCGCGCATCGCGGACGCGCACGCCTGACGAGCGGTTCGATCGGTGGACCGGGGCTGGCCGATCCGCGTGAGGCGTCGATCACCCTTGCGTGAGGCACGACGCGCTGGCGTGGTGAGGGAGCGGGCAGACCCAACCGCGCCGACTCTCGCCGCTGCCGCGCAACTGTTCGGGGGGTGCGTTGCACTGGACCGTGTGCATCCGACGTCGCGTACCCAGTACCCATATGCTGACCGGGCATGGGGCGATGGGCGCGATCGGCGCGATCGGCGCGATCAACGGCGTCGACGGCACGACGATTCCGGCGATTCCGGAATCCTGATGTTTCTCGGGCGTTGAGCAGTTGCACCGCTGGCCGGCATCAGCCGTTTGGTGGCCTCTGGCCCTCACGAATGTGTGCACCAACCGTACAACGGGACCACTGAGGGCTGGCGACAATAGCCCCCAGCCCTCATTGTGTTGCAGGGCGTCTGCGCGGCCGTTCGACGGCCGGGCACGTTATGCCATGCCACTCCACCCGCTGCGTATGGCACCAGGCGGCTGGGTGCTCCCGTGATGCTCGCCCTCCTTCCGTCCGCGAATCCGGCGTGCGCTCCTCCGATCGTCCCTCAGGCCGTATGGATTACCAGCCGGCGCCGCTGACTCCGGGCAACTCTGTCGAGCGATATCGCTCGCTGTTCGAGCATGCACCGCTGGCGATGTGGGTGTTCGACGCGGAGACCCTGCGGGTGCTCGATGTGAACGACGAGGCGCTGGCGCAGTACGGCTACACGCGCGCCGAGTTCATGGCGTTACGGGTGAGCGACCTGCGGCTGCCCGACGAGGTACCCGCGGGTCTCGGCCAGATGGGACCGACCCCGGACCGTCTGGTGGCACGCGGCGACTATCGGCATCGGCGCAAGGACGGCCAACTGCTGCACGTGGCCATCAAGTCGCAGCCGTGGGAGGTCGACGGACGGCCGGCACGGCTGGTGGTCGCGCTCGACGTCTCGGCGCGGCGGCGTGAGGAGACACGGCGTCAGGTGCTCGGTGAGGTGGCCCGTGAGCTCGCCGGCGCGCGCGAAGTGCCGCAGACGCTCGAGCGCATCGCGCGGCTCGCCATCGCGCACTTCGCCGACGGTTGCGCGATTCATCTGCTGGGCTCGTCCGGCGAGCTGACCCTGCTGGCCGTAGCTTGCCGCGATCCCGAGACCGAACGTCGCGTCCGCGACATCGAACGCCGCTTTCCGGGCTCGCGTGAGGCGGCGCGCGCCCTGCGCCGCGCGATCTCGACGCGCCGCCCGCAGCTCCATACCACCGTCGACCCGCGCGTGCTCGGCCACTCGTCGCCTGACGCCGAAGCGCGGGCCCTCTGGTCGGCGCTGGGGGTGGAGTCGGCGATGTGCCTGCCGCTGCTGACGCAGGGGCAGGCGCTGGGTGTGCTCACGCTGGCGTCGATGGGGCCCGGACGCCGATTCGAGGCGGAGGATCTCCTGCTCGCCGACGAGCTCGCGACGCATGCCGCACTGGCGCTCGAGAACGCGCGTCTGTTCGAGGCGGAGCGCGCCGCACGCGAGCTGTCGGAGCTCGCGCGTGAACGGACGGAGCAGTTGCAGGCGGTCACGGCGGCCCTGTCAGAGTCGTTGACCCCGATGCAGGTCGCCGAGGTATTCTGCACGCGTGGCGTGGCGGCCGTACGGGGGACGGCGGGCTCCTTGAGCATCCTCTCCGAAGACGGCCTGTATCTGGAGATTCTCGCCTCACGGGGTTATGACCAGGACACGGAGGTCGGGCCGTTCCGGCGCATGGCGATGCAGGACTCCCTGCCGCTCACGGACGCAGTGCGGTCGGGCGGTCCGGTCTGGGTGAGCGCCGGGCGTGCGGCGGTGGAGCAGTACCCCAGGCTCGCTGGCGTGCGGCACGACCCGCGGCGCGAGAGCATGATCGCCGCGGTTCCGCTGGTCACCGAGCATCGGGTGATCGGCGTGCTGGGGATCAGCTTCGTAGCCGCCACCGCCTACACCGACGAGGATCTGTCCTTTCTGCAGACGATCGCTCGTCAGTGCGCGCTCGCGCTCGAGCGCGCACGCCTGTTCGACGCCGAACGCCGCGCGCGCGCGGCGATGGAAGCGGCCCGCCTCGAAGCGGAAGCCGCCAACCTCGCGAAGACCGAGTTCCTCGCCGTCATGTCGCACGAGCTGCGCACACCGCTGAACGCGATCGCGGGCTATACCGAGCTGATCGCGATGGGCATCCGCGGGCCGGTCACCGAGGAGCAGATCAACGATCTGCAGCGCATCCGGCGCAGCCAGCAGCATCTGCTCAGCCTGATCAACGACATTCTCAACTTCGCCCGCCTCGAGCACGGCTCAGTGAACTACGAGTTCGCCCATGTCGAGCTCGCCGGGGTGGTGGCGGAAGCCGAACCATTGGTCGCGCCGCAGGTGCGCGAGCGGAAACTCGGCTTCGTCGTTGAGATAGCCGAATCAGGCGCCGGCGCCGTCGCCTTCTGCGATCGCGAGAAGCTGCGGCAGGTGCTGCTCAACCTGCTCTCGAACGCGATCAAGTTTACGGAGCCCGGCGGTTGCCTGACGGTGCGCATCGGGGAAGCTGGCTCGAGCGTCTGGATCGAGGTGCATGACACGGGCATTGGGATTCCTCCCGACCGACGCGACGCGGTATTCGAGCCATTCGTGCAACTGGACCAGGGGCTCACCCGCCGAGCCGAGGGCACGGGGCTTGGACTGGCGATCAGTCGCGATCTCGCGCGGGCGATGGGCGGCGACCTCGTTCTTGATGCTCATATTGGTGTCGGGTCGACGTTCAGGATCACCCTTCCGCGAGCGGTCGACGACATCCACACCGACCGCTGACCGCGGTCCGGAGCACAAATCGGGGGCTGTGGCGCGATGCGCCACAGCCCCCGATTCGCCATACTGCGGCCGAATGCTCGTGCCGGCTCGTTAGCGGTTGCCCATATCCCGACGGCGGCCTTCGAGGCGTGCCCACGCATCGTGCGTCGCGGGGCGGGCGTCCTTCCAGTCGAGATTCGAGTTGCCGCGGCGGGTCGCCCACTCGCGCTCGAGGTCGGGCTCCACTTCCGGGAAGGACTTTGCGTTATGGCTCTGATACGACTCCCAGCCGTACTGGTAGGCCGGCTCATAATGATCGTAGCTACGATCCGCCTTCGCATACTGGCGATTCGGGTACTCCTTCCGCCAGAAGTCGCGCTCCTCTTCCGGATTGACGGCCATGTCGATCCCCTGCGCGACGCCCACGCCGGCCAGTCCGCCCGCAGCAGCACCGATCACGGCGCCGATCGGCCCGCCGGTCACTGCACCGATTGCCGCACCGGCGGCCACGCCGCTCATGCCGCCGACGGCGTTGCCGTCGATCGTGTCATCATTCGTGCGGTCCGCGTGCTTGTCGGTCCGCGTCTTGTCGATCTCGTGACGGTCCAGTGGCGGCTGTCCCGTGCGATCTTCGTCCATGCGTCCGGCCATGTGTCATCCTCCTGTCAGAGTGTGCCGCACCTCGATGTGTCCGGCGCAGCACAGTGATTCAGGCAAGC
>JBBQHX010000070.1:0-14756 GCA_038324385.1 Gemmatimonadales bacterium | reverse complement strand
GATCGCGCGTGGCGGCTACGGAGCTGGGATCGCTTTCAGATTCCGAAGCCGTTCGCCCGCGTCACGGTCGTCTACGCCCCGCCGACGCGGGTGGCCGCGACGACCGTGCGGGAGGCCACGGCCGAGGGCGGACGGTTCCAGGCACTGCACAAGACGGCAGAGGCTGCGGCGTTCGCCGCTGCTTGCGCGCCTGCCACCCGGCGCTGACGGCGTTCCGGCATGAACCCCGAAGCCATCCAGCGCCTCTGGTTCGGCACTGATCCCGCCGCACGCGCCGCGCGCGCCGTGTTGCTGCCGTTCGCGGGGCTGTTCAGGGCCGTCGTTGCGGGACGGAATGGCCTTTACGAGGCTGGCGCGTTCACCGTCCACGAGACCCCGATTCCGGCGATCGCTGTGGGCAACGTCACGGTCGGCGGCACGGGGAAGACCCCCGTGTCGGCGTGGATCGCGGGGCGACTTCAGGCGCAGGGGTCGCGCCCGGCCCTCGTGCTGCGGGGCTACGGCGACGACGAGCCGTTGGTGCACCGGTTGCTCAACCCCGGGATTCCCGTGATCGTCGCGCCCGACCGTGTGCGCGGCGTTGCGGAGGCCGCGGCGATGGGAGCCACGGTCGCGGTGCTGGACGACGCGTTTCAGCACCGACGGGTTCGCCGCGTGGCGGATGTGGTGCTCGTGAGCGCCGATCAAGGCCTGGCCCGTTCCGCCATGCTGCCGATGGGGCCGTTTCGGGAACCACTCGTCGCGCTCCGCCGCGCGTCGATCGTGTTGGTGACGCGGAAGGCCGTGGCCATACGGACGGCCGATGAGGTGGCGGCGCAGATCAGCGCCGTGGCGCCTGACGTCCCCGTGGGCATCGTGCATCTCGGGTTGGGCGAGCTCCGGCGCGTGCGGCACGCTCCGACCGGTGAACTGCCCGACGGTGCAGGCTCTGCCGGCGCTGCAGGCGAGCGGGGCGGGCTGATGGATGAGACCCGCCAACTCGCGGAGTTGCGGGGGGAGGCGGTACTCGCCGTCGCCGCACTCGGCGAGCCAGAGCCCTTCCTCGCCCAGCTTCGCGGTGCGGGGGCGCTCGTCGAATCCGCTATCTTCCCCGACCATCACCAGTTCTCGCATGACGACATCCGGCGCATCCTCGCCACGTATCCGGGTACTGGCTCGATCGTCTGCACGCTCAAGGACGCCGTGAAGCTCGGGCCGCGTTGGCCTCGCGAAGCACCGGCCCTTTGGTATGTTACACAGGTGGCTGCCCTGGAGCGGGGCGCGTCGGACCTCGACGCCGTGCTCCGACGCGCCGCGAGTGCCGATTCCAACTCTCAATCCTGACATTCCCGGGCAGCCGGGTTTTTCCGCCATGGCCACCGACCTGCGTCTCCCCACCGACACGATCGTCCGCCCGGACAAGGACCGATTTCTCCAGGAGGAGAATCCGTTCGAGGCGATGATGTCGCGTTTCGACCGCGCGGCAGAACTTCTCGACCTCGAGCCCGGGATCTACAAGGTCCTGCGGCACCCCGAGAAGCAAATCGTCGTGTCGATTCCGGTTCAGCTCGACAACGGCGACGTCGAGGTGTTCACCGGCTATCGCGTGCTATACAACACATCGCGCGGTCCGGCCAAGGGCGGCATTCGCTTCGACACCGCGGTGAACCTCGAAGAGGTCAAGGCGCTGGCGGCCTGGATGACGTGGAAGTGCGCCGTCGTCAACGTGCCGTTCGGCGGCGCCAAGGGGGGCGTGGTCTGCGATCCGTTCAAGCTCAGTGTGAGTGAGCTCGAGCGGCTGACGCGCCGCTACACGGCCGGCATCATCGCCACGCTTGGCCCCGATTCCGACGTCCCCGCGCCCGATGTCAACACCAACGAGCGGGTGATGGCCTGGGTGATGGACACCTACTCGATGCACGCCGGGCACACGGTCACGGCCGTCGTCACCGGCAAGCCGGTGGAGATGGGCGGTTCCCTCGGCCGTCGTGAGGCGACGGGTCGCGGCTGCATGCTGATGACCAAGGACGCGCTGAACCACCGCGGCATGAAGATCGACGGCGCGACGGCGGCCGTGCAGGGGTTCGGGAACGTCGGATCTGTCGCGGCCAGCCTGCTCGCGCTCGAAGGGGTGAAGATCGTGGGGATTGGCGACCGCTCGGGCGCCGTCGTGAATCCGAATGGCGTCGATGTGACGGCGGCCATCGAGCACGTGCGCAAGCATCGCTCGCTCGAAGGATTCGAGGGGGGCGATCGCACCACGAACGACGAGCTGCTGCTGCTCGACGTGGATGTGCTGCTGCCGGCCGCGATGGAGAACGTCATCACGACGAAGAATGCCGCGAAGATCCGCGCGCGCATCATCGTCGAGGGTGCCAATGGTCCGACCACCGCCGCCGCCGACCCGATCCTCGAGGACAAGGGGATCTTCGTCGTTCCGGACATTCTCGCCAACGCCGGTGGCGTGACGGTCTCGTACTTCGAGTGGGTGCAGGACCGCGCGGGCTACTTCTGGCCCGAAGACGTGGTCAACGACCGCCTCCGCGAGATCATGAGCAAGAGCTTCAAGGACGTGCTCGAGCTCGCGCAGCAGCACAAGGTCAACATGCGGACGGCCGCCTACATGCTGGCGATCAGCCGCGTCGCGACCGTGCACCGGCTCCGCGGCATCTACGCCTGACGAGCGCCGGAACGCGCCGTGCGCATCATCGTCGCGACGGTCGGGCGGCCGCGCCAGCCCGCCCTGACCGCGGCCATCGACGAGTATGAGCATCGAGCGGCGCGCTACTGGCCGCTCGATGTACGTGCAGTTCGCGAGGAATCGGCTCGCTCGAGCGATCCGGCGCTCGTCAGGCTGCGCGAAGGGGAGCGCCTCCTCGCGGTCGTTCCCCCGACGGCGCGCCTGCTGGTGTGCGACGAGCGCGGGAGCGGGATGACCTCCGACGAGTTCGCCACCCTGCTGTCGGGGGAGCGGGATCTGGCCCGTGAGGTGGCGTTCATCATCGGTGGCGCGTTCGGCGTCTCCGACGCCGTTCGCGCGCACGCCGACCGGCTGCTCGCCCTCGCTCCGTGGACGCTGCCTCACGAGATGGCGCGCCTCGTCTTGGCCGAACAGCTCTACCGCGCCGGAACGATCGTGCGCGGGGAACCGTACCACAAGTGACGGCGCGGGCGTGAGGGTTCAAGGCGGGCGGGGTCGCCTCTTCTCGGAGGGAGAGCGGGCCGACATGTTGCGAGCGCGGGAACGGGTGCGGGAACGAGCGCGGCAGCGCCACCCGCGCGTGACCTCCGCCCGGGCGCACAGTGCGCCCGCCCCGCGCCTTTTCCCTTATGGCTGCCGGACATGACGGCTCTCGAGCTGCATCCTGCTGTGTTGGGCGGTTCGGCATTTGCGCGCGCCGCGATGGCCGGTGAGCCGTCGGTGGCGTCCTTCTACGCCGCGCGTCCGCGGTCACGCGAGGAGTGGCGCGCCGAGTCGGCGCGAGTGGCCGCGCGGTTCTCCGGGGCTCAGTGGCTGGAGGCGCTCGCCCCCGCGCTGGAGCGGAATGGGGTCGCGCACGATCGCCTCCGCCGTGTCGCCGATGGCGGCGGCGTTCTGGTCACGACCGGCCAGCAGCCGGGGCTGTTCGGTGGGCCCGCCTACACCTGGATCAAGGCGATGTCCGCCCTCGCCCTGGCGGACGCGATCGAGGATGCCACGGGCCGGCCGGCCGCCGCGCTCTTCTGGGCCGCGACGGACGACACCGATTTTGCCGAGGGTGCGTCGACGTGGGTGGCCGGGCCGGAGGGCGCGATGCAGTTGACGGTGCCCCTCCCAGCCGGAGGTGAGGGGCGGATGGTTGCCGAGGTCCCGCTAGACGCGGGCATCGATCGCCTCGTCCGGCAGCTCGCGGCCGCGTCGGGGAGCACCGTCGACGCAGAGGTGCTCGCTGCCGCCGCCGCCGCGTACCACCCCGGCGCGACGGTCGGGGGGGCATATGTCAGCCTCCTGCGCGCGCTGCTCGGCCCGCTCGGCATTCCCGTGCTCGACGCCGCGCATCCGGCGGTCCGCCGGGCGATGGATCCGACGATGCGCGACGCGCTCCGGCACGGCGGCGACATCGACCGTGACCTCGAACGATGTCGCTCGGCACTCGATGAGGCTGGCTTCACGGCGCAGGTCGCTCACGTCGACGGGCTGTCGTTGGTGTTCGAGGACTCCGCTGAGAAGAAGGCGCGCGTTCCATTGGCGGCCGCGGCGGGTCGGGCGGACATGGCTCCGACCGCGTCGCTGGGCCCCAACGTCCTGCTCCGGCCGATCGCCGAACGCGCCATTCTGCCGACGATCGACTACGTCGGCGGTCCGGGCGAAATCGCGTACTTCGCGCAGACCACCGCTGTCGCCGCGGCGATGGGCGTGCCCGCGCCGATCATCCTCCCGCGTTGGTCGGTGACGATTGTCGAACCGCACGTGCGTCGGCTTCTCGACCGCCTGGACTGCGAGCCGGACGACTTCGCGGATCCGCATGCGCCGGAGCGGCGCGCGGCGCGCCGGGCCGTGCCCGCGGGCGTGCGAACAGAGCTCGACGGATTACGAGTGGCGCTCACTGAGGCGGCCGAGCGGCTTCAGGCGGCGACCGCTGAGGCGCGAGCCAGCGCGTGGGGCGCGACCCCCGTCCCACCCGACACGGTGGTCGCCGGATTCGTTCGGCAGGTCGAACACCGAATCGAGCGCCTCGAGCGGCGTTTCGAGGCCGCGGCAGCGAAGTCGAGCGGAGAGACGATGCGCGATCTCGCGATCCTTCGCGGTGCCCTGGCGCCCGGCGGCGTGCGGCAGGAACGCGCGCTCAACCTCATCCCGGTGTTCGCGCGGCACGGCGCGGACGTCCTGCGTCTGCTGCACGAAGGGGCACGGCCGTACGCGCGCCGATCGCTCGGCCTCGATGACACGACGGACGAGGGACCGCCCGATGTCGGTGTGTCAGCCGCCGGTGTGGGGGCGCGTTAAATTTGAGCGATGCCGCTGGTTCCTGATGCTGTCGCCGCCAAGCTTGCCCATCTGCCCGACGGGCCGGGCGTCTACCTCTGGTTTGATGACGAGGGGCAGGTGCTCTACGTCGGCAAGGCGAAGCGGCTGCGATCGCGCGTGCGCAGCTATTTCGCGTCGGAGCACTTCGAGAGCACGAAGACCCGCGCGCTGATCAGGAAGATCGCCGATCTCGACACGATCGTCGTGCCGACCGAGGCGCATGCGCTGATCCTCGAGGCGAACCTGATCAAGGAATATCGCCCCCGGTTCAACATCGCCCTCCGCGACGACAAGTCGTATCCGTACATCAAGGTGACCGTTCAGGAGCCGTACCCCCGCGTCTGGGTGACGCGGCGGCTTCAGGACGACGGCGCCCGCTACTTCGGGCCCTACACCGACGTCGGGGCGATGCGAAAGTCGCTCGAGCTCGTCAAGCGGATCTTCACGGTCCGGTCGTGCAACTACGACATGCCGCGCGAGCTGCCCGAGCGCCCCTGCCTCGACCATCATATTGGCCGATGCAAGGCGCCGTGCGTCGGGCTGCAGTCGCGGGAGGACTATGCGGCGATGATCGACGAGGTGGTGGCCTTTCTCGATGGCCGCACGGCCGAGGTCATCAGGCGTGTGAAGGCCCGCATGCAGGCGGCGGCCGAGGCGCTGGACTTCGAACGCGCGGCCGAGTTGCGTGACACATTGGCGCACCTCGGCCGGATGGAGGAACCCACGGTCGTCCTGCAGGTCGAGGGCGGCGATCAGGACGTGATCGGCTACGCGCGCGACGGCGACGACGCCTGCCTGACGCTGCTCCGCGTGAGGCAGGGCAAGCTCCTCGCGCGGGAGCACCGCTTCCTGGAGAACGTCGAGGGCGACCGCGAGGGGGATGTATTGTCGGCCTTTCTCGTGCGCTGGTATCTGCCGCAGGAGGGACGCGCGCGCGAATTGCTCGTGCCATTCGATTTCGAGGATCGCCCCCTGTTCGAGCAATCGGCCGCGGGAACCGAGGTGCGGATCCCGATGCGCGGATCGCGGCGCGAGCTCGTCGACCTGGCAACGGACAATGCGCGGCATCTGCTGGAAGAGTTCCGGCTCGCTGGAATGGAGGCGGACGAACGGGCGTCGGCGCCCGTCTACCAGTTGCAGCGTGAACTGGCGCTGCAGAAGGTACCGCGCGCCTTCGTCTGCTTCGACATCTCGACCTCGCAGGGCACCGACACGGTGGGCTCGTGCGTCTGGTTCGAGAACGGGCGACCGAAACGGGGCGAATACCGGAAGTTCAAGGTCAATACCGTCGAGGGCACGGACGACTTCGCCTCGATGCACGAGGTGGTGGGGCGGTACTTCCGCCGCCGTCTGGAGGAGCAGAAGCCGCTCCCCGACCTCGTGGTCGTCGACGGGGGGAAGGGGCAGCTCAGCGCCGCCGGCGAGGCTCTCGCCGATGTCGGTCTCACATCGCTACCGTTGATCTCGCTCGCCAAGCGTGACGAGGAGATCTTCGTACCCGGTCGCTCGGAGTCGCTGCGGTTGTCCAAACGATCGCCGGCGCTCCGGATGCTGCAACAGGCGCGTGACGAGGCGCATCGCTTCGCCGTGACCTTCAATCGCAAGCGCCGCACGACGCGCACCGTGACGTCGGAGCTACTCAACGTCCCTGGTATCGGTCCGACGAAGCGGCGCCTGCTCCTGCAGACGTTCGGCAGCGTGCAGGGTGTGCGCGAGGCCGGCGAGGCGAGCGTGGCCGCCGTGCCGGGGTTCGGCGCGGCGTCGGCGCGGCGGGTGCTCGAGCATCTCGCGCGCACGGCGCCCGACGCGACGGGGGTCGTCGCGCCGGGGCATGTCGACATCGCCGACACCGCGATAGCGCCGACGATCGATGGGCGCGTCCGTCCGGACGCGCCGTCGGCGCCAAACGGGCCTGGCGAGCTATCCGTCGACGCGTCCGCATTTCCGCTGCCCGCACCCGATCGACGCGGGCCGGCCGCGTCGTCTCCGAACGGTTCGGACCCGCGTGTCGTAGATCAGCAAGAGGCGCCACCCACCACGCCGGCCGCCGACGCCTCACCCGTTGCCGCGCCGCCTGGTGACGCGGTGCGCTAGCCCGGCGGGCCGGCTCTGGTCACCCGCCTTTGCATTGCCCGCCGCTCGGCCGCTTCCCGCTCGACGTCGCCCATCCACGCCCGTACCCGTCTCGCACCCGATCTAACGTGCTCACCTGGGAACTGCACTGTTCCGTCTGCGACCATCGCTCGCCGTCGTCAGCCCTGACGGGCGTCTGCCCTGCCTGCCAGCAACCGATGCTCGCGCACTACTCGGGACCGGCCCCGCGCCGCGACCAGTTGCGTCCGCGGTGGGACATGTGGCGCTACGCCGACGCGATGCCGCTGCTGCCTGACGAGGAGCCGGTTTCGCTCGGCGAAGGGATGACCCCGCTGCGGGACTGTCCAGAACTCGCGCGCGAGATCGGCGTTGGACGGGTGTGGATCAAGGACGAAGGAATCAATCCCACGGCGTCATTCAAGGCGCGCGGGCTGAGTGCGGCCGTCACTCGGGCGCGTGCTCACGGGATTCCGGGTCTCGTCGTTCCCACCGCCGGGAACGCCGGCGCGGCGCTGGCCGCCTATGGCGCGGCGGCGGGGCTGCCGGTCCGGGTGTACGCGCCACGCACCACACCTCCGGCGATTCTTGCGACGATCGTCGCGCTCGGGGCCGACCTTCAGCTCGTCGAGGGGCACATCGGCGATGCCGGAAAGGCGGCGCGTGCGTTCGCCGCGTCAGACGGCTGGTTCGACGTGTCGACTCTGCGCGAACCGTATCGCACGGAAGGCAATCGGACCTTGGGACTCGAACTCGCCGAACAGCTCGGCTGGCGGCTGCCCACCGCGATCGTCTACCCGACGGGTGGCGGCGAGGGGATCATCGGGATGTGGAAGGTGTTCCGCGAGATGCGCGAGTGGGGATGGCTCCCCGCGGAGTCGCGGACGCGACTGATCGTCGCTCAGGCGTCGGGGTGCGCACCGTTGGTCCGCGCGTTCCACGCTGGAGCCGACAAGGCCGAACCGTGGGAGAATCCGTCCACCCATGCGAGCGGCCTGCGCGTGCCGGGGCCGTTAGGCGATCGGCTCGTGCTGCGCGCGTTGCGGGACACTGGCGGCAGTGCGGCCAGCGTCGACGAGGAGACGATGCGGCGCGACACGCTCCGCCTCTCCCGCGCGACGGGCATCGATGCCGCTCCTGAAGGCGGTTGCGCGCTCGCCGTCACTGAACTGCTGCGCCGCGACGGCACACTCGGCGCCGACGACGAGGTCGTGGTGTTCAACACCGGCAGCGGCGCGTCGTACCGCGTACCCCAATTCGACTGACCTCCCCCATGACCATCGCGGTTCTCGATCCGTTCAGCGGTATCGCCGGCGACATGGTGCTCGGCGCGCTGATCGACCTTGGTCTCGACGAGGCCTGGCTGGAGGCGTTGCCGGGCCGCCTCGGACTCGACGGCGTGACGGTCCGCATCGCTACCGTGCAGCGCGGTGGACTGGCCTGTCGCAAGGTCGATTTCGACATCCCGCCGCAGCCGCATGGCCGCCACCTGAAGGAGATCCGGTCGATCATCGCCCGGGCGGGGATGCCGACCGCGGTTCACCAGCAGGCGACTGCAGTGTTCGAGGCGTTGGCGGAGGCCGAGGGGACAATTCACGGGATGTCGCCCGAGCGCGTGCATTTGCATGAGGTCGGCGCCGTCGACGCTATCCTCGATATCGTGGGGAGTGTCTGGGGGTTGCACCTGCTCGGCGTTAATACGGTCTACTGTCGCCCGCTCTCGCTCGGCGACGGCTTCGTGACCGCCGCCCACGGCGTCCTGCCCGTGCCCGCCCCGGCCACGATGGTGCTGCTGGCCGGGCAGACCGTCCGGCACGGACCCGACGGGGCAGGGGAGCTCGTCACCCCGACCGGGGCCGCCCTCGTTCGCGTGCTGTCGCAGGGACAGCCACCGGCGTACCGCCCGATTCGAACGGGGCTTGGTGCTGGCACGCGCGATCCCGCCGGGCGGGCAAACGCAGTGCGGATCGTGCTCGCCGAGGCCGCGGCACCCCTGCCGGCCGAGAACGAAACGATCGAGGAACTGGCGCTGCTCACTGCCGACCTGGACGACATGGCCGCGGAACTGATCGCCGGCGCGTTGGACCGCATTCGCGGTGAACAGAGGGTGCGCGACGTGGTGAGCTTCCCCGTTCAGATGAAAAAAGGGCGGACCGGGACGCGCGTGGAGATTCTCGCCGCGGTGTCCGACATCACCTTCTTTGAGGATCTTTTGTTCACGCTCACGAGTACGATCGGCGTGAGAACGGTGACCGTTCGTCGGCGTGCGCTGGCGCGCGAGATGGTGACGGTCGACGTCGACGGACACCGCGTCGATGTGAAGGTGAGTGGATTCGCCGGTGGTGTACGGATGAAGGCGGAGTCCGATGATGTCGTGCGCGTGGCGGCAGCGTCGGGGCTCGGTGCCGAGCTCATCGCGGCGCGCGCCGTGGTGCTCGCGGCGGAGCAGCGGTCGCGGTTGCGTCGCGAGGACGTCGCCGATTGATTTCCATGTCTATTCATTTCTTTACCAATCAAGGAGACCGTCGATGATCCGACAGGGTACCTCCGCGGCGCTCGCGATGGCGCTGACGACCGCGTCGCTGAGCGCGCAGGCCTCCCGTGCCGCATGCGACTTCAAGAGTGACGGCACGCCGACGATCAACATCGCGTCGGAGAACATCGGCAAGTTCAACGCGACCACCGATCGTGCGGATCAGATGACGCACATCCGCGCCGCGGTGAAGGCGTTGTCGGAGCCCGGCCCGCGCACCGATCCGATTCTGCGCAACTGGATGATGGGCCAGGCACTCATCGCCTACTCGATGGTCGAAGACGCGCCACTCATCGTCAAGCGTGGCGAGATCGGCTACACGACGAACACCGACGCGGAGATCAACGTGATCGCCGTCGCCGACTCCGCGTTCGACGAGGTGTCGCAGGCCAAGCCCTGCGCCGAGAAGCAGGTGCAGCAGATGCGCCAGCTCGGCGTCTCACGCGTCGTGAACGCGGCCATCGCATCGCTCAACGGCGGTGACGCCGAGAAGGCGATGCAGCTGGCTGAAGCTGCCGTGGCGATGGATTCCGATGTCGCGCCGGCGCACCACCTGATCGGCGTCGTCGCCGTGCAGCAGCGCGACTACGACAAGGCATTCGATGCGCTGTCGAAGGCCGCTGATCTGGCCCAGGCCGACTCGCAGTACGCGGACATCCGCCGCAGCTCGCTGCTCAACCTGGCCGTGCTGGCGCAGAACAAGGCCGAGGCGCTGACGGGTGAGGAGCAGAAGGCAATGGCAATGCGCTCGGCGGAGTACTTCCGCGAGCACCTGAGCAACTCGCCTGACGACACGAACGCGAAGACGGGGCTGGCGCGCGCGCTGGCGATGTCGGGCGATTCGTCGGCGGTGGCGGGCATCTACGCCGAGATGACGTCGGACCCGTCCAAGTTCGACGCGATGCAGCTAGCCGACGCGGGCGTCGGTGCGCTCAACGAGGAGCGGTTCGCCGATGCCGTCACGCTGCTCGAGGCCGCTCGCGTGAAGAACCCGTACTACCGCGACTTCCTGTTCGCGCTCTCGATCGCGTATTCGCGGACGGAAGAGTACGACAAGATGTTGCCGGTGGTTCACGCGCTGACGAAGGTGGATCCGAACAACCCCGACAACTACAACCTGCTCGGACAGGCATATCAGGGGATGATCGAGAAGGCCGATCGAAAGGATCGCAAAGCCTACACGGATTCGCTCGTGAAGAACCAGCTCGCCACGGGCAAGATTCCGGTGAAGGTGACCTTCCGCGGAATCGAAAGCACTAGCGATTCGCGCATGCTGGTCGGTGACGTGGAGAATCTGCGCGCCGAGCCGCAGCCGGTGAGGCTGAGCTTCGAACTGCTCGACGCGACCGGCAACGTCGTTGGTCGAGAAGAGGCCGCGGTGGGCGAGATCGCGGGCAACGGAACCGCCCAGTTCTCGGTGCCGCTCACGGTGCCGTCGGTGGTGGCCTACCGCTACGCACCGATTCGCTGACCTGGTTGTGCGTGATCATGTCTGATCACGTCCGAACGCCTGACGCCCCGTGGCCACCTGCCACGGGGCGTCGTTCGTTCGATCCCTGCGGCGTGTGCCCCGGGTCGGCGCCGATGATGTAAGTCAGCGTGGGCGCTTGTTTTCGACCGTCTTGCCTGCTAATCTTGTTGAGCTAGGGCGCCGGTCGACGGCCGTCGCGCGGTTGGGGGCGATCGGTATCCCGATCCGCCCCCGTTTCCGTCTCCGCAGGAATAATGGTCCGAGTCTCGCGCGTCATTCCCGGTAGCATCGCTGAAGAGCTCGGCCTCCTTGCGGGGACCGAGCTTCGCGCGGTGAATGGACGGGAGATCGCCGACTTCCTCGACTGGGAGTTTCTAACCGCCGAGGAGGAGCTCACGATCGAGGCCGTTCTCCCCGACGGCGAGGCGATCGTCTATGAGCTCGAATGGGAGCCCGGCGAGCCGTTCGGCCTGGAGCTCGAGCCGCCGAACATCCGCCGCTGTGCCAACCGGTGCGAGTTCTGCTTCATCGAAGGGCTGCCCAAGGGGCTGCGGAAGCAGCTCTACGTGCGCGACGACGATTACCGTCTCTCGTTCGCTTACGGCAACTTTGCGACGCTGTCGAACGTCAAGGAACGCGACATTGCCCGCATCCTCGAGTATCGCCTGTCGCCGCTGTATGTCTCGGTGCACGCGACACCGTGGGAGGTGCGCAAGGTATTGCTGAACAATGCGCGGGTTCCCAACATCGTTGAGCAGTTGACGCGGCTGGCCGAGGGCGGCATTCAATTCCACGCGCAGATGGTCGTGGTCCCGGGCATCAACGACGGTGACGTGCTCGAGGCTTCGCTCACGGACCTGTGGAACCTTGGTGAGGCCGTGTTGAGCGTTGCGCTGGTGCCGGTGGGGCTCACGCAATTCTCGCATCTGTACTCGGGCGAGTCGATGAGCGTGGAGAACTCGCGTGGCATTCTCGCCCGCGTGGAGCGGTGGGAGGCCCGGGCGCTCGCCGAACGCGACGATCGCTGGGTCTATGGCTCCGATGAGCTCTACCTGCTGGCACAGCGTGAACTGCCGGACGCGTCTCACTACGGCGAGTTCGCGCAGATCGAGAACGGTGTCGGCGCAATCACCGCGCTCCGTACCAGGTTGCACGATGGACTGGCCGGTCTACCGCGCCTCGATGGCAAGCGGATCGGCATCGTGACCGGCATGGCGATGGCGCCACTCATGCCCGAGTTACTTGAGCAATTGACCGCCCGCACGGGCGCGACGTTCGAGCTCATCCCGACCGAGAACACGCTGTTTGGCCCGACCATCACCACCGCGGGGTTGCTCACCGGCGCCGACATCCGCCGCGCCCTCGCCACACGCTCCGACCTCGACCTCGCGCTGATTCCGGCCGAGACCATCAATGACCACGGCGTGTTTCTCGATGATGAGAGCTTTGTTGCCGTGCGCGAATCCTTGCCGATCCCCGTGTATCCGTCCTACGATTTTCTAGACGCGCTGGTCCCCGAAGGCGCGCCCGCGGCGCGGTCCGCAGCGTGAACGTTCCCGTCGTCGCCATCGTCGGACGTCCGAACGTCGGGAAGTCCGCGCTGTTCAATCGGCTCGCCGGCACGCACGCCGCCATCGTCAGCGAAGAGGCGGGCACGACGCGTGACCGCCACTTCACGCAGACGGAGTGGGCAGGCCGCGCTTTCTATCTCGTCGACACGGGCGGACTGATCGAGGACTCGTCGCTCCCGATGGACGTCGAGATCCGTCGGCAGGTCGAGGTCGCGATCGCCGAGGCCGATCTGATGCTGCTTGTCGTGGACGCCAAGGAGGGCGTGCATCCGAGCGACCAGCACCTCGTCGAGATGCTCCGCAACTCGCGCAAGCCGTTCCTGCTCGTCGCCAACAAGGTCGACGATCCCACCGCCACCGATTACTTCGAGTTCTACTCGCTAGGCGCGGGGGAACCGATGCCGGTGTCGGCCAACAACGGCAAGCAGTCGGGTGATCTGCTCGATGCCGTGGTCGGACTGATTCCCGAAGTCGAGCCCGATCCTGTCGCGGCGCTTCGCGTCGCGGTGATCGGCCGGCCGAACGTTGGCAAGTCGTCGTTCATCAACCGGTTGCTGAGCGAGGAGCGCCTCGTCGTCTCGGACATCTCGGGCACGACGCGCGACGCGATCGACACGCCGATGCGTTACCACGGTCGCGACCTGGTGTTCATCGACACGGCCGGCCTTCGCCGCCAGTCGAAGATCGACGACGGGATCGAGTTCTACTCGTCGCTGCGCACCCGGCGCGCGATCGAGCGCTCGGACATCTGCGTGCTCGTGCTCGATGCGACGCAGGGGCTCGAGGGACAGGACATCAAGGTCGCCAACCTCGCCTGGGAATCCGGGCGCGGGCTGGTGATCATCGTCAACAAGTGGGATCTCGCCGACAAGACCGACAAGAGCGCGGCGAAGTTCGAGAAGGAATCGGCGGAGCGGATCCCCTTCCTCAAGTGGGTTCCGTTCATCTTCACCTCCGCCCTGACGGGACAGCGTGTCACGAAGGTGCTCGATACGCTCGTCAAGGTCGAAGCCGAGCGTCTGAAGCGCATCTCGACGAGCCAGGTCAATGAGACGCTGCAGTATCTCGTCGGCCGCCTGCAGCCGCCGCAGGCAGCCGGGCGCGACGTGAAGGTGAACTACGCGACGCAGGCCGAGTCCTCGCCGCCGGTGATCGTCGTCTTCGGTAACGAGCCCGATCTCGTGCAGGAGCATTACATCCGGTATCTGCATAACGGCTTCCGTGAGGCGTATGGCTTCATCGGCAATCCGTTGCGGATCGTGCTCCGGCGCAAGGGCGGCTGAGTGCACCCCGCGCTGGGTCTCGTCGTCGCGTATCTCGCGGGGTCGATCCCCGCGGCATACCTCGCGGGGAAGGCGAAGGGGATCGACCTCCGGCAGCATGGCTCGGGCAACCTCGGAACGACGAACGTCTTCCGTGTGCTCGGGTGGCCGCTCGGCGTGATCGTATTCGTCGTCGATTTCGCCAAGGGAGCGCTGCCCGTCTGGCTCCTGCCTGCACTTGCGACGTCAGCATTCGCGCAGGGCCGGCAACTCTGGGCGATCGCCTACGGCGTTGCCGCAATCGCGGGGCACGTGAAGCCGATCTTCCTGCTCGGGCGCGGGGGCGGGAAGGGTGTTGCCACCGCGAGTGGGGTCTTCTTCGCGCTTGCGCCGGTGTCGCTCGTCATCGTGTCGACGCTGTTTGCGATCACGGTCTCGATCACCGGGATCGTGTCGCTGGGGTCGCTGCTCGGCGCGGCTGTTCTGCCGATCGCGGTCTTTCTACTGCAGGGCAGCACGCCGGTCTTCTGGCTCTCGCTCGCGGTCGGGCTGTTCGTGGTCTGGACGCACCGCGCCAACATCAGGCGCCTCGCCCGCGGCGAGGAGCCGAGCTTTCGCAAGCGCGGAGCGGCCGGATCGCCGCCCGCAGGGAGTGCCTGATGACGCGTTGTGCGGTGATCGGGGCGGGTGCGTGGGGAACGGCGTTGGCACAGGTGCTCGCCGACAACGCCAACGAGGTCATGCTTTGGGCCTACGAGCCTGACGTGGTGGCGTCGATCAACGCCGAGCATGTGAATCATCGCTTTCTGGCCGGCAAGGCGCTCCATCCGGGCGTTCGTGC
>JBBQHX010000069.1:0-14922 GCA_038324385.1 Gemmatimonadales bacterium | reverse complement strand
AGCGCCCCAGTGGCAGCACTCGCGCTTCGTTCCCGCCGGCACGACGCGCTTCACGCTCGAGAACATCGTGATCGACAACTACCTGTTCGGCGTTGCCACCGTCGCTCGCGACGGCAACGAGAGTGCGGTGGTCTTCCCGACGTCGCTCGTGCGGCGGTAGGAATCCGGTGGCGCCTGCTCCCTGCTCTTCGCGATCGATCACTAAATGAACAGGGGGAATGGCCACAGTCGGCCGCTCCCCCTGTTCACGATCCCATTTGCCGACGACCGGTCCGAGCTCACGATTCCCCTTGCCCTTCCGTGGTACCTCGTCGTCCTCTGCGTCGTCTGCGGTCAATCCGATCCAACTCGCCACCGGCGTGAGAGCAGATCAACCGTGAGAGCGGATCAGCCCCCAGACGGCAACAAATCGATCCCGCCCGCCTGCTGCCCCACGTCGGCACTGGTCACGCGCGCGCGGCGCTGGAGATCGATCATCTCGACCGTGCCGGGCTCGGAGCCGATCCCCTCGACCGAGATGAAGGCATAGCGGTCGTCAGGCGAGATGGTCACGCCGTGAACGATTCGGCGCAGCGTCGGGATCCGCGCGAGTTCCTTGCCGCTCTCGACGTCGATCAGCGAGACCGACTGCCCGCGCTTGTTCGTCGCCACAAGCAGCCGCGAGTCGCTGGTCACCGCGACGTTGTAGACTCCCGGACCCGCAGCGATGCGACGGCGCAGGGCCCACGTCTGCCCATCCACTTCGACGATCTCGTCGCTCCGGTTGCAGGCGACCCAGACGCGGTCGCCTGACGCGGACGGGACCGACCAGGTCGGCGAGCAGGTCGCCGCGGCGTGGTTGGCCGCATCGTGCGCAGGAGCGGCCGCGCCCGGCGCGGCCGATGGAGCCGCCGCGGGGACAGCCGGTGGATGATGCGCCGCATGATGGTCGCCGTGGTCCTTCCCTTCCTCCTTCCCCGGCGCGCCCGCACCGCCATGCTCGTTGCCGGCGCCGACGTGGAAGTGCCGCGCGACCTCGAGCGTGTGCGTGTCGATCTCGACGAGGAGGTCATCCATCATGCAGGTCGAGTAGTGCTTGCGGCCGTCACGCGTGAGGCGCGAGCCGTGCGGCATCGTGCACGTCTCGATTCGCGCGATCTCCAGCATCGGGCCGGTCGCCACCACCGACACCGTACTCGGCACCATGTCGCCGTGCAGATTGAAGTTCACCACGAACGCCAGGGTGCCGTCCGGGGTGAGCTGCATCGAAGCGGGAAAGTTCCCCAGTTCCACCTGCCCCACCGGCTCCCCCGTGGCCATGTCGAACTTCCACAGCGTGCCGAACGGCAGCCCGTGCGCCGTGGTGCTGTAGAAGAAGCGGCCATCGGGCGAGACGGCGAGGCCGTGCGGCCCATCGGGCTCCGACGGCCGGAGTCCGATGGGGATCGTGCGCACGACGCGCGAGCCGGCGGGCCCGAAGGCCACCAGTGCGATCTCGTCGGTAGACTCCGACGCGACCAGCACCTGATACTCGCGCTCGGGCGCGGGAGCTGTCGGGGCCGGGCGGGCGGGCGTGCCCTGCGCGCGCGCGACGCCGGCGCTGGCGAGCAGCCCCAGCGCCACCGCACTCGTGTAGCGCGCGCGCCGCCTCATGGAACCACCTGCTGTGGTCGCTGCGACGGCAGCATGCGCACGATCCAGAGGCCGTTATTCATATCGTTCACATAGGCCAGCCCGTCGCGCACCACCACGCCCCACGTCATCGCCGTGTTCTGCACGCGGCCGGTCATGTCCGCCGTGTTCAGGTGCACCATCTCGCGCTCCTGCGCGCGCAGATCGCCGCGCAGCTCGCCGGAGATGTCGAACGTCCGGAAGCCAGCGTTGTAGGCACCCATGTACAGCGTGTCGCCGGCGACCCAGATGTTGTGCACGCCGCCGTACTCGGGCTCGTACCAGGCGACCGAGCGCGGGTTCTCGGTGTCGGAGATGTCGACGACCTGCAGACGCCCGTAGGCGCGCCCGGCCGACGCATCCTTCGCCCCCTTCACGCCTGACGCGGGGAACACCTCGTCGGCGATGAAGACGTAGTCCTTGTGGCGCCACGCAGTGTGCGTTCCGCGAATGAAGCCGGGGCCGCCCGCCGCCTCGACCTGCGAGTAGAGATCGTTCAGGTCGTACTTGAACTGGCTGACGAGCTGCGGGTTGCTCGGGCTGCCGCCCTTCTTCCCGTTGCCGACATCGAGAATGACGAGGCCGTCGTTCCAGTAGCTCAGATACGCGAGGCCGTCCTGCACGTCGACGTCGTGCAGCGTGCGGCCGGCGTCCGGCCGATCCGTGCGCCACTCGGCGACCTGCTTCGGGTTGTACGGATCGTTGATGTCGATGACGTGGAAGGCACCGGTGCCGTCGTTCGTCAGGTAGACATGGGTGCCGTGATCGGGCTGGTTGTAGACGAACGCCGAGTGCACGCCAGCGGTCACCCCCTCGGTGAACTCGGAGATCACTTTCGGATGCGCCGGATCCTCGAGCGAGGCGATGACGATACCGTTGCGCCGGCTCGACGCGCCCTCACGCGTGAAGACGAGGAACTTCCCATCGGGCGTGGTCATCGCGTCGTTCACGCGCCGCGTATCGACGACGAGCGAATCGGTGACCGTCGGCGCCGCCGGGTCGCTGATGTCGAGCACGTAGAGCACGTCGCCGCCGCTCCCCGAACCCAGATAGGCGTTGCGGCCGTTCGGGTGCAGCCAGACTTCCTCCGTCGTGAAGCGCGTGCGCGGCAGTCGGCCGACCACTTCCGCCGCACGACGCACGTTCCGCCGCTCGAGCGTCACGGGAGCGCTGACAGTGCGCGTGCCGAGCGTCGCCGTGACGAGGTAGGAGCCCGGCTCGTAGCCAACGAAGGTGCCGTCCTGCTCGAGCACGCCGTTCCCCGGCGAGAACGTGAAGGTCGGCGTCAGGCCGGCGATCGTGCGCCCGGCACCGTCCTTGGCGGTAACGGCGAACCGTACGACGTCGCCGGTCCGCGCATTCACCGTCGACGGCGTCATCGTCAGGTCGGCGACGGACGTTGCGACCACCTCGATCGGGAGCGCGGCGCTGGCCGAGCCTGCGCCCGCGCTGATCGTCGCGCGCCCCGCCCCCACGGCGGTGACGATCCCGTTGGCATCGACGCGCGCGACGGCCGGCGCACTGCTGCGCCACGTCATGCGATCGGCGCGGCGATCGTCGGCGGCCGAGTAGGCGGTACCCGTCAGGCGCAGCGTCTGCCCGACGACCAGCTTGCCGACGCGTGGGGTGATCGCCACCCGCGCCGCCGGCCCCGCCACCATCGCCACCGGCACCTGCCGCGTCACCGGGCCCTGGCCCGGGACCAGCGCCGCCACCGTGAGGGTCAGCGTGCCGGTGGATCCGCTACGCACCAGCCCGTCCTCCGACACCTCGCCCTCGAAGCGGCCGCCAGCGCCAAAGAATCGGATCGTCGCGTTCGGCACCTCACGCCCCTGCGCATCGCGCAGGGTGGCCCGCAGCCGCAGCGTGTCGCCGGCGGTGATCACCGGTCGCTCGGGGGTGATGAGGAGCGTGTGGCCGGTGGTGTCCGCAGCGGGCGCCTGACCCGCCTGAAGGAGTGCCGCCACGGCAAGACCGGGCAGAAGCATGAGTCGGGGGGTTGGGGGGAGCGACGGGCCGGGAAGCGTGGGCTCGCACGTACGGGAGATATACGGGGAATTGGAAGCGAGGTTCCGGGGAGAACGATACGGAACGGCGCGGCGGGCGCCAGTCACCCGTCCGTCCAACGAAACCGGCCGCGTGACGGCGGCGTACGGGACCTCGACCGCTACCCCGATTCGCCTCGCGCGGAAGGAGTTCGCATGCCCTGCTTCGCCGTCCTGCTCGCGCTCGCCGCTCCGCGCCTGCTCATCCTCGTGCTCTGGTTCCTGACGAGCTGGTTCCAGGGGATGTTCGCGTTGATTCTCTGGCCGATCCTCGGCTTCCTCTTCCTCCCGGCGACGCTCCTCTGGTACTCGACCGTCCAGCACTGGTTCGGCGGCGAGTGGACGCTCTGGCCGATCGTTGGCGTGATCATCGCGCTCCTCATCGATCTCTCGCCGGCGAGCGGAAAGCGCGGACGGTGACGGAAGGGGGCGTCCGGTCGCGTGCCCGGCCGCGGCAGGACATATTCCGATTCGGTTCGTCGTCCTCTTCCACCGACCGGGACCGCGCGTGCGCGCGGCCGGCGGCGTCTCCGTCCGACCTTCGCGCATGTCTGCATCACCGACCCCCTGGGTTGGCGTGATCATGGGCAGTCAGTCCGACTTCCCCTATCTCGAACCCGCGTGCGCCCTGCTCGACGAGCTCGGGATTCCCTACGAAGCCCGCGTCGTCTCGGCGCACCGAACTCCGGAATGGATGTTCGCCTATGCGGGCGCGGCCGAGTCGCGCGGGCTGCAGGTGATCATCGCCGCGGCGGGCGGCGCGGCGCACCTGCCGGGGATGGTGGCCTCGGCGACGCTCGTGCCCGTGCTCGGCGTGCCGATCCCCGCGACGATGTTGCAGGGCGTGGACGCGCTGCTCTCGATCGTCCAGATGCCAGGCGGCGTGCCGGTCGGGACGATGGCAATCGGAAAGGCGGGCGCGACCAACGCGGCCCTCTTCGCCGCCCAGATCATCGGGCTCCAGCACCCCGCGGTGCGCGAGCGGTTGCGTGCCTGGCGAACCGCGCGTGCCGAGCTGGTACTCGCGCAACGTCTCGACGCGCCGGGCGCGATCGACACGTCAGACGCCGCCATCGGGATCGGAGAGCGGGCGTGAGCCTCGGCGTGGTACTCCCGGGCGCGACGATCGGCTTTCTCGGTGGCGGGCAGCTCGGGCGGATGACCGGGTTGGCGGCGCTCTCGATGGGCTATCGGGTAGCGGTGTTGGACCCCGATCCCGACGCCCCGGCGCGGGCGGTCGCCGACCATCTGATCACCGCCCGCTTCGACGACGAGCGCGCCGCCGCCGAGCTCGCCGAACGATGCGGGGTCGTCACCCTCGAGATCGAGCAGATCTCCCGCCTGACGATCGAAGCCGCGGCGCGCTTCGCGCCCGTGCGTCCCGGTGCGGAGCCCGTCTGGATCATTCAGGATCGCGGCCGCCAGAAGGAGTTTCTGCAGCGCCATGGCTTTCCGCTGGGCCCGTTTCGCGTCGCCGAACGTCCGGACGACGTGACGCTGGCCGTAACCGAGCTTGGTCCGAGTGTCGTGAAGAGCTGCTTCGGCGGCTACGACGGTCGCGGCCAGACCCGCGTGCAGCGCGCCGCCGACGGCGCGGCCGCCTTCGCCGACGTCGGCGGACGGCGCGTGGTGGTCGAGCAGTTCCTCGACATTGCGCTCGAGTGCTCGGTGCTCGTCGCGCGGCAGGGGCGCACCCGCACGGTCGCGTATGCGCCCGCCGAAAACCATCACGAGGCGGGAATCCTCTCGTGGAGCGTGCACCCGGCCCGCATCGACCCCGACCTCGCGCGTGAGGCAGTGCAGATCGCCACCGGGATCGCCGAGGCCCTGGGCATCGAGGGGTTGCTGGCGGTCGAGCTGTTCGTGCTGCAGGACGGGCGACTGGTCGTCAACGAGCTCGCGCCGCGCCCGCACAACAGCTATCACGCGACCGACCGCTCGTGCCCGACAAGCCAGTTCGAGCAACTCGTGCGAGCCGTCTGCAATCTCCCCCTGGGCTCGGTGGACATCGTGTCGCCGGCGGCGATCGTGAATCTCCTCGGCGAGGCGTGGAGCCATCCTCGAGGTCCCGACGCCGCTGCCGCGCTGGCGGTCCCCGGCGTGCGGCTGCATCTCTACGGCAAGCTTGCGGCGCGTCCCGGCCGCAAGATGGGGCATCTGAGCGCCATCGGCGCGACAGCTGACGAGGCGCTGGTGCGCGCGCGTCAGGCGTTCACGGCCTTCTCCCGCGGGTAGCGGCGAATGAACGTGCTCGTGCTCAACGTGGGATCGGCAACGCTCAAGTTCCAGCTCGTGCGCACCGACGCCGACCGTGTCGCGGCCAACACCGACGAGAAGCTCGCGCGCGGCATGCTCGAGCGGATCGGCGGCGAGGCGATCTTCAGCGTGCAGCGGCCCGACGGCAGCACGACGACCAAGACCGCCGCGGCGATCCGCGATCATCGTGCAGCGGTCGAGTTCGTGCTCGCCTGGCTGGTCGGCGCGGACTCCGGCGTGCCGATCGAGAGCATCGGCGCGATCGAGGCCGTGGGGCACCGGGTGGTGCACGGCGGCGAGCAGTTCCAGCGCTCGGTCCGCATCGACGAGGCGGTCGAGCGTGGCATCGAGGACATGATCGAGCTCGCGCCGCTTCACAATCCGGCCAATTTGCGAGGGATCCGCGCCGCCCGCGCCGCCCTCGGACCGGGGGTACCGCAGGTCGCCGTCTTCGACACGGCCTTTCATCACACGCTGCCGGAACACGCTTACCTGTACGCGATTCCGTATCAGCTCTATCGTCGGCATCAGGTGCGGCGGTACGGCTTTCACGGGACGTCGCACCGGTACATCGCCCACCGCTGGCGGCAGCTCACCGGCACGCCGCGTGAGGCGACCCGCCTCGTCACCCTTCATCTCGGCAACGGCTGTTCGGCGTGCGCGATCGCCAATGGCGACTCGGTCGATACCTCGATGGGGTTCACCCCGCTCGAAGGACTCGTGATGGGCACGCGGTCGGGCGACGTCGATCCGGCGATCCTCGATTACGTGATGCAGAAGGAAGGGCTCTCCATTCACGAGATGGAGAGGTTGCTCAACAAGCAGTCCGGGCTGCTCGGCATCTCGGGCCTCACGAACGACATGCGGGAATTGCTGGCCGAAGAAGCGGCCAACGACGACCGGCGCGCCCGATTGGCGATCGACGTGTTCTGTTACCGGGTTCGGAAGTACATTGGTGCGTATCTGGCCGCGCTCGGCGAGACGCAGGCGATCTGCTTCGCCGGCGGCGTGGGAGAGAATGCCGCCGAGGTGCGCGCTCGCGTGCTGGCGGGGCTCGCGCCGTTCGGCATCGTGCTCGACGCCGAGGCCAACCGCGCGACGATCGGCGGGCGTGAGGGCCGAATCAGCGCGCCCGATTCGCGTTACGAGGTCTGGGTCATACCCACCGATGAAGAGCTGCTCATCGCCCGCGACACCTACCGGGTCGTGACCGATGTGCAGCAGCGTTTCTGACCCTGCGGCGGTATCGCCCGAGGATCCGGCATGACAGACGAACGACGCGTGAAGGTGCGTGAACTCTCGCGCGAGGAATGCGAGGCGCTCCTCCTGAAGCACCGGGTCGGGCGCATCGCCTACGCGCATCAGAACCGGGTCGACATCGCCCCGATTCATTACGTCTATCGCGACGGGTGGATCTACGGCCGCAGCGCGTTCGGCAAAAAGCTGGCGATTCTGCGCCATGCCCCGTGGGTGGCCTTCGAGATCGATCAGGTAGTCGACCTGTTCGATTGGCAGAGCGTCGTGGTGCATGGCTCCTTCCAGCTCCTCGACCCCGAACGATCGGCCCGTGAACGCGGCGCCACGGTCGACGCCGTCGAACTGTTGCGCGGCCTCCTCCCCGAAGCCCTCACGCCCGACGATCCGACGCCCGAGCGGAACCTGGTCTTCCGGATCCACGCCGACGAGGTCACCGGGCGGGCGGCCAGCTCGAGCGACTGACTTCAGGGGCGGGTGGAGTACGCGCCGCGCGGCGGCGGGCACTCCCCTTGCGAGTCGTGGCGGCGAGGCAGCGACGGTCGCGCGATCGGTCTGCGCGCCGCCCGCCGAGATCCCCGGAGGTACTGCAATGGCCCGATGGCTTCAGGAGCGGCACGGCCGCGCCCGCACAGAGACCGAGTCCACCCCGCCCACCTCGCCCGTTGCGACGCGCGTCACCGGCGGCCCGCGCGCGAAGCACGCCACGCGTCGCAACGTCGGGCGGTCGGAGCGCGTGGGTTCCACGCTCGGCGGCGGTGCCCTGCTCGCCTACGGCGCGCGCCGGCGCGACCCGCTCGGCGCCGCGGTCGCACTGCTCGGCGCCGCGCTCGTTCACCGCGGCGTCACCGGACAGTGCATGGTCTATCGTTCGCTCGGCGTCGACCGCGCGGCAGGGCGTCACGAGGGTGTCGAGCAGCAGCACGGCGGCTCGGCCGTCCTCGATGCGAGCCTGGCCGAACGCGTCGAGCACTCCATCGTCATCGATCGCCCGTTGGAGGAACTCTGGCGCTACTGGCGCCAGCTCGAGAACCTCCCGACCATCATGCGCCACCTCCAGTCGGTGACCGAGCATGACGACGGACGCTCGACATGGGTGGCGCGCGGTCCGGCCGGTACGACGGTCGAATGGGACGCGACGATCATCAATGAGGTGCCCAACCAGCTCATTGCGTGGAAGTCGCTCGACGGTGCCGACGTGCCGAACGCCGGCTCGGTGCGCTTCACCCCGGTCGACGAGGGAACGGAGCTGCGCGTGATCCTCGAGTACGATCCGCCAGCGGGGAAGATCGGAACGCTCGTGGCTGGCCTGTTCGGGGAGAATCCGGCTCGTCAGGTGCGCGACGATCTCGCCGCGTTCAAGTCGGCGATGGACGCGGGTGATGAAACGCGTATTGATCGCGAGGTCGCGGTTCCGACCGCGAGCGAGCGTGGAGCTGCGGCGTTCGGCGGCGGCACCGACGAGCAACCGGCGGCGGACCGGTCGTCATCCACTTCGCCACTCGACGCGTCGACCGACGAGGACGGCCACAGCGACCCGCCAGCTGCCTGACGCGGATCGGCGCCTGATCTGACACACACGACGCCCCGGCCGGTCTGACCGGGGCGTCGTGTGTGTCTGTCGCCTCACGCGGTACCAAGGGCGTCCGCCGACCCCACCGAGCGAACGGTATTGGGATCGACCGCCCCCTCCGCGCCGTCCACCGGCACCTCGATGATCCGGAAGCAGTGCCCGTTCGGCTGCAACGCCCGGAGCACGGGCAACGACACGTTATAGACGGGAACGCCGGTTGCCGTCGCGCCTTCGGCGGCGCCGCGATGCGCGTGCCCGTGCACGACGGCGGTGACCGGATAGCGCGAGAGCGGTTCCTCGAGGCGGCTGCACCCGAGGTACGGAAAGATCTCCAACGGTTCGCCCTCGACCGTCGCGCGGATGGGCGCATAGTGCAGGATCGCGATCCGCGAGGGCGTGCGCAGTCGAGCGAGGGCGGTCTCGAGCTTGAGCGCCTCGTTCACGGCTTCGTGCACGAACTGCTTGATGATCGGCTCGCCCCAGGGCCCGAGTGCGCCGCGGCCAAAGCCTCCGGCGAAGCCCTTCGTGCCGGCGAAGCCCACGCCCAGCACCTCGACCGAATCACCGTCGAGTACGCGGACCCCGGCCTCGTGCAGCACCTCGACCACCTCGTCCTGGCGCCCGGATTCGAAGTCGTGGTTGCCGAGTACGGCGATCACCGGGATGCGCACCGAGGCGTTGATTTCGCGGGCGAGGATGCGGGCCTCGTCGGGCAGGCCGTAATCGGTCAGATCCCCGGCGAGCACGAGCACATCCGCGTGCGCGGAGACCTGCGCGAAGACGGATTGCAGCGCGGCCGCCGAGTCCTTGCCGACATGGACGTCGGCCATTGCCGCCACCCGCACCATCTGTTGGTCATCCGGTTTCGGCATTCGCGGTGTCTCCGTGCGCGTTGGGCGCGGCTGATCGTGGGCGGTCGGAGCCGTCAGGCTGCTCTCCGCGTTGTCGCGGATCGGTTGGGTGGGCGGCTCGCCTCGCGGACAGTGGCCAGTTAGATCGGGGTCACCTGCTGCACCCGTACGGGCCATGAACATAGCCCCACTTTTGCATCCTACCCGGGTCGGCGGTTCGTCAGCGCCCGCACGTTCAACATCCATTCCGCGGCGATGCCCCTACCCTCCGAGTACCAGCAGACGTCGGATTACAGCGACCATGCGCGTGCGGCGCGCGATTTCTATCGACGCGTACTGGTCGCGCTGGGCGAGGGGGGGGTGCCCGCGCTCGTGGGCGGTGCTTACGCGTACGCGCGGTTCACGGGCATCCGGCGAGAGACAAAGGATTTCGACCTGTTCGTCCGACCGGACGATTTCACCAAGGCGCTGCGTGTGCTCGCCGAGGCGGGGTTCGAGACCGAAGCGACCTTCCCCCACTGGCTCGGTAAGGCGAGCGAGGGGAAGAACCTCGTGGACATCATCTTCGGCTCCGGGAACGGCGCGGCGCCGGTCGACGACGAATGGATCGCGCACGCCATCCCGAGCGAGATCATGGCGCTCCCGGTGTTGCTGGCTCCGCCGGAGGAGATGCTCTGGTCCAAGTCGTTCGTGATGGAGCGCGAACGGTATGATGGCGCCGACGTGATCCACCTGATGCACGCGCGCGGCCCGCACCTGGACTGGGACCGGCTGCTTCGCCGGTTCGGCGACTACTGGCGCGTCCTCTACAGCTACCTCGTGCTCTACGGCTTCATCTATCCCGGCGAGCCGCTTCCCTGCCCGCGCGCGGTGATGGACGAACTGACCGGCCGACTCATGGCGGAACTCGACAGGCCGCCCAGCCGCGAAAAGCTCTGTCGGGGCACGCTGGTCTCCCGCGAGCAGTATCTGGTGGACACGCGCGAGCGCGGCTACCTCGACGGCCGGCAGGAGCCGTCAGGCACCATGACGGCCGAGGAGATCGCGAATTGGACCGAAGAGATCTGGCGGGATCACCCGCCGCACTGACGGCGTTGTATTTCATGCCGGTGTTTCTGAAGCCGCCGCCGGCGCGCCAAGCAGGAACGCGCCGTGCGGATGGTGTCGCCGACCGATGATGCGAGAGCGGCCGTTCGTGCAGCACCGCGGCCGGAAGCAGCCCCGACTAGCCTGAGGACCCACATGAACGCGAAAACCTTCATCGCCGCACTGCGCGAGCTCGAAGAGCGTGGCGACGCCGAACAACTGATCTCGCTCTACCGCGAGGACGCCGAATCCCGCAACCCGACCGACCCCGAGCCGCACGAGGGGGTCGAGGGCGCGCGCGAGTTCTGGACGATGTATCGCGAATCGTTCGAGGACATCCATTCGGAGTTCCACGCAGTCGTCGAGAACGACGGCTGCGCGATTCTCGAATGGACGAGCACCGGCACCAGCACCGGTGGGGATCCGGTGCACTACGACGGGGTCAGCGTCGTCGAATACGACGACGGCGGCATCCGTCGATTCCGCGCCTACTTCGACCCGACGGAGTTACAGCGCTAGCGGAGTTGGCCACGGGCTGAGGGCCGGAGCGAATGCAGTTGCCGGTGCAGCCGCCCAAAGCCCATAGCCGCCCCTACCCCTCCGACCCGTGCGTCGACACCGTCGTCGGCCCCGGGAGGGGGTCGCTGGCGGGGAACGTCTGCTCCACCATGTTGTCCAGCGACTGCTCGGCGATCGCGCCGGCGATCATGTCGACCATCGCGCCGCAGAACGCCGGCAGATCGTCAGGCTTGCGGCTCGTGATCAACTTCTGATCGATCACCACCTCACGATCGACCCAACTGCCACCGGCGTTCTGGATGTCCGTGCGCAGGCTCGGCCACGACGTCAGCTCCCGTCCTTTCACCAGCCCCGCTTCCACGAGCAGCCACGGCGCGTGACAGATGGCGGCGATCGGCTTGTCCATCTCCATCATCGTCCGGACGAACGCCACCGCATCCCCGTTCTGGCGCAGCGCGTCGGGGTTGGCCACCCCGCCGGGTAGGACGAGTGCGGCGTAATCGGCCGGGTTGGCGTCGGCGATCGTGCCGTCGACCGGGAACGTGTCGCCCTGATCCAGATGATGCAGCCCCTGGATTGTTCCCGCCTTCAGCCCGAGGAGTTCGACGGTGGCGCCGGCGTCCCGCAGCGCCCGCATCGGCTGCTCCAGTTCGACCTGCTCCACTCCGTCTGTCGCGAGTACCGCGACGCGCTTCCCATCTAACGTTCCGGCCACGGCGTTTCTCCTGCGTGCGCTGAGATGTGAACGATGTGCCTGGGGATTGCCGTCAGGACGCTGGCTGCTCGTCCGTCCCACCCCCGGCGTCGCGCTCCTGCTCGGCCTTGGCCTCGCGCTTCGCCTTGAGGTCGGCCAGCGCCGGGTTCTCGCCGCGCGTCGGAATCAGCGTGCTGTCGTCCTTCTGCGTGAGCTGGTGCTTGGCTTCTTCATGAATCGCCGGTTCTTCGCTGCGAAACTTGTAGTCCGTCGCCCCAGCCTCGCCGGGGTCGATGTTGTGTTGATCGGGGCGCTTCCCACCCATGCGAACCTCCAGTGGAGAGTGACGGATCGGCGGGCGCCGATCCCTCCACAACAACCAGTCACGATCCGTGCCGCCATTCGCGTGCGAGGCCCCGGGCCCTCCGTCCACGAGTTGGGTAGCCATGCCCATCGGCGCGCGCAAGTGCTCCCCCGCGGCCCGAGCACGCTCCATATTGATCGGGTGCCCATCGTTCGTCTTCACGGCCACGAGGCGCTGGTCGCCCGCCTGCACGACGCGCTTCGGCGCGGACGTCTCCCGTCCAGCCTTCTGCTGCACGGGCCGGCAGGCGTCGGCAAGCAGCGCGTCGCGCTCGACCTCGCTGGCGCGATCCTCTGCACCGGTGCCGACGCGCCGTGCGGCGCCTGCGCGTCGTGCCGGTACATGGCCGAGCTGCAGCACCCGGACCTGCACTGGTTTTTCCCCCGGCCGCGGCTCAAGGACGCCGACCCCGACGCCGCCACCGTGCGCCGGGACTATGCCGAGGAGATCGCCCGGCGCGTCGCCGCGGGCGGGCTGTACAAGGCGCCGGATGGATCGGAAGCGGTGTATGTCGCCGCGGTCCGCGCGCTGGTGCAGGTGGCCGTGATGTCGCCCGCGGTCAGCAGGCGGAAGGTCATCATCGTCGGCGACTCGGAGCGGATGGTCGCGCAGGAGGGGGCCGACCAGGCCGCCAACGCCTTCCTCAAGCTGCTCGAAGAGCCGCCAGCCGACACGATCGTCATCGTCACCTCGAGCGAGCCGGGCGCGCTGCTCCCGACCATCCGGTCGCGCGTCGTTTCGATTCGCGTTGCGCCGCTCACGGATGCCGAGGTCGCGACCTTTCTGGACGACCCCGTGGTCGACCGGTGGATCGTCGCCGATGCCGGCAAGCGGCCCGCGCCGGGGCGAGCCGAACTGATGGCGTTGGCGGCCGGCGCGCCCGGGCGGGCGTTGCAGGGGCCGGGCACCGCCAACGCCGCCGCACGGCGAATGCTCGACGCGGCGACAGGGCGCGGCCGCGCAGCGCTGTATCGTGAGGCGTTCATCCAGAAGTCGGCCAGTGCCCGGGGCGACTTCGCCCCGGTGCTCCACGCGCTGACGGCGGCGATCCACGAGCGTGTGAAACGCCACGCCGCGCGGGGGGAGAATGACGCGGCCTATCGCGCCACCTTCGCCGTGCCGGCGATCGAACGCGCGAAGGAGCGGGCCAATGGCAACGTGTCGCCGCAGCTCATCACGGCCACGCTGCTGCGCGAGCTGCGGGACTGCCTCCAGTGACCGCCCGCGAGCCGGAGGGTGCAGGACCGACGCCGGGAAGTGTCCCGCCCGCGCCACATTCCGCGCCCCTGTCACGGCTCTCGCACGTCGGCGCAGGGGGGGAGGCGCGAATGGTCGATGTCTCGGGCAAGGCGGAAACGGTCCGCACGGCCCGTGCGAGCGGGACGATCGAGATGGCTGAGGCGACGCTGGCAGCCATTCGGGAGAATCGGCTCTCCAAGGGCGACGTAATTGCAGTGGCTCGGGTGGCCGGCATCCAGGCGGTGAAACGGACGTCGGATTTGATCCCCCTCTGCCACCCCCTGCCCGTCACCGACGTGCAGGTGGAAGTTGTTGAGGATCAAGCACTTCCAGGCATCCGCGTGGAGGTCACGGTCCGCACTGTGGGTCGGACCGGGGTCGAAATGGAGGCGTTGACCGGCGTGAGTGTGACCTTGCTCACGCTGTTCGACATGGTGAAGGGGTTAGATTCCGCCCTGTTGTTATCCAATATCTCGGTACTGTCCAAAACCGGAGGCAAGACCAGCTCGCATAACGACAGCGATCACGGCACACCGTGATGCCTGTGGCGAGCGCGCGGCGAGGTGGATGAACTCGACCGTGTAACCATCCCTCAACCCTGATTCTTATCTATGCGCGATTCACGCGGGAGCTACATGCGCCGCGGCGATGTTGAACGCCGTGTCCGTCGCATCAAGCACCAGATCGTGGGTGTCAGCGTCTGTGCAGTGCTGCTCGTCGCTTATCAGTCCAATCAGCCGGCCGAAGCCGTCGCTTCGCCCGCACCGCAGCCCGACCCGATGATGGTGACCCGGGCACTGGAGCGCGAGTTGGACCGGACCAAGGCCGAACTGGCCGCGACTCACGCACATCTCGAGCGTACCCATAAGGTCTTCGGGTTCTCGACACGCTATCACATCCCCGCCGAACTGTCGGCATCCATCTACGACATCGCCGTTGAGGAAGGGATCGAACCCGACCTCGCGTTCCGGGTCGTCAAGCACGAGAGCCGGTTCAAGGTTCGCGCGACCAGCCCCGTCGGTGCCATCGGGCTCACGCAGGTGATGCTCCCCACGGCGCGCTACTTCCAGTCCGACATCACGCGCGAGAAGCTGTACGAGCGCGACACCAATCTCCGCATTGGCTTCCGCTATCTGCGGACGCTGATGGACGAGAACAACGGCAACGTGCGGCTCGCCCTCCTGACCTACAATCGTGGTCCGACTGCGGTCCAGCTCGCGCTCCGCAACGGCGTCGACCCGTCCAACGGCTACGATCGCATCGTCATGCGCGGTTACCAGGGCAGCGGCGTCGTGGATCGCGCGGCCAGCGCCCAGTAGGTGATCACGCCCGGATAGTCCTCGGCGCCCAGGAGGCCGGGGCGGCGGATGACAGACGAAACGGGGAGTCTC
>JBBQHX010000068.1:0-14925 GCA_038324385.1 Gemmatimonadales bacterium | reverse complement strand
CTCGCCTTCACGCTCGCCGCCGCGCGTGGGGCCACCGCCGAGGAGGCGGCCCGGACGCATGGCGCCGATCGGTGGACGACGTGGCGCCGGATCACGCTGCCGCTCCTCTGGCGCGGACTGATGCCGGGGGTGGTGGCGGTGTTCATCTTCGCGTTCGGCAGCTATGAAACCGCTGCCCTTCTCGCGCCCACCGCGCCACGCGCGTTGCCGCTGCTGCTCGAGGAGCGCCATACCGCCGCCGACCTTGCCTCACGCGGCGACGCCTACGTTCTCACGCTCGTCGCGCTGCTGGTGGCTGCGGTCGCCGTGGTGGTGCACGAGGTCGCCCGCGCGCGCACAGAACGCGAATCGGGAGAAGGGTGACGACCGCGTCGCTGCCTCGCCGAGCGTGGCCGCGCACGCTGGCGCTCCTCGCGCTGGCGCTGTCCGCACTGTCGCCGCTGCTGGTGTTGCTCTGGCGCGCCAGCGCGCGCGACTGGTTCTGGCCCACGCTCGTACCTGGCACGCTCTCGCTCGACGCCTGGCGCGCGCTGCTCGCGCCAGGCGCTGGGCTGGGCGGTGCGCTCGGCACGAGCGCGGGGTTGGCGATCGCGTGCGGCGTGCTCGCCTGCGTCATCGGCCTGCCGGTGGGACGGGCGTTGAGCGGATTGCGTGGGCGCGGGCGGCACGTCGGCGCGGCGCTGGTCTTCCTGCCGGTGGCGGCGCCGCCGGTCGCACTCGGCGTGGGCATACAGGTGTTGATGATCCATCTCGGGCTGGCGGGGACGGCACCCGGTGTGCTCGCGGCGCACCTCGTGCCCGCGGTTGGCTACCTCGCGCTCTACTTTCTCGGGGTCTTCACGAGCTACGACGCGCGGGTCGAGGAAGCGGCGCGGACGCTCGGGGCCGGCCGCGCTCGGACCTTCTGGCTCGTTACCGTCCCGATCATCCGCCGACCGATTCTCGAAGCCGTCGGGCTGGGCTTTCTGGTGTCGTGGGCGCAGGTGCCGCTGACACTCCTCGTCGGCGGCGGGGCGGTGCGCACGCTCCCGGTGGAGTTGCTGGCCTTCATCGACGCGGGGCAGGACCAGTACGCGGCCGCCGCGGCGATCGTGCTCACCGTGCCCGCGCTCGCCGCGGTGAGCCTGTTCGTGCTCGCCGCCCGCCGCACGAGCGTGGTCGCGGTATGACGGCTGCCGTCACTCCCGGCGGGCCCCCCGCGCTCGAACTCCAGGCGCTCGACGTCCCCTTCGGCGCGGCGCCTGCCGCGGCCGGACTCCGCGGCATCTCGCTGCAGATCGCGCCGGGGGAACGGGTGGCGATCGTCGGCCCGTCGGGGGCGGGGAAGACGACGCTGCTCCGCGCGATCGCGGGGCTCACGCCGACCACCGGCGGGGTCGTGCGTGGCGACGGCGCCGATATGACCGGGGCGCCGCCGGAGCGGCGTGGGTGCGCCTATCTGCATCAGTCGCCCGTGCTCTTTCCGCATCTGGACGTCTTCGAGAACATCGCCTTCCCGCTGCGCGTGCGCCGAGTGTCGCGTCAGGACGTAGCGGCGCGCGTCGCCTCGCTGCTCGCCCTCCTTCAGCTCGACGGGCTTGGCGGGCGGCGAACCGACGCGGTGAGCGGCGGTCAGCGCCACAGGATCGCCCTCGCCCGCGCCCTCGCCGCCGATCCCCGGGCGCTCCTGCTCGACGAGCCGCTCGCCGCGCTCGATCCGACGCTGCGCGACGACGTCCGCGAGACCCTTGCCCGCCTCTCCGGCCCCGGCCTCCCGGCGCTGCTCCTGGTGACGCACGACTTCGACGACGCCGCGCTGCTGGCGGACCGTGTGCTCGTCCTGCTCGACGGATCGATCGCGCAGGACGATCAGCCGGCGCGGCTGTTCGCCCGGCCGGCGACGCTCGCCGTCGCGCGCTTCCTCGGGATTCCCAATCAACTGCCCGCCGTCGTCGGGGGGGAGCACGTCCACTCAGCGTTCGGCACGGTTCCACTTGGCGTGCTCGCCAATGCGGAGGACGCTGCGCGGATGATGGCGAGCGACCGTGCGACGGAGCGGCGGCTCACCCTGGTCGCGGCCGCCGATGCGGTGCGCCTCACGCCGCCCGGTACCGGCGTCGATGCACGGGTGGGCGCCGTGCGCGTGCGGTCGGCCCGCACGACCGTGTTGGTCGAAATCGATCGTGCCTCGCCTGACGACGAGCCGGTGATCGTCGAATGTGCGGTCGAGCGACACGGTCACCCGGGAGTCGGCGCGCGCGTCGGCGTCAGCCTCGATGCCAGTCGGGCACTCGTCTACCCGGACCGCTGACCGCCGCGCGCCGCTTCTCAGGTCGTCCCTGCGGCCGCGTCCGGGTCGCCGCGAGCGAACAGGCGCGGCAGGAATGAGAGCGCCACGAGCAGCACGCCGGCGATCGCCACGCGCGTGAACGCCGCCCCCCGCGCTTCGCCCGCGCCGGTGAGCAGCGCGTCCGCGAAGTACGTGTAAACGAGCGTACCGGGAATGATCCCGAGCGTTGTGCCGAGCGCGTATCCGCGCAGTTGCACCCCCGCCAGCCCGCAGGCGAAGCTGAAGGCATTGAACGGGACCACCGGCAACAGTCGCAGGCGGAGCACGCTGGCGAAGCCGTGACGCGCCGTCACGCGGTCCAGCACGCCGGCACTGCCGCGCAGCAGGCGTCGGACGGCCTCCGTGCCGAGCGTGCGCGCCAGCAGATATGCGCCCACGGCGCCGAGGCTCGCCCCGGCCCAGTTCAGCAGCGATCCGAGGCCGAACCCAAAGATCGCGCCCCCCGCCAGCGTCATGATCGTCGCCGGCAGCCCGAACGAGGCGATTACGGCGTAGGCGAGAACGAAGCCGCCGGCGGTGAGCGGAGTCCGCGGGATATCTCGGATTCGTTCGGCCGCCCGCGCCGCGGCATCCGCCTCGAACAGCCCGCCCACCCGGGCTGCAACGAAGGCCGCGCCCAGCACGAGGACGAGTATGGCGAGCTTGATCCAGGCACGTCTCGGCGCGGGGGCGGGCTGATCGGGCATTCGGCGATACTCCGCATTGGGGGAACCATGCGCACGAGATACGGATACCTGAAGAGGAGAATAGGTTCCGTGCACGCGCCCTGCCGCCCCCCCGCAGCCGATCACCGGTTCCGCCGTCAGCCACCCCCGAGCGCCCGCCATGTCCGACACCGCCATCGCTTCGCCCGACCATCCCCACGCCGATCCGGCCACGTCCGCCGACCTCGCGGCCGGACGCGCGGCGAACGCGCGGTGGCGCGCCCTCGTCAGCCCCGACGGCTGGACCGAGCCCACCCCGCCCGACCACTACGACCTGGTCGTACTCGGCGCGGGCACGGGTGGACTGGTCTCGGCGGCGGGCTCCGTGGGGCTTGGCGCGCGGGTCGCGCTCGTCGAGCGACATGCGATGGGCGGGGACTGTCTCAATGTCGGCTGCGTGCCGTCGAAGGCGCTGATCCGTGCCGCGCGGGCGTGGCGTGAGGCACGCGCGGCGCGTGAGGCATTCGGTGGGCCGGCCGTGAGTGGCGCTGGCCGATTCTCCGCCGTGATGCGCCGGCTGCGGGAGAAGCGCGCCGAGATCGCGCCGGTGGATTCGGCGGCACGGTATCGCGACCTCGGCGTGGACGTCTACTTCGGCGACGCGCGGTTCACCGCGTCCGACCGAGTGGTCGTCGGGGGCCGGACGCTCCGCTTTCGGCGCGCCATCGTGGCGACCGGCGGACGGGCGCGGGTGCCTGACGTGGAGGGACTTCGGGAGGCCGGCTTCCACACGAACGAGACGATCTTCGAGCTCGAATTCCTGCCGCGCCGCATCGCCGTGCTCGGCGGAGGCCCGATCGGCTGCGAACTCGCGCAGGCGTTCGCCGTCTTCGGCAGCGACGTCACCGTGATCGATTCGGGCGATCGCGTGTTGTCTCGCGAGCATCCCGATGCATCGGCGGTGGTGCACGCCGGACTCGTCGCCGATGGCGTGACCATCCGGTTAGGCGGTCGAGCCCAGCGCGTCGAGCGGCGTGGTGAGGAGCGTGTGGTGCACATCAGCGGCGGTGCGGGGGAGCCGACCCTGGCGGTGGATCTCGTGCTCGTCGCCACGGGTCGCGCGCCCAACGTCGAGGGACTCGGGCTCGAGGCCGCGGGCATCCGCCTGGATGACGGCGCCGTGCAGGTCGACGACCGGCTGCGGACGTCCAACGGCCGCGTCTACGCCGTGGGCGACGTGATCGGCGAGGCGCTGTTCACGCACGCCGCGGACGCGCACGCGCGCATCGCGATCCGGAACGCACTGTTCATCGGGCGTGCCTCACGCGACGCGCTCGTGATGTCCCGCTGCACCTACACGAGCCCGGAGGTCGCGCAGGTGGGGCTCTCGCGCGACGAGGCGCGAGCGGGCGGCCAGCGGGTGGAGGAGCGGCGGGTGGACTTCTCCCACAACGACCGCGCCGTCATCGACGGCGACGAGCGGGGATTCGTCTCGCTGATCGTCGCGAGCAAGTCGGGACGGCTGCTCGGTGGGACGATCGTCGGGGCGCATGCCGGCGAACTGATCGGCGAGCTGGCCGTCGCGGTGACGCACGGGCTCACACTCGACCAGCTCGGCACGACGATTCATCCCTATCCGACGCGGAACATGATCTTCGGACGCGCGGCCGATGAGCGGCGGCGCGAGCGCCTCACGCCGCTGACCACGCGCCTGCTCGGGCTCTACTTCCGCCTCTTTCGTGTGCTGCGGTGACGGGCCGGGTTCTCGTCGCCGTGGCGGATCGCGTAGATGGTGATCTTCTGCGTGATCGTGCCCTCGGTCCACGTCGTTGGTGGCTCCGCCGTGACCCAGAGCCCGATCTCCTCGGCCGCGATCAGAAAGTCGGGCGCGGCGATGCGCCCCGGATCGCTGATGAGCGCGACGCCTCCCGGAGCCAGCGTCCGCTCGATCGCCGCCGCGATGAGATCGGCGTTGGCGGGCTCGTAGAGCACGTCGGAGGCGGTGACGACGTCGAACTGGCCAAGGTTGCTCGGGAAGTCGCGCCAGTCGACCATCCGCGTCGCGATCTCGTATGACGTGTTGCGAAACACGTTGACGCGCGCAAACCGGAGCGCGTCGTAGTAGTAATCGGTTGCGAGCACGTCATACCCCACGCGCACCGCCGCGATCGACGCCAGGCCGAGTCCGCAGCCGAGTTCCATCAGGCGCTGTCCGTCGCCCTGCAACGACATCAGCCGCTTCGCCAGCACGTGCGAAGCCGGCCAGATGTCGGCCCAGTACGGCAGCCGCTCGTCGCGCACGAAATCCTCCTCGCTGATCAGCGTGTCGGCGTTCGCGGGGTGGAGCAGCCAGATGTCGCCGTCAGCGAACGGCACCGACGTCTCCGCCACGTCGAACGTGGCGCGCAGTGCATGCACGTCCTCGTGCTCATCGGAGTCCTGGAACGGCGACGGAAACCGCGGGGCGTCAGGCATCGAAGGGGAAGCTGTCGGCGAGGGCAGACGCGTCGTCCAGTGGCAGCGCCATCGCGGAGTCGCCCGCGGCGATGGTTGTGACCCCCTGGGGGACGTGCAGCAGGGCGTTCGCGCGGCCCATGCTGGTGAGGAGGCCGCTCCCCTGCGGTCCGGTAAGCCGAGCTACAAGGAGTCCAGTCGCGTCCGTAGTGACGCTGACCCGGTACAGCATAGCGACCGAGGCGGACGCATGCACCGCCTCGTCGAGAACGACCCGCACGGCCCGTCGAAATGCCAGTCGATGCCCGAGCCAGCGACGGAGCAGCGGACGCGCGAACAGTTCGAAGGCAATCATCGCCGAGACGGGATTACCGGGCACGGCCAGCCACCGCGTCGCGCCGAGTCGCCCGAAGGCGGTCTGCGATGCCGGCCGGACGGCGACCCGCCAGAAGTCGAGCGCGAAGCCACGCGCCGCGGCCGCCTCACGCGCAAAGTCGAACGCCCCGACCGATGCACCACCGGAGGTGAGGAGGAGGTCGTAGCGGTCGGCGGTGGTGAGCGCCGCGGCCCAGGCCGCGGGCGTGTCGGCGACGATGCCCAGATTGGTGACTTCCGCGCCGACCCCCTGGGCGAGCGCCGTGAGCGTGTACGAGTTGGTCGAGACGATCCGTCGCGCGGCCAGCACCTCCTCGTACCGGTCGAGGGTTACCAATTCGTCCCCGCTGGCAAGCACCGCCACACGCGGACGACGATGGACGGCGACGTGGCCGGCGCCAGCGGCCGCCAGCACGCCGATCCACGCCGGGCCTAACGTGACCCCCACCGGGACGGCGACAGTGCCGGCGGCGAGATCTTCGGCCCGCGCGCGCACGTTCCGCCCACGATCACGGGCGGCCATGATCCGCACCCGATCAACGCCCGCGTCGGTGTCCTCGACACGAACGACGGTGTCGCAGCCGGCCGGCACCGGCGCGCCGGTCATGATTCGGGCCGCCTCACGCGGACCGAGCGCAGGCGAGGGGCTGTCGCCGGCGGCGATCGTCGCGCGCACGGTGAGCGCGACCGGGTGCGTCGGCGAGGCACCGGCGACGTCGTCGGCGCGCACCGCGTACCCGTCCATCGCCGCGTTGTCCCAGGGCGGCAGGTCCACCGCGGCGTGAACCGCTTCGGCCAGCACGCGCCCCGCGGCATCGGCCAGCGCGATCCGCTCCACGCTCAGCGGGGCGGCGTCGGCCAGCACGCGTGCGACCGCGTCCGGCAGCGGGAGAACGCTCGTCAGGCGGAGCGGCGGGGCGTCAGGGTGCGCCCTCGGCCGTGTCGGGATTGAGCCGGAGGGACGCCAGCGCCACGCCGATCAGATCCTGCACCTGCTCGACCTCGGCGGTGCTCACCGTCCAGTTGTTGCACACGGTCGAGAAGATCAGCGTCCGCCCGTCGGCGGTGGTGACGTATCCGCTCAGCGCGCGCGCACGGTCGATGTAGCCCGTCTTCGCGCGCAGGTTGCCCTCGGCCGGCGTCCCGCGCATCCGGCTACCGATGGTGCCATCGACGCCGGCGATCGGCAGCGCGTCGCGGAAGATCGCGAAGTGCGGGCTGCGCTGCATCGCGCTCAGCACGCGCACGATCGTTTCGGGGGACAGGTAGTTATGGCGGGACAGGCCGCTCCCGTCGCGGATCACGAAACCCATCGTGTCGGCGCCCCACGCGCGAAGCTGCGCCTCGACGACGCGACGCCCGCTGTCGGGCAAGCCGGCGCCCCCGAATTCGAGGCCCAGCGTGCGGAGCAGCACCTCGGCGATCTGATTCTGCGACGGCTTTTCCATCGCCGGCAGGATCTCGCGCATCGGCGGAGACGCCACGGCGAAGAGCGAATCCAGATCGGCGCGGCGATACTCCCGTCGTGAGGCGGCCGGCGACGAGGGCGCCAGCGTAATGCCGCGCAGGCGCAGCGCCTCGCGGAGCGCGGCAATGTAGGCGCCCGACGGATCGCGATGCGCCACGTTGACGCGCACGCTGTCGCCAGCGACGACCGTGCCCGTGAGGCGGACCAGTCCCACCGGTCCGTCCTGGGCCACGGTCACGCGGCCGGCGCCGCGTGTGATGCTGTCACGCGCCACCGTGCGCACCCGCACGTCGAGGCGCGGATACGTCAGGGCGGGGCTCGTCCGAGCAGTTGCCGAATCACCTGCCGCGGCGCCGCCGCGCACGGTGATGGTGGCGAACCCCTCGTTGAAGAGCAGATCGTCGACGCCGGCGGAATAGGGGAAATCGAGATCATCCCACGACCAGCCGAAGCCGAGCACCGGGCCCGGGAAAGCGTCGCCCGCGGCCACCACGTCGCCGTCGATGCGTCGGATGCCGTACGCCGCGAGCGAGTCGGCGACGGCCAACAGCCCAACCATCGCGTTGCCCCGCATCCGATCGCTGACGGTCGGATCGCCGCGCCCGACGATCACCAAATCGCCGGCGAGAACGCTGTCACCGCGCGCCCAGCCGCCGCGCGTGCTATCGGCCGCGCGGCGCACGGTGGCGAAGAGGGTGCGGTAGCGGTAGTCCGGCGTGAGGCGTGCGAGCGCGACGGCGCCGGTGACGATCTTCATGTTGGACGCCGGCATGAACAGCTTGGCGGCGTTGCGCGAGTAGATCGTGTCGCCCGTGGCAGGATCGACGACGAGCACGCCCCAGTGCGCGTTGCGGAACTTCGGCGCGAGGACGAGCGAGTCGACCGTGTTCGCGAACTGCGCCCGAACCGTCGGGGAGATCGACGCCACCGGCGTTGGCGCCGGACTGGGTGAGCCGGGCATGCACCCGCCCGCGACGATCGGGGCGACCAGGGCAGCGATGAGAGTGCGGGGCAGGTTCCGGCGAGACATGAGATCGGGTCGTCAGGCGAGGATCGCCGGGCGCGGGGTGCCGCGGTCGCGGCGTCGCGCCCGGACGAGATCGTCCGGTGTGTTGATGTTCACGAACAGGCGAGGCGCGTCGGACAAGCGGGCCACGGGTACCCGGACCGCCCCGACCTGGTCAGCGAGAGCGCCCGCGCGGCGTTCGCCGGTCTCGAGCAGCCGAGCCGCCGTCGTCAGGCAGCCGACGGTGTACCACGCGCACAACGGTTCGGACCGCCCGTCCGGGTGGACGGGAATCGCGGCCATTCCGTCACGGGCGGCATCACGCAGACGCACGAGCGCGGCCGCTGACACGAACGGCATGTCCCACGCAACCACATACACGCCCACCGCGCCCAGCCCCGCCGTCACCGCCAACGCCGTGTGGACCCCTCCCAGACTTCCGCAGCCCGGTCGTGCGTCGGCGACGGTCAGGACCCCCGGGAGCCAGGCGTCCGCATGAGCCCGCCCCGAGACCACGATCGGGCGCGCGCCGGCGTGGCACAGCGTCGCATACACGCGGTCGATCACCCGCCGGCCACCAACGCGTGCGAGGCCCTTTGCCCGCCCGCCGAATCGTGAGGCGGCACCACCCGCGAGTATGGCGCCCACGGGCCGATCCGTCACGTCCCACCACGATAGCTGATGCGCAGCGTCTCATCCTCGGCGACCACCACCTCGACCACTTCGGCCGGGATGCGTCCGCCAACGCGATCGAAGATCAGACGCGCCAGATTTTCCCCCGTCGGGACGAGCAGCCCGTCGGCGAATTCGGCGACGTCGAGATTGAGATTGCGATGGTCGAAGCGCGAGCGCACCTCCTCGGCGAGCACGCGGTCCAGCAGCGCCAGATCGACGCAGAATCCGGTGCGCGGATCGATCGGCCCGCGCACGGTCACGTCACAGACGTAGCTGTGGCCGTGAAAGTTCGGATGCGCACACGGTCCGAACGTCGCCTCGTTGGTGGCGTCATCCCATTCCGGACGTCGGTAGCGGTGCGCGGCGGCAAACCCGACGCGTCGCGTGAGGTAGGCGACGGACATGCCGAAGAACATGCCGCGCGGAGTGCGGGAAGGGAAGCGGTTGCCCGGGAAGAGCTGGGTGCGAGTGGGTGCTGTGGGCTGTGAGCTGTGGGCGAATCCCTGTGCATGCAGGGGTTTAGTGGTGCTCGCCGGACTCCAGCCCGCCTTCGCTCCCCGAGTAGCCTTCCGGTGTCGATCCCGTGGGCGGCTCGTAGGGGACGCCGTCCTGAATGGCCTTGCCGCGATCGGAGGTGCCGTAGAGTTCCGCGTCGAGATCTTCCTCGAGATGCGCGGCTTCGCGGGGAATCGCCCGCGGTGCGTCACCGACGATGCCCCCGTCCGCGTCGCTGACCGCAGCCGCATCGTCGGCTGCTTCCGGTACGAGCTCGCGCGCGAGTGGATCGACGATCAGCTCGTTCTCCAGCTCGAGCAGTCCGAGTCCGTCCATCAAGGTGCGTTCGGCGATCCGGCGCTCCCCATCCGTGCCGACGCGCCCCGTCAGCCTGACGAGGCCATCGCGGGCTTCGACGACGATGCCGCGCATGTCGAGACTCGCGGCCCCGAGCCGCTCCCGCACGCGACCGCGGAGTTCCGCGTCCGAGAGGTTGTCCAGATCGTCGATCGAGCCGAAGTCGTGCGCCATGCCTCACCCCCGGGGCTCTTGGCCCGCTCGCTGTGTGGAGATCGGGACGCTCACGCCCCGATTCCGGCAGCGATCACCGCCAGAGTTGGTACGCGCCGCCCAGTGTAATCGAGAAGTTGTTGGTCCAGCGACTCCGGGCCTCGGTCGCGTCGAGCACGGGCGGGATACCTGCCGGAATCGACGCATCGCCGTAGTAGAGCCCGGGATAGCGAATCCGATACAGATGGTCCGCGATGTCGGCTCGGAACGACAGCCGCCCCGTCCCGGGAATCCACCGCACCCCGGCCCCTGCGGAAACGGCAAGGTTGGTGCCGAGTTTGAAGCCGCCGACGTCCTCCGGTTCGAAGTCCGTGACGACACCGAGCCCGAGGTTCACCACGGGAACGAGCGTGCGCCACGACTTCTGCCCGGTCAGGTTCAGCCCGATCCCCACGTCCATGAGCGTGAGCGGAACGCTCACCGTGCCGCGATCACGATCGTCCAGCGGGCGCACCGGATCGATCACCGTCCGTTCGGAGCGCACCGTCGCGAGGCGGGCCATGAAGTCGACGGGTCCACCGATGCGCGCATCCCAGCGGATGCCGAGCATCGGCCCGGACTGCGGCGCCACACCGGCGACATCGGAGGCGGTGGCGAGCCAGCCCGCGAAGCCGGTGAACGCCGACCGATAGACGACGTCGCGGAAGGGGCTCTCGGCGGGCTCGAAGCCCACCTGCGCGGCGAGCGGCGCGGCGGAGCCGAATGCCGCGACGAACGACGCCGCGATCGACGCGCCGCGGAGCCAGCGGGAAGTCGAGCGGATCACGCGGGCACCTCGGCGAAGCGGAGGTCGACACCGGTCATCTCGTCTGGGCGATCGAGGCCGAGCATGCCGAGGACGGTGGGGCCCACGTCGCACAGCGCGGCGCCTCCGCGCAGGGGGGCGTCGCTGGCCGGATCGAGCAGCACCAGCGGGACGGGGTTGGTCGTATGCGCGGTATGGGGGCCGCCCGTGGCGGGATCGATCATCATCTCGCAATTGCCGTGGTCGGCCGTGATGAGAAGGCGCGCGCCGGAGCGCGCCGCGGCGGCGACGATGCGGCGGAGCGCGTCATCCACCGTCTCGATCGCGCGCAGCGTCGCCGGCATGGAGCCCGTATGGCCGACCATGTCGCCGTTCGCGTAGTTGCAGAGTACGAAATCGTGGCTCCGCGTGTCGATGGCCCGGCAGAGCACGTCGGTGATCTCCGGCGCGCTCATCTCGGGCTTGAGGTCGTAGGTGGCGACCTGCTGGCTGGCCACCAGTTGCCGTTCCTCGCCAGCGAACGGGATCTCCCGGCCGCAGTTGAAGAAGTAGGTCACGTGCGGGTACTTCTCGGTTTCCGCCGTGCGCAGCATCGTCAGGCCGCTCTCGGACACCACCTCGGCGACGATCCGGGCCATCGACTGCGGCGGGAAGGCGGGCAGCACGTCGAAGGTCTCGTCGTACTGCGTCATGGTGACCACGTCGACCAGGGGGCGATCGCGCACGCCGAAGTCCGCGAACCCCGGTTCGATGAGCGTGCGGACCAGTTGCCGCATCCGGTCCGATCGGTAGTTGAAGCAGATCACGACGTCGCCCGTGCGGATCGGCGCGACGGGGCGGCCGTCGGCGTCGACGATCGTCCGTGGTTCGACGAATTCGTCGGTGACGTCGCGGTCGTAGGCCTCGCGCACGACCTGCATCGCGTCGATGGCGGCCGGGGCGGTGCCGGTCACGGCCTGATACCAGCGCTCCGTGCGGGGCCACCGTCGGTCGCGATCCATGCCGAAGTAGCGGCCGCCGATGCTGCCGATGACGGCGCGGCCGGCCGCCTGCTGCACGACGATGCCGAGGTAATCGAGGCCTGACCGGGGCATCGTGTCCCGCCCGTCGAGCATCGGGTGCAGCGCCACCCGAGGCTGGTCGCGTCGCTCGGCCATTTGCAGCAGGGCCAACAGATGCCGCGAGTGGGCGTGCACCCCGCCGTCGCCGATCAGCCCCACCAGGTGCAGCGTCGTCCCACGCGTGCGGGCGAGCTCGAACGCATGCACCAGGTTCGGGTTTTCGAAGAAGGCGCCTGACGTGACCGCGGTATCGATGCGGACGAGGTTCTGCATCACGACCCGGCCGGCACCGAGGTTCAGGTGGCCGACCTCGCTGTTCCCCATCTGCCCCTCGGGGAGGCCGACGGCGAGTCCCGACGCCTGCAGCAGCGTACGGGAGCGAACCGACCAGAGGGCGTCCCAGGTCGGTGTGTTGGCGAGGGCGATGGCGTTTCCTTCACGCTCGGGGCGATACCCCCAACCATCGAGGACGACGAGCACGACCGGGCTTCGCGTGGCGGCCGGCATCAGCGGGGGGAGTCGGTGGAGGTCATGGAGGAGGGAATGTAGTCCCGCGTCCCGCCCATGTTGTAGGGGCGCTCGCGGCGGCGGACAGCGGATTCGCGGGTGCACAGTGACCAGCCGCCTGCACGGGTGGTCCATTTGCTACGCATGCGGGTACCGATCGTGCAATTCGGCGATCTTGTGTGACCGCGGCACGAGACTTTTGTCCCGAGCCTTCCCACTCGACCAGGTACGATGTCCGACCAGACACCCTTCCAGTATTCCGACCGCCGCAATGACGAGCGTCCCGAGGGCGACCGCCGGCGGGCCGGGTGGCGCGAGTTCCGATACGGCTACCCAGGGATCGTCGCCACCATGGGGGTCGCGGCGCTCACGATGGTCGCACTGATCGCGGTGCTGCTCGTCAAGCGGTCGAGCTATGCGTCCGAGGTCGATCGCTTGCGGGCGACCATGACGGACGTCGAACGCCAGAAAGCCGACATGGTGATGGCCGACGAGGGGCGCCGCTACGAGGTGATGCTGGCGCTGCTGCGCCGTCAGGCCGCCCTCGACGCCAACCTCCACCTCGCGGTCGCGGTCGACAGCGGGGTGCTCTACCTCGAGCGTGACGGCGCGGTGCTCCGCCGCGTGGCGGCACAGGTCGGAGCCGAACGCACCGTCGGACTCGCGCCGGACACCGTCCACCTCGCCACGCCACGCGGCAGTCGCACCGTCGAGCGGATTCTCGACGCCAATGAGCCGTGGGAAATCCCGGCGTGGGTGTGGGCCGAACGGGGCGGGGCGGTGCCTGACGACCGCGCCGTCGCCGGAGCGCTCGGCGCGGGGGCGTTGCTACTCACCGGCGGTACGATCATCTATGCGCAGCCCGACGAGGGCCCGCTCGCCGCGCCCGATTTCGTGATGCCCGGAGCGGTGCGCGTGGCGCCGGCGGACTTCACCGCGATGAAGGCGAATCTCAAGCCCGGCATGACCGTCTATTTCTACTGACACCGGTGTTTCCGGCGGTTGCCGGACGCCCGCTGTTTGCACATTCGAGCCACCACTGCGCAGGAGTTGGTCATGGCAGGACTTCCGAAGTTCGTCCGATCCGGGGGCATCGTCGCCTGGACGTTGATCGCGAGCGTGATCGTGCTCGCGGCGGCGAGCACCGCCCTGCTCGCCGACACGCTCGATCTGCGTTACGAGCGTGACGTCTCGCGCATGGTGTTCAACGACAACCTCGGCGTGCTGGAAAATGTTCAGCGCGAGCTGGGGATTCGCAGCGATTCCCTCGACGCCATTCTCAACGGAGCGGTCGCGGACTCGGTGCCGATCGGGGACCGGCCGTATCTTGTAGTGAGCATCGCCGAGAACCGCGTCTGGTACAAGCGCGGCCAGGAGATCCTGTTCGAGGCGCCCGTGGCCACCGGCAGCGGCAAGGTGCTGGTGAAGGAAGGGGGTGGAGATCGGTGGAAGTTCGAGACCCCGCGCGGCCGGCTGGTGGTGCTGGAGAAGGAGGAGAATCCGGCCTGGATCCCGCCCGACTGGCATTTCATCGAGGCCGCGCGGAACCGCGGACTCGGCGTCACCCGCCTGCAGCGCGGGCAGACGGTGCCGCTGCCTGACGGCGCGGTGCTCACCACGTCAGGCAGCGACGTCGTGCGGCAGTATCCGGACGGTCGCGTCGAGCCGTACACGGTCGCCGACGGACGCGAGATTGTCGCCGGCGGATCGATCGTCATCCCGCCCTTCGGCACGACCCAGCGCAAGTATGCCGACGTCCTCGGCACGCGCCGACTCAAGCTCGGCGACGGTTATGCGCTGCATGGCACGAATCGCCCGGAAACGGTCGGGAGTTCGGTCAGCCACGGCTGTGTCCGCCTGCGCAACGACGACATCGAAAAACTGTACGACATGGTCGAGGTCGGTACGCCGGTTGACATCTATTGAAATGGGAATCCTGGACCTGTCCCGCTGCCGTCCAGCCCGCTGACTGGGCAGTCAGCGGAGGGGTGAACATCTGCTCGTGGATGGGTATCACATCGAGGCTGCGCGCTTAGACTGGCTGCAGCCGTTCATCTGTCCGCGGGAATGTTCCGCAGGGCTCCTTGTTCAGGGCACGTCGATGGGCCGCGGCCTGGTCCACCGATTCGCAAAGCCGAGAGATTCGACGGGACCCGTCTGGTCCCGTCGAGTACGTCTGGCTGCCAGGGAGGTTCGTTCATGCTCGATTTACGTCGAGGCCGCTCGCTCGCGGGCGTCGCTCTTGCCGGTTCCGCACTTCTTGTTCTCGTGGGCGCGCGTCCGGTCGTCGCGGAGCGCCCCACCGCACCGACCGCCGACACGCTGCGGTTCGTGCCCGGCCCTACGGACCGTCCAGAGGTCATCCTTGCTACGGATGCGGCCCCTGTCGCCGCGCCGATGTCGGCCGCCGAGCTGGCCGCGGTTTCGCTGCTCGACCGTCTCGATGATGACGGCGCGCGCGGCCAGAGCGGCCGACTCCGGGCCACGGTGCTCCCCCCCCGTCTCCTCACCGACGTGCTGGGTGTCGACGAGGTCGTGCTCCTGGGGCTGGATGAGGCAGGCGTCCACACCCTGACCGACCCGCGTGACGGATCCG
>JBBQHX010000067.1:0-15244 GCA_038324385.1 Gemmatimonadales bacterium | reverse complement strand
CGACGACAGCCCCGAGCGCATGCGCTCGGGGCTGTCGTCGTTTCGGCTGATCCGGCCGGTCAGTCGGCGATGCCGTAGAAGTCGCGATACCAGGCGACGAACCTCGCCACCCCTTCCTCGATCGGCGTACTCGGCGCGAAGCCCACGTCGCGCGTGAGCGCCTCCACGTCGGCGTAGGTCGCCGGCACGTCTCCCGGCTGCATCGGGAGCAGAGTCTTCTCCGCCGTGCGGCCGAGCGTCTCCTCCAGCACCTCGATCAACCGCAGCAGGGGGACCGGCGTGTGGTTGCCGATGTTGTAGATCCGGTAGGGTGCCGAGCTCGTGCCAGGGTCAGGAGTGTCGGACGTCCACGCCGGATCGGGAGCCGCGGTGTGATCCATCGTCCGGATCACACCCTCGACGATGTCGTCGATGTAGGTGAAGTCGCGGAGCATCTGGCCGTGATTGAACACGTCGATCGGCCGCCCTTCGAGAATCGCCTTCGTGAAGATGAACATCGCCATGTCGGGGCGCCCCCACGGACCGTAGACCGTGAAGAAACGCAGTCCCGTCGTCGGCAGCCCGTACAGGTGCGAGTAGGTGTGGGCGAACAGCTCGTTGGCCTTCTTCGTCGCCGCGTACAGGCTCACCGGGTGGTCGACATTGTGATGCACCGAGAAGGGCATCGCCGTGTGCGCCCCGTACACCGACGACGATGACGCGTACACCAGATGCTCGACGCCGTTGTGGCGGCTGCCTTCGAGGATGTTCGTGAAGCCGACGATGTTGCTGTCGATGTAGGCGTGCGGATTCGTCAGGCTGTAACGGACCCCGGCCTGCGCCGCAAGATTGACGACGGTGCGCGGCTTGACGCTCGCGAACACCCCGTCCACTGCCTGACGATCCTCGAGCGCGCCGCGAACGAGGCGGAACCCGGGCTTCGTGGACAGCCGGGCGAGGCGCGCCTCCTTGAGCCGCACATCGTAGTAGTCGTTGACGTTGTCGAAGCCGACCACTTCCTCACCACGCGCGAGCAGACGCTCCGTGAGATGATAGCCGATGAAGCCGGCGGCGCCGGTGACGAGGATCGCGGTCATGTCTGATCAGTAATGGAGGAGTGTACGGCACTGCGACGGATGGGAGCAGAATCGCTCGTCCGTCGGTCTGCCGCCGAGGAAGCACGGCGCGTGCCGGCCGATGACCGCCGGGCACACCGGACCGACGCTCGGCCGCGGTCGCGCGCATCACAGAAGACGCGACCGCGGCCGGCGCGTCACACCCGATTCACCGCGTAGCCGGTGCTGCGCAGCTTGCCGGCGAGCGCCTCGTCCATCCGCGCGCGCACCACGATCGCATCGTCGTCGGTGCGCTGGTCGAGCACCTCCGCGCGGCGGTGCAGCTCGGCCAGCACGCGTCCGTCGGACGCCGAAACGCGGATCTCGACCAGCGGTCGCTGCGCGCGAACGGCGGCGAGCAGCGTGCGCCGCAACGGCTCCAACCCGTCGGGCTCGACGGCCGACACGAACACCGATCCGGGGAAGAGGTTGTTGATCCGCCCCTGCTCCCCCTGCAAGTCCTCGGGCGACAGGCGATCCGTCTTGTTGAAGACGTGGATCACGGGCACCTCGTCGGCACCGATATCGGCAAGCACCTGATCCACCACCGCGCGCTGCTCCTCCCACTGCGGGTGGCTGACGTCGACGACATGAAGCAGCAGGTCCGCCTCACGCGTCTCGTCCAGCGTCGCGCGGAACGACGCGACCAGGTTGTGCGGCAGCTTGCGGATGAACCCGACCGTATCCGTGAGCAGCACCTCGTGGCCGCCGCAGTCGATCTCGCGCGTGAGCGGATCGAGCGTGGCGAACAGGCGATCCTCGACGAACACTTCCTTGGCGCCCGACAGCTCACGCAGCACCGACGACTTGCCGGCGTTCGTGTAGCCAACCAGCGACGCGCGGAAGATGCCGGCGCGCGACTGCCGCTGCACGTCGCGCGTACGCTGGACGTCCTGCAGCCGCTCCTTCAGCACCTTGATGCGGTGGTTGATCAGCCGGCGATCCGTTTCGAGCTGCGTTTCACCTGGTCCGCGCATGCCGATGCCGCCGCGGAACTTCTCGAGGTGGGTCCACATTCTCGTCAGGCGCGGCAGCATGTAGACGAGCTGCGCCAGCTCCACCTGCATCTTGGCTTCGCTCGTGCGCGCCCGGGTAGCGAAGATGTCGAGGATGAGCTCCGCCCGGTCCATCACGCGGCGCCCGATCGCGTCCTCGAGATTCTTCCCCTGCGCCGGCGACAGCTCGTCGTCGAAGATCACGAGCGTGGCGTCCTGTGCATCGAGCAGCTTGCGCAGCTCCTCGACCTTCCCCTTCCCGAGATAGGTTCCCGGGTGCGGACGGTCGAGCTGCTGCGTCAGGGAGCCCACGAGCTCGGCGCCGGCAGTATCGGCCAGTCGGCCGAGCTCCTCGAGATGTTCGTCCGTCAGATGACGGGTCGGGGATCGCTTCAGCGGCGCGCCGACGAGCACGGCGCGCTCGACCGGGAGCGTCAGGGAGATGATGTCGCGCGTGATGGTGAGGTCCGTGCTGGAGGAAATGGATTGGCGAGCCCCACCCCCGGGCTCCGCCCGTCGCACTACGGCCGAACGCTAGCGATTCGACCCGGAAAAGGCGCTGAACGTGCCGCGCTGGTCGTACGGCCGGGTGAAATCCCCGATCGGCGTGCCGACCGTGAAATCGCCGAGGACGCGATAGTCCAGCGTGCCGCGGTTCAGGATCTGCTGCCCCGCCCGCCCGAGGCCGAGGTAATTGAAGTTCACCGGGATCGTGACGACGGTCGAGTCCCCCGAGCGCACGCTGAACAGCTGCTCGAGCTGCCCCGTCGCGATCTGGGTGGAATCTACCATCAGCCGGTAGGTGAAGCGCTTGGCGTCGAGCGCGTAGTTGTTCGGATTGTAGATACTCAGCTGGACGTCGAGTGCCCCGCCGGTGACGCCGAGCCCCCGGACACGCAGGTCGCGGAAGTTCACGACGGGCTCGTCGAAGATCGCCCGCCCCAACGACTGGCATCCCGCCGTCGCCAACGCGGCCACGCCAACCAGTACCAGCAGCCCCTTCCGCATCATTACGTCCTCGAGAATCTGTCGTTCGTGATCCGCCCGGCTGGGGGCAGTCGCGCCCCGCCTCGCCATCTGCGGAATGCATGCCCCGGCGGGCGAGTGCCGTCACCATGGTACCCCGGCGGCGGGGCCGGTTCCGTGCCGTGTTAGCGGGCGGCCCCCTCGGGTCCGTCCTCGCCCTCGCCCGGCGGCGTGGCGCCCTCCGCCCGCTCCCGCAGCGATCGCCACCAGTCCAGCCGCCGCGCCACATCCTTCTCGAATCCGAACGGGCCCGGCGCGTAGAACTCGGCGCCCCGCAGCTCGTCCGGGAGATACTCCTGCGGGATGTAGGCGTCAGGCGCGTCGTGGGCGTACTGGTAGCCGGCGTGGTAGCCCAGCTCCTTCATCAGCGCCGTCGGCGCGTTCCGGATGTGCAGCGGCACCGGCGCCCCGGGCGTCCCGCGGGCGGCCTCCAACGCCGCCTGCAGCGCGCGGTAGGCGCTGTTGGACTTGGGTGCCGTCGCCAGATAGATGGTCATCTGCGCCAGCGCCAGATACCCCTCGGGGGCGCCGAGCATCCGGAATGCATCGCGCGCCGAGAGCGCCTGCACGAGCGCCTGTGGATCCGCCAACCCGATGTCCTCCGACGCCATCGCGATCGCCCGGCGGCAGATCGTCAGCGGGTCCTCGCCCCCTTCGAGCATGCGCGCCATCCAGTACAGTGCGCCCTGCGGGTCGCTCCCGCGCAGCGACTTGTGATACGCGCTCAGGATGTTGAAGTGCGCTTCGCCGGTCCTGTCGTGCTGCGCGAACCGAAGCTGCATCGCCTCACGAGCGATCTCGCTCGTGATGTCGCCGCCATCGCCGACGTGCAGCGCGGCTGCTTCCAGCACGGTGAGTGCGCGTCGCGCGTCGCCATCGGCCTCGGCGGCGATGATCTGCAGTGCGTCGTCATTCATCGTCAGGTGCATCCCGCCCAGCCCGCGATCCGGGTCGGCGAGCGCGCGCTGCAGCAGGGGGGCGATGTCGGCCGCGCCGAGCGGCTGCAGCACGAAGACGCGGCTCCGCGAGAGGAGCGCCCCGTTCACACTGAACGACGGGTTGGCGGTGGTCGCCCCCGTCATCAACACCACGCCGTCCTCGACCGCCTGCAGCAACGCGTCTTGCTGGTTGGTGGCGAGCCGATGGATCTCGTCGACGAAGAGGGCCGTCTGGCGGCTGCCGGCAGCCAGCCGCTCGCGAGCTTCGGCAATGATCTCGCGCAGCCGCGGCACCCCTTCGGATACCGCGCTGAACGGAACGAAGACCCGGTCGCTCATCCCCGCCATGATGTGGGCGAGCGTGGTCTTCCCGCTGCCCGGCGGCCCCCACAGGATGATCGAGCTGACGATGCCGCGCTCGATCGCCACGCGCAGCGCCTTGCCCGGGCCGAGGAGATGCTCCTGACCCGCGAACTCGTCGAGCGTGCGCGGACGCATGCGGGCCGCCAGCGGACGCGACCGCGCCGTCGACTGCGAAAAGAGCGACTCGTCCCCGGGGGGACGGCGAGAGCTACGCGTCATCGGCCTCCGCCGGTTGCACCATCATCGCGTGCGCCATCTCGCCAGTTCCGGTCCACAGACAGCCGCGCGGGTCAGGCCCGGGTCACCCGCGATCGGCCAGCAGCGTCGCGGCCACCGCGAGCGCTGCACCGAGCAGGAAGGCGGGAGTCGTGAGACGCCCACGATGCGCCCGGAGTTCGGGCACCAGGACGGCGCCGGCCACATAGAGGGTGACCCCGGCCGAAATGCCGAGGGCGATCCCGCCGCGCGGTTGGAGGACGCCGGTGATCAGGACCCCAACGAGAATGGCCACGGCCAGGACCACCGCCGCCCCAACCGCCCGGGCGCGCCCGAGCCCGGCCGCGAGGAAGAGGCTGGCAATCGCCAGTCCTTCGGGGAGCTTGTGCAGCAGCACCCCCATGAAGACGAGCTGCCCCAGCCCCGACGCCGCGCCCTCGGCGCTCGCGATCGCCACGCCGTCGAGCACGGTGTGGATCGACAGCGCGGCAAGGGCGGCGACGCTTCCCACCGCCGTGACGCCATCGGAGAGGTGCGTGTGCGCGCCGCCAAATGGATGGGCATCGACCGCGTGGTCGTCATGCCCAGCGTGGTCGTGCGACGCGTCATCGTTCGGGGCGTGAGTGTGCGGCGCGTCCGTGCGCGGCACGGTCGGCGAGACGTCGTGCGGCGCGTGCCCGCCCGCGAGCTGCTGCGCCAGGTGTACACCAACAAATCCCGCGACGGCCGCAAGCCCCGCCAGTCCGCCCACCCGCTCGACCGCCTCCGGGAGCAGCCCCGCGAGCGCGACCGCGATCAGGAAACCCGCGGCGAGCGCCATCGTCGTGTGCAGGAGGCCCCGAGGTGCCTGACGACCACCGGCCACCAGCAGGGCGCCAAGGATGTTCGCTCCCCCCGCGAGCAGCGCGTACGCCACCGCGTGCCCCATCACACCTCCGACAGCCCGAGCTGATCGGACGCGCGCGCCAGCACATCCGACAGCTCGGGTGCGGGATCCAGATCTTCCGGACGCAACCGCCAGGCGTGGCCCGACACCCGGTCGCTCTCGACCAGCCCCTTGCCGAGGAGCAGGTAGAGCCAGCGGTCCGTGCGCGCGTACAGGTAGAGCTCCAGCTCGGGTGTGAGCGTGAGCTGGTCCTCCCCCGTATAGACGGCGACCTCGACCCCCGCATACGTTGCCAGCGGAATCTTGAGCCGCGCCAACGTCTCGCGCACGTCAGGCAACGCCAGCCGCTCGCCCCGCCACACGCGACCGCTGCGCAGATCCTCGATCACCACATCCACCGCCGGTGCCAGCTCCTCGGTCAGCGCGTGCAGCAGGTCAGCGACGCGCTCCGCCGTCGCGACGACGTGGGCGGTGAAGTACCCCTCGTCCTCGACGAAGGTGAAGGAATCGAGCCCCGACCGGAACCGCCGCCAGATGCTCGCCTCGGGTTGGCGCCCACGAAAGAGCGGCATGTCAGCGGGTCGCCTCGAGGTGAAGGGCACGCGCGCGGACCAGCAACGGCTCGACGGCGTTGCGCGCGGGATCGTCCAGCACCTCATCGAGCAGGTGGCGCAGTACGGCCGCCATTCCCGGGCCGGGCGGCACGCCCGCCGTGCGAAGATCGTCGCCGTCGATCGCCAGGTCGCCGACCTCGACCGGGTCGCGGAACGCGATGCGGATCGCTCGTCGATGCAGCGCCCGGATCATTCCCGGCGAGGGCGCATGCCCACCGGCGGCCGCCGCGGCCGCCCAGCGGGCCGCGGCGAGCCGGACCACCGCCGCGGTGCGCAGCCGCCCCGCCCGCGCGACCCAGCGGCGGATCACGCCGTCGTCAGGCAGTGACTCGCTGCGGAGGAGGGCGGCGGTCATCGGCTCGCGCAGCGCTGCCCAGGCATCGAGCACGGCGCCGATGGCGCGCTGGTCGGCGTTGGAGAATCGGAGCGCCTTGAGCGTCGCGCGCACGTCGGCCGGTGCCACGTCTGAGAACAGGGTCGCCAGGCGGAGCAGCCGGCGCTGCTCGGCGCGCGGACCCGTCGCCAGCGGCAGCAGATCCACCGCGTGCAGCGTGTCGTCAGGCACGCCGGCGAGGTGCGGGATCAGCGTCGCGAAGGCGCCGGCGTCCCGCCACCGGCCGAACGCGATGCTCGGGCGCAGTACCTGGTCCAGCGTCTTCTCCAGCTCCTGCTTGACGCGTTCCGGTGACAGGCGGCCGAGGTGCGGGCCGCTGGCCACCACGGCGCGCCACGTTTCGGCTTCGATGGCGAAGTCGAAGCGAGCCGCGAACCGGATCGCGCGCAGGGCGCGCAGCCGATCCTCCCGCATCCGTGCCTCGCCGGTGCCGACCGCGCGCACGAGGCCGCGCGCCAGATCACCGCGGCCGTCGAACGGATCGTGCAGCAGCTTCCGTGTCGGCGAATAGGCGATCGCATTGATCGTGAAGTCGCGCCGCGCCAGATCCTCGTCGAGCGACGCTCCGAACTCGACAATGGCGTGTCGGCCGTCCGTCTGCACGTCGCGACGAAACGTCGTGACCTCGTAGAGGTGCCCGCGCTCATCAAGGATGCCCATCGTACCGAACTCGATGCCCACCGGAATCGTGCGGCGGAAGAGCCGGCGCATCTCGAGCGGCGGCGCGGCCGTGGCCAGATCCCAATCCAGGTTGTCGAGGCCGAGCAACGCGTCGCGGACGGCTCCGCCAACGCACCAGGTCTCGAACCCCGCGTTCTCGAGCGTCCGCGCGATGCCGATCACGCTGCCGGGCGGGCGCAGGCGAACCGGCGCGTCGTCAGGCATGGCGCCGCGTGCGGGTGTGGTGGTGGGGTCCCGGCGGTCATCGGTCATCACCCCTCCGGCGGCATCGTGTGCGGGACCGGCGCCATCGGTCTGCGCGGCATCGGCCGTCGACGGATCACCCATCCAGCACCTCGGCGATCGCCGCGTGTGCGAGTCCCGCACCCAGCGCGAGCATCAGCTCCATCCGGGCCTGCGGCGCACGTCGTGATCCCGCGAGAATCGCGCCCAACTCGTGCAGCCGGCGTCCCGAACCCGGGTAGCCATACGTGGTTCCAACCCGCCCGCGCGGCGAGCGTGAGGCGATCACCACCGGTTTCCCGTCGGCGATCCATCGCTCGATGCCGGCCACCATCGCCACCGGCACGTTCCCCCGCCCGAGCGCGGCGATCACGACCCCCTGCCCCTCCGGCCGCAGCGCGTCGAGCAGGCGCGCGTCGGCACCGGCGTGCGCGAGCACCACATCAACTGGCGTCGCCAACTGCTCGGGTTCCAGCGCGGCCGGCAGCGAGGCCAGTCCGCGGCGCAGCCGCACCCGTCCGTCGTCGATGATGCCGATCGGCCCGAGTCCCGGGCTCTCGAAGGCGTCGAGCGCGTTGGTGTGCACCTTCATCACGTCGAGCGCGGTGAATACGCGCGCGCCCATCACCAGCACGACCCCCAGGCCGCGCGCCGTGTCGCTGGCCGCGACACGTGCCGCGTCGAGCAGATTGGCGGGGCCATCCCATCCGAGATCGCTCGCCGTGCGCATCGCGCCGGTGAAGACGATCGGCTTCTCGGTCGGCACCGAGCGCGCGATCAGATACGCCGTCTCCTCCAGCGTGTCGGTGCCGTGCGTGACGACCACCCCATCGATGTCCGGACGGGCGACGAGCTGCCGCAGGTGATTCCGGAGCGCCCACTGTCGCTCGACCGTCATGTGCGGACCGGGATGCCGCCCCCACTCCTCCGGCCGCGCGTCGCACACCGACGAGATGCCCGTCGCCGCCGCGAGGATCTCCTCGGCCGACAGCGAGGGCACCGCGCCGCCAGCGGCAACGTCGTTGCGCATGGAGATCGTCCCACCCGTGAACACGAACGCGATCACCCGCACAGCACGCTGCCTCCATTGACGTTCAGAATCTCGCCCGTGACGTGGCGCGCCATCGGCGTGCACAGGAAGACGATCGGCGCCGCGATGTCATCGGCGGTCGCGACGCGGCCGATCGGGATTCCGGCCGCGGCGCGGTCGAGCGCCGGGCCGGCGAGGACGCCGGCGGTCATCTCGGTCGCCACCCATCCGGGCGCGACCGCGTTGACGGTGATCCCGCGCGGTCCGAGCTCCACCGCGAGCGACTTGACGAGCGACACCATCGCGCCCTTGGACGCGGCATAGTCGGCGTGGAACGCCTCGCCGCGCTGCGCCGCGGTGCTCGCGACGAGCACCACGCGACCGCCATCGCCCATTGCCCGCACGGCGGCCCGCGTCACGTGGAAGATCGCGTCGACGTTCTCCGTCATCGTGCGGCGCCATTGCGCGAATGCCATGTCGGCGAATGGAACCTCGTCGGGCGGCCAGATTCCCGCGTTGCCGACATACGCGTCCAGCCCGCCGAACGCCGCCACTGTCGCCCCCACCAGCCCCTCCGCCGCATCGGGGTCGCCGAGATCGGCCGCATGCGCGAACGCCCGCACACCGAGGGCGCGCGCCGCGTCCACCACCTCGTCCGCCGCCTCACGACGCGTCCGGTAGCCGATGGCGACGTCGGCGCCCGACGCCGCGAGGAGCAGCGCGGTCGCGCGTCCGATACCGCGTGAGGCGCCGGTGACCAGCACGCGCGCGCCCCGCAGCCCCGGAAGCTGCGGTAGCGACGGGGACGGGGAACGGTCGGACATCAGCGGGCACCGGTGGATGAATCGTCCGGCGGCGTGGCGCGGTGCTCCCGCGCGATGAGCTCGAGCTCGACGCGGTCGCAGATCGCATGCTCGATGCACAGGTGCAGCTCCTGCGCGCGGTCGGTTCGGTCGGTCGGGACGATGACACTGTGATCGGCGAGCGCCGCCAGCGCACCGCCGTCACGCGCCGAAAAGGCGAGGACCGCGACGCCCCGCGCGCGCGCCGCCTCGGCCGCGCGCAGCACGTTGGGCGAGTTGCCGCTGGTCGAGTGGATCACGAGCAGATCGCCCGGGCGACAGAACGCCTCGACCTGCCGGGCGAACACCGCCTCGAACCCAAGGTCGTTCCCGGCCGCGGTGAGCAGCGACGTGTCGGTGGTCAGGGCCAGCGCGGCAATGGCGCGACGGTCGCGGCGGTAGCGCACGACGTATTCAGTCGCCATGTGCTGCGCGTCGGCGGCGCTGCCGCCATTCCCGCAGAAATAGAGCGTCCCGCCACGGGCGACGGTCTGCAGAATCATCGTGCCCGCACGCTCGATCGACTCCTCGAGCGCGTCGGCGGTGTGCAGCGCCGTCGCGGCCAGCTCGCGAAGGGAATCGGTCAGGCTTGATTGCGTCATACCGGATCGGTGGAGGAGAAACGCCGGTCGAACATCCGCCCAAGGATAACGCGCTGGCGTCCGCGGGGCACATCGCCGGCCGCCCCACGGCTCACGTGCGCCCCGTCAGGAGCGCCTTGAGGCGGTCGAATGCACTGGTCCGGATGCGGATCGGCGGAACGAGGACCGGCGCCTGATCGCGAATCAGACGCCCGGGATTCTCCTCGGTGAGCAGCTCGGCCGCTTCCTCAGCGCCGATCTCGCGCAACCAGCCGCGGGCAGCCGCCAGCGAACGACGGTCCCCGTGGTTGTCGCTCGCGATACAGTCCACCAGCCCCCCGGCCAGCAGATGCCGAGCGACCCGCGAGACGCGCCCGTCCCCGCCGAAGACCGAGGCATCGCACTGGATCGCCGCGCCAGCCGCCCGCCACTCCCGCACGTGCGCGACCGAACAGCCGAAGTACCGCTCGGGGTGGGCCAGCACCGGGACGATCCCCGATGCCCGCAATCGCGCCAGCTCGGCCGCCGCGTGAGGCGGAATCCCGGTGCGCGGAAACTCGACGAGCACCGAACGGGAGCCAGCCAGCCCCAGATCCGGCGACGTCAGGTCGGCGCCGAAGACGTCGAGCATGATCTCCCAACCCAGCAGCAGGGCCGGGGCGTGCGGCACGCGATTGCGCAGTTCCGCGAGAATCTCGCGATGGTGGGCGACCGGTGCGGTCGCCACCGCCGACGCCATCAGGTGCGGCGTACACACCAGCGCCTCGACGCCGTCGCCGGCGAACCGGGTCAGCACGCGCGCCGATACCTCGAAGGTGCGCGCGCCATCGTCGACGCCCGGCAGCAGGTGCGAATGGATGTCGATCACGCGCCCGATCCGCTCGTGCCTGACGACATCGCGCCCGCGCCGGTCAGCCGGTGGAGCCGGCGAGCGCGGCGAAACGGCGCATCGCCTCGCCGGCGCGCTCCTCGAACCGGGCCGGATCGTCGGCGCCCGCCTCGAGCGCGTAGGTCACCAGCGCGTCGACCGCGAGGAGGTCGAGTGCGCGGTCCCGCGTCCCGCACCCTTCGAGCATCAACCGCTGAAAGAGCGAGGCGGCGGCATCCAGATACGAATCCGCCGCCGCCTCCGGACCGGGCTCCCCCACCCCGTCGAGTTCGGCCTGCAGCCGCCTCACGAGCGACTGCGGCGCCGCCTCCCCCGTCAGTGGCGACGGAACGTCCCAGCGCCTCACGACGCGCCCCCCAGCCGCGCCCGGACGATGGCCGGCGCACCCTCGAGTGCGGCGGCGATGCGCGACGCGTCAGGGACACCCGCCTGCGCCATGTGCGGCTTGCCGCCGCCGCGTCCGCCAGCGAGCTCGGCGATCGCGCGCACCAGGTCGTCGGCGCGCACGCCGCGCTCGCGCAGGTCGTCGGTGACGATCACCACGAGCGTGCCCTTGCCATCCTCGAGATCGGCGCCGAGCACGGCGACGCCCGAGCCGAGCCGCTCGCGTAGCGTATCGCCAAGTGCCTGCAGCGCCTTCACGTCGGCTCCGGCAACGTGCCGCGCAACGATCTTCACGCCGTCGACCGTCTCTGCGCTCCCGACCAGCTCCGCCGTCGGGTCTCCGGCCCCGCCGCCGCGCATCATCTCGCCGAGGCGGCGCTCCAGCGTGCGACGCTCCTCGAGTAGCGCCTGGACGCGCTTGGTGACTCCGCCGATCGGCGTCTTGAGCATCTCGCTCAGTTCCGTGAGCGGTCGCTCACGTTCGCGCAGATAGGCATAGGCATACGGCCCCGCCAGCGCCTCGATGCGCCGCACGCCCGCGCCCACCCCGCCCTCGCTGAGGATCGTGAACACGCCGATGACCGCCGTATTCGGCACGTGCGTGCCGCCGCACAGCTCCGTCGAAAATTCAGGGATGTCGACGACACGGACGACATCGCCGTACTTCTCGCCGAACAGCGCCATTGCGCCGCCCGCGATCGCATCGGCATACGACCGCTCGGTGATCGTGAGCGGCGCCGCCGCGAAGATCGCCTGGTTCACCCACCGCTCGATCTCCATGAGCTGTTCGGGCTTCACCGGGCCGTGGTGGGTGAAGTCGAACCGCAAACGGTCGGGCGCCACGAGCGAGCCCGCCTGGTGCACGTGCTCGCCGAGCACGGTGCGCAACGCGGCGTGCAGCAGGTGGGTCGCCGTATGATGCCGCTCGGTATCGCGACGCCGATGGCTCGGCACGCGCGCGACCACCGGCCCGAACCGGATCTCCCCCGTCAGGCGGCCGACGGCCGCCGGGCGCCCTTCCACACGCCGCACCTCGTCGACGTCGATCCGCCAGCCGTCGCCAACGATCTCGCCGCGATCGGAGACCTGACCGCCCGACTCGACGTAGAACGGCATCTCGCGCAGCATCATCGCGACCCGGTTCCCGTCGAGCCGGCGGAGCGCGGCGACCTGCGTCGTGATCTCGATCGTGTCATAGCCGACGAAACGCACGGCATCGTCCTCGGCGACTTTTTCCCACCGTTCCAGATCGGCCAGCTCGTCGGCCGCGACCCCCAACTGGCGCGACCGGCGATCGTCCTGCGACTGTTGCCGCTGCGCGTCGAGCGAGGCGTTGAAGCCCGCCGTGTCGACGGTGTACCCGCGCTCGCGCGCCATCAGCTCGAGCAGATCGATCGGGAAGCCGAAGGTGTCGTACAACCGGAATGCGTCCTCGCCCGAGATCGTCCCGCGGAGACCGGTCGAGCCCTGCGTGCTCTGCGGCGGCGCGAGTTTCTCGAATCGCGCCATCCCCTCGTCGATCGTCGCCAGGAACCGCTCCTCCTCGGCGCGCACCGTCTCCATCAGGTAGTCGCGCCGCTGCACGAGTTCCGGATAGACGTCGCCCATCGTGTCGACCACCGCACCGATCACGTGCGTCAGCGTCGGCTGGTTGCGCCCGAGCAGCCAGGCGTGCCGCGCCGCGCGTCGCAGGATGCGACGGAGAACGTAGCCCCGCCCCTCATTCGACGGAAACACGCCATCGGCGAGGAGGAACGCGACCGCGCGTGCATGATCGGCGAGCACCCGGAACGCGGCGGGTTCCACCATGACGGTGCGCCCGTCAGGCAGCGTCGCCTCGTGTAGCGCATCGCTGTCGCGTCCGCGATAGGCGATGCCGATCGTCGACTCGACCGCTTCGATGAGCGGGCGGAAGCCGTCCGTATGGAAGTTGCTCGTCACCCCCTGCAGCACCGCCGCGATCCGCTCCAGCCCCGCGCCGGTATCGATGCTCGGCTTGGGAAGGGGCGTCAGTGTGCCGTCCGCGGAACGGTCGTACTGCATGAAGACGAGATTCCAGATCTCCAGGAATCGCCCTGCCTCCGCGCCCTCGACGAACGCATCGGTCGAATACTCGTCCTTCCCCGTCTCCGTCCACTCACCTGTGGCGCCCTCCGGGAAGCGCCAGTCGGACGCATAGTGCGCGAGGTCGACGTAGATCTCGGAGCACGGGCCGCACGGACCGGTATCGGCCATCTGCCAGAAGTTGTCGCGCTCACCGAGCCCGTAGATGCGCGACTCGGGCAGTCCGCTGATCTCGCGCCAGAGATCGCGCGCCTCGTCGTCCTCGTGATAGACGGTGACCCGCAGATGCTGCGGATCGAGCCCCAACTCGACCGTGACGAACTCCCACGCGAAGCGGATCGCCTCACGCTTGAAGTAGTCGCCGAACGAGAAGTTGCCCAGCATCTCGAAGAACGTATGATGCCGCGCGGTGTGTCCGACCTGTTCGAGGTCGTTGTGCTTGCCGCCGGCCCGCACGCACTTCTGCGCGGTGGTCGCTCGCCGCCCGAAGTCGGGGTTCTCCTGGCCGAGGAACACCTTCTTGAAGGGGACCATCCCCGCATTGGTGAATAGCAGGGTCGGGTCATCGCCGGGCACGAGCGACGCGCTCGGGCGGATGGCGTGTCCCTGACGCTCGAAGTAGCTCAGGAAGCGCTGGCGGATCTCGGAGGCTCGCATGGTCGGATAATATACGGCCGGCGGCTCGCGGGTGGGGAGGGCGCGGCGGGCACGGGCGGGCGGCCGGGGCGCCTCCCGATGCCTAGCTCCACCCCCCGATTACCGCGCGCAGATCGTTGCGCGTCTGGAGCCCCTCCGCCCACAGATCGCCCAGTTTGCCAAGCCGCGCGGGAAGCGTCGCGATCGTGAACGCGCGCGGGTCGAGCGCGGGGGTCACCTCCTCCCATCGCAGCGGCGTGGACACGCTGGCGGCCGGGACGCCGCGCGCCGCGTAGACGCTCGCCACTGTCTTCCCGGGAATGTTCTGCAGGTAGTCGACGTAAACCGTACCGCGCGGTCGGCGCGCCACCGCGCGTACCACGGTCGCGTCGCGGGGCATCTCGCGCGCGATCGTCGTCGCGACGATCTCCGCCAGCAGCCGCGCCGAGGTGGCCGGGGTGCGCGCGCGGAGCGGCACCGTGACGTGCAGCCCCGACGCGCCCGACGTCTTGACCATGCTCGTCAGGCCCAGCGCCGTGAGCACCTCCCGGGCGCGGAGGGCGATTGCGACCACCTGCGCGAACGTCGCGCCGTCCCCCGGATCGAGGTCGATGATCGAGTAGTCGGCGTACTGCGGCGTCCTCAACCGCCCGTGCCACGGATCGACCGAGATCGCCCCGAGCTGGATCGTGTAGAGCAGCGTGGCGAGCCCACCGCCGATGAACCGGCGCTTCGCCTCGCGATCGCCGGTGTCGCCGGTTTCACCGGGTGGGAGGGCGACCGCCACCGCGCGAACACCGGCGGGAAGCGCGTCGGGCGCCGCCTGCTGATAGAACGCCTTCCCCGTGATCCCGTTCGGATGCCGCCGGAGCACCAGCGGACGGTCGGCAATCGCCGGAAGGATCGCGTCGGCCACCCGGACGTAGTAACGAAGGAGGTCGCCCTTGGTGAACCCCGCCTCGGGGAAGAACACCTTGTTGAGATTCGTGAGCGGGAGGCGGGTCCGACCGATCGCGAGCGTGCCGCTGCCACCCCGCGTGCGCTCGATCTCGTGCAGGCGCTCGACCAGATCCGCCGGCGCATCCACGGTCGCGCCCCCGGCCGGCACACCGCGGGTTGTCGTGCGCGCCGCCGGCGGGCGCACCGCCGCCGACGAACGCGGTGGCGTCGAGACCCGCGCGGAGGGCTCCCGTCGCACGGCAGCCGCGGGCTTGTCGTCGCGTACGCCGAGGAAGACCGGATGCCGGAGCCGGCCGTCGGTCGTCCACTCGTTGAATCGGACCTCGACGACGACCTCGGGCTCCACCCAGGTGGCCGGTTCGTTGGTGCGCGGGGCCGTGGCAAACGGCGCGCGCTCACGCTCGAGTGGGGCGAGTCGGTCGCGCAGGC
>JBBQHX010000066.1:0-15404 GCA_038324385.1 Gemmatimonadales bacterium | reverse complement strand
CCGACGTGGCCGGCTCCAGTCCGTCGGCCAACCACGGCGGCGCGATCGTGAGGCGGCCGACCCGGTGCGCGCGGATTCCGTCGCGCCACGCCTGGGTCCAGTCCACGTTGTCGACGGGCCAGCTCTCGATCGTCGCGCCGCCGTCGGCGGCGGTCACGGCCGCCGTCACCTGGGCGAAGTTCGTCTCCGGCGGAAAGTGCGTCAGCACCGCGTCGTCCGTCTCCTGGACGCCCTGCGAGCCCTGCGCGAACAGCGCGGCCACCACTCCCTCACGATTCATGGCCGGGCGCACCCGGATGGCGGTCCAGCTCATGCCCCTAACGCTTCCTTCATACGTGCCCAGATCCCCTTCCCCCGCGACGATCCCGCGGGCACGGCGCCCTGCAACTGGGCAAGACGGACCAGCAACTGCTCTTCCTCGGAGCTGACCTCGTCCGGCGTCCAGAGCTGGATGCGGACGTGGAGATCGCCGATCCCGCCGCCATTCACCCGCGGCAGCCCGCGACCGCGCAGGTGGAACACCTGCCCGCTCTGCGTGCCCGCGGGCAAGCGCACCGTCACCGACCCGCCCACCGCCGGCGCCTCGATGTCGCCCCCCAGCACGAGCGACGTGTACGGTGCCAGCACTTCGGTGTAGAGATCCTCGCCATCGCGCTCGAAGCGGGCATCTTCCTGCACCTCGAACACGATCAGCAGGTCGCCACGCCCGCCGCCGCGCGGCCCCGCGTTGCCGACGCCGCGCATCGTCATGTACTGCCCCGTCGCCACGCCGGCCGGAATCTGCACGGGAATTTCGTGCTCGCCGCGGATCCGCCCCTCGCCCCGGCACTTCCTGCACGGCGAGGCGATCACCGTGCCCTCGCCGGCGCACGTCGGGCAGGGCGCGACACTGACGAACTGGCCGAAGAACGACCGCTGCGCCCGGCGCACCTCGCCGGCTCCCGCGCACGTCGTGCACCGTTGCGCCGTGCTCCCTGGCTCGGCGCCCACCCCTTCGCACTTGTCGCACGGATCGAGCAACTTGAGCCGGAACGTCTTGGTGACGCCCATCGCCACTTCGTCGAGCGTCAGTTCGGCGACCACCTTGACGTCGGCGCCCGTGCGCGGACCTGACGACTGACGTCGGCCGCCACCGCCCTGCTGCGCGAACAGGTCGCCCAGCCCCGAGAAGCCGCCGAAGTCGCGCATGAAGATGTTGAGCGCTTCCGACAGATCCACGTGCTGGTAGGCGCCGCCACCGCCCCCACGAAGTCCCGCCTCACCATACCGGTCATAGGCCGCGCGCTTCTGCGGATCACGAAGGACGTCGTACGCCTCGGTGATCTGCTTGAACTTCTCCTCCGCCTCGCTCGACCCGCCGTTCCGGTCGGGGTGGTACTGCATCGCGAGCTTTCGGTATCCCTTCTTGATCTCGTCTTCGGACGCCTCACGCGAGACGCCGAGGACGGCGTAGAAATCGGCCATGGTGGTGATGTCAGTCCAGCAGCTCGGTCAGGAGCCGCGACGTGTGATGCACGAGCGTGATGACCTTCTCGTACGGCATGCGTGTGGGGCCGATGACCCCGATCACGCCGGTCAGGTCGCCCGCCCGATACTCGGCGGTCACGACCGTGAAGCGTTCGAGCCGCGGATCGGCGTGCTCGTTTCCGATGCTGATGGTAATACCCGGCTGCGCGCTGCGGCGCTTCAGCTCCAGCGCCAGATGCTGCCGCGTATCCGTCAGCTCGAGCAGGCGTCGCATGCTCTCACCCGTCGCGAACTCCGGCTGGTCGGCGAGCACCGAGGCCTGACCGAGGACCACCCCGGTGTCTTCCTGTCCGCTCGCCACGTCGAACAGTTGCTCCCCTTCCTGCACGAAGATGTTGAGCAGCTCGTGCGCGTCGCCGCTGCACGCACTGTCGCGCAACCGGGTGCCGAGCGTCTGGCGGATCTCGCGCAGCGTCAGGCCGGCGAGCCGCTGGTTCAGCATCCCCGCAACCTCCGCCAGCGCGCTGTTGGCGATCTCGCCCCGGGCCTCGACGAAGATCGTGCGCATCGTGCCGCCCGAGAGCGTCAGCACCACCAGCATCCGCTCGGCCGACAGCCGCACGAGTTCCAGCCGCTGCAGCACCGAGTTATCGATCTGCGGTCCGAGGGCGACGCCGAGCTCCTGGGTCAGGACCCCGAGGCTCTGCGCCGCACGCCGCAGGATCGCCTCGATCGCCGAGCCACCGGCGGTGATCTGCTCCGCGAGCTGATCGCGCAGCGGGCCGGGAAGCGCCGGGAGCGCGACGAGCGCGTCGACATACGAGCGATAGGCCTTGTCCGTGGGGACGCGGCCGGCGGACGTGTGCGGGTGGTAGAGGTAGCCCTTCTCTTCCAGGTCGCTCATCGTATTTCGGATGGTGGCGGCCGAGACGCCCAGCTCGTAACGCCGCGACACCGTGCGGGAGCCGGCAGGCTCCGCGGTCTCGACGTACATCTGGATGACGGCCTCGAGCACCCGGCGCTCGCGGTCTGAAAGGTCCTGAGGATGCATAAGTCTAAAGATACGAACGACTTCTAGTGTCCGTCAAGGCGGCGGCCAGACTGTCGAGGCGGAGCCAGCCGAGCGGCGTGAGGCGCAATCGCCCGCCGGTGAGCACCCCCCACCCGGCGGCAAGCCACGGCGCGACGACGTCAGGCTCCCCGCCCTCCAGCTCGAGCCCGCCGTCGCCGCGCAGTCCGAGATAGACGCGTTCCGCCACCCGGTTGTCATCGGTCAGCGTCTCGGCACCTTCTCGCGGGGATTCGCCGGCGCCCAGGCGTCGGACCCACTCGGCGTACGCGGGCACGTTCCACCAGCGGTCGCGCCCGTCGTAGCCGTGCGCGCCGGGGCCGAAGGCGGCGTAGGGCACGTGGCGCCAGTAGGCGCCGTTGTGGCGGGCGCGGGCGCCGGGGCGAGCGAAGTTGGAGACCTCGTAATGCTCGAGCCCGGCCGCCGTCATCGCGTCGTGCGCGGCGAGAAACTCGCGCTCGTACCGCTCTTCCGGCGCCTCGTCCACCGCGCCGCGGTCAACCCACCGGCCCAGCGGCGTGCCGGCCTCGACCGTGAGCCCGTAAAGTGAGATGTGGGGTGGATCGAGGGCCAGGGCGAGCGAGAGATCCCGCTCCCAATCGCGCTCGAGTGATACCGGCACGGCGAAAATCAGATCCAGGCTCCAATCGGTGATCCCGCCGTCTCGCAGCGTCGCCACGGCCCGTCCGATGGCGTCGGCGTCGTGGGTCCGGTGCATCCAGGCGAGGACGGCGGGGTCGAAGCTCTGCCCGCCGAGCGAGACGCGAGTGACGCCAGCCGCGCGCCAGGCCGCGACCGCCTCCGGCGACACGTCGTCCGGATTCCCCTCGATCGTGACCTCGGCGCCGGGCAATAGCCTGGCGTGTTCGCGCACCGCGGCGATCGCCCGGGCGACCCCATCGCCGCCGAGTCGGGATGGGGTGCCGCCGCCGAGGTACAGCGTCTCGGCCTCCCACCCGCCGCCTGTGTCCGACCGGTCGGCGCGTCGCGTGAATATCGCGATCTCCCGCTGCAACGCGCCGACGTACTCGTCCACCGGCACCACGCGGCGCACCGCGATGGCAAAATCGCAGTAGGAGCAGCGCCGTGCGCAGAAGGGGACGTGGACGTAGATGTGGCGGGGGAGCATGCGTGAAAGATACCGGCCGCCGGGCGTGGACGACGGACGGACACCGGACCGGCGGCTACAGGTTCGCTGCGGCTCAGTGCGCGATGCGCCACCGTACGACGACGGGAACGTCATCCGCACTTCGATGGAAACCCCACGCGCGTTCTCCTTGCGCTCCGTGCACCTCGGCACCGCACGGCTGGGCGGTGCGGCCGAGGAAGACGCCGGACGCATCGAAGACGTCGAGCACCACGCGGTCGGAGCGCTCGTCGCCCGGAGGCGTCGCAGTGCAGGCACCGCCACCGGCGAGCCGCCAGGCATCGTCGTCGACCAGCACCTCCACCCACGTCCGACGATCGGCGTCGATCCAGGCACGGCGGATCAGGTCGGCGACCTCGGGAATGGGTCGCTCGCGCGTCGATGCCGCCTCCGTTGATCGGGCGGCCCGCCGCCGTTCCGAGTCCCGCAGCGTCGCGAGCTGCTCGGCAGTGCGCCGGCGCGGCGGCACGTCCGCGCGGCCGAAGCGCCTGACGAGGCCGTGTTGCCCACGCACTTCGAGCACATACGCACGACTGTTGTACATCAACAGCTCCGAGCGCCCGCCGCCCCCCACGCGCCATGGATCATCATCCCCCGACGGGTTGGGAAGATGGAGCGTGTCGGCCTGCGGAGCGCCACCGTGATATCGGATGTACCCGACACGCCGCGTCTCACCGATCACCGGCTCGCCAAACATCTGCGCGATCCAGAATCCTTCGGCGGCCTCGAGAACCACCCCTGCGTTCCACGCCCGGATCGGGGTTCGCCACAGGCCGATGGCCCGGCCATCGCTCGTGAAGAGCGCGACGCGCGGTGAGGCACCATCGAACACGTAGAGCGTGTCGCCGCGCGCCAACCCGACGCCGGGGCTACGGAACTCTCCCGGTCCGTCGCCAATGCGCCCGATCTGCCGGACGAACGCCCCACCGGAATCGTACAGACGAACCGTGCGCATCCGCGTGTCGGCGACGACGAGCGTATCTCCCGGGAGCACCGGCCCCACGTGCGGCCGGCCGAAGAGGTAGCGCTCATCGCCGTCGGGCATCCCGAACCGAACCTCCTCCTGCAGCGTCCGCGGCCTATCCCATCGTCCCGCACCAGTCGAAACAATGTCGCCATTCCTCGCGCTAAGCGACGAACTCTCGTCACCCGACCCGCAGCCGCCGAGTATGCCGATGATTCCGATGATGATGCCAGCGCGGGACAAACGCATCGTCGATAGCCTCACGGAGACGAGGAGCACACGAGTATCGCAGCGAGCCAGGGTGAACGACCGCCGCCGTGCACAGCATGCGGCGGAGTGATCGCACAGGCAACCGGATGTGGATTAGTTGCACATTAAGAATCGGTGAAGCCGTGCCATCGTCAGCCCATATCGCGTTGAGCTGCCGCGATCGGCCTCCTGCTGGTCAACCGCGAAAGTGGCACCGAGCGGCTCGTGCATGCCTCGGCGGGACTCTCCTATTCGCTCAGCGTCGGCTGACGTCGGCGAGGTCGCGTTGCTCGCCGGGTGCGACGCGTCCGGCCTGTCGGCGGGTCAGCTCGTGATCGTCGCCGCGGACGGCAGCGCGTCGCGCACGATCGCCCACCGACGGATTCCACCGTTAGTCAGGCAAATGCAGATGCTGGGCGGCTGCTCGGCGCTGAGCGGTGGCCATCGAGCGCGGGATAACCACGCCTGCACGGATTCCAGGCTCGACCATTGGCACCTGCTCCGTGAGATATCTCGGCGCGGCCCAGGACGTGCCGGCGAGCGCAGCTGGCAGCACCATGAACCGAATCGCGTTCTCCACATCGGGTGTACCGCAACCGGGTGACGGTTGCGAGGGTCGACATAGTCGGCTCGCTACACGGCAGTGCGCTGCCAGAAGGACCGGATAATCGCCAAGCCGAACGACCGGGCCTTGGCGATGCGAGCCGCGGGACCCTCAACACCTCACGCCCATCGGCAGGGCGATTCGTGGTGGTCAGTATCCTCCGCTAGACCGCTAGACGCACCTGGTAGGGCGCCTGAGTGTGGCTCGGGGTGCAGGCCCAGCCTCTGCGAAACGCTTCCGAGATAACACATATCCGCGCAGCCGTTAGGCATGTGCGGTGAGCGAGGGTGGGGGGGCGACCCGTGATGTCGCAAGCGGGGGCTAGTTTGGTAGAGCCTACGAGCCGGTCAGGTAAGCGGTTTGACAAGAGGACGAAGCGATCCGCAGGATGAATCGCCTCGACGGCTTGGCGCAACGCCTGCAGATCTGCTCGGGAGCCAATCGACTCTTCGTCATCGGACCTCCCGCCCGGCCAGGCGGGCGGTTCATCACGGTAGGCGTCGGGTTATCCGAGAGTCGAGCTGGACCCGCTTGCGGGGAGGGGCGCCCACCCGCGGTCAGTCTCTGAACGTCACCGCGGAAAGACCGCGTCCACCGCACGACGAAACGACGCGGGATCGATCGCGGGGAAACGATAGAGCTCCCCTTCGATGAGTGCGAACTGCCGGCGGATTTCGTCGGGGTCGATCAGCCCCCTCGCGCGCATAGCCGCGACATCTGCCACATCACGTGCATGGCCGCGTTCGAGTTTGGAGAGTGCCTGGGCCGAAAAGTCATAGTGGCGGAATGTGACCCGCCCGAGGCGGACGAACACCGGACTCCGCTCTTCCCAGCCCTGGGGCACGGGGATGAACTGGTCCGGGGAAGCCAGCTCGACGTTCAGACGAAGCCGCTCCTTGAGCATCGGAATGGCGCGCAGCATGGCGTCAGATTCCGGGCGCATCACGAGGTCGATGTCGATCGTCGACAGTCGCCATCCGATCAACACCGCGCACGTACCCCCGACGAGATACACATCGGTGTCAGCCCTGGCCTCGCGTGCCAGTGCGGCAAGGAACGTCTCGATACGATTCCGGTCCGCTATCTCACGCACGCGGCCGCTCGGCGGAAGCTCACAACCTGCCGGACCAGGGCGTTGTAGCGCGAGTGCGCCCCATCCCCGTGCTGCTGCGCCAGCAGTGTATAGAGGCGGAGCTCGGGCTCCACCAACGGCGTGCGGACTACCAGGCCGAGCGAGGTGAGCGCCGGCGCTGCTAGCGAGACGAGCAGCGACTCGATGGTTTCAGACCCTTCAGCCAGGTCCCGTAACCCCTGTTCGATCAGCTCGGCGCCTGGCAATCCGGAGGACAACATACCTGCTAATCTATCGATCAGCCCGCACGGCCACAAAATCGACACGGGGGCTCGGGATGGTCCGCTGACTGCGGGCGCGCCGGTAACCAATCTGTCGGCCGACCGCGGGTAGCGCTCACCGCCGACTACAGCGCCCGCCGCACCTCCCCCGTCATTTCGCAGGTCACTGCCCCCGCCAGCTCCAGCTCGGTCACCGCCGTCAGGCAGGCGCGCACCGGCAGCCCGGTGCGCGCCGCCAGCGTATCGAGGTCGACGGCCCCGCGCGCGAGCGCGTCCCACACCCGCTGCGACTCGGCGTCGAGCCCAGCCCGCGGCTGACGGGGCGCCGGCGTCAGCCCCACGAGCGCGAGCGCATCCGCGACCGACGCGATCACCACCGCACCGTCGCGCAACAGTTCGTTCGTCCCCGCGCTCTGCGCCGAGTCGATCGGGCCGGGCACCGCGGCAACCGTGCGCCCGAGCTCCATGGCGTGCATCGCGGTGAGCAGCGCGCCGCTTCGCATCCCTGCCTCGACAACGATCGTCACCTCGGCCAGCCCGGCGATGATCCGGTTGCGCGCCGGGAACGCCCCGGCCGTCGGTCGAGAGCCCGGCGTGCGTTCCGCCACCACCAGCCCGTGGCTGACGATGGCCGCGTGCAGCTCCCTGTGCGATGTGGGATAGGGCACGTCGATTCCCGTCCCGAGCACCGCCACGGTGGCGCCGCCCGCGTCGAGCGCCGCGCGATGGGCGACGCCGTCCACGCCGCGCGCCATCCCGCTGATCACACAGGCACCCGCACGCGCGAGGGCCGCGGCCAGTTCGCGCGTTACGCTCTCGCCATAGCGGGTCAGCCCGCGCGTGCCGACGATGGCGATGCGCGGCCGCGCAAGGAGCGTCGGGTCGCCCAGCGCGAACAGCACCGGCGGTGGTGCGGGGAGCGCCAGTAGCGATTCCGGGTACTCGGCGTCACCGATCGCCCACGCGGCCGCCGGAGGTCGCACCGCCGCGCCGAACGCGGCCGGCACCATCGTCAGGCGCGCCAGCGCGTCGCCAGCCACCCGCCAGGCGCGCTCCGCCACCGCAGCGCCAACGTCGGCGGACGCGCCCGTCCACGCGGCCGACGCGGAGCCCGCACGCTCGTACCATTCCCGTGCCCGAACCGGGCCGATCCCCGGAAGAGACGCCAGCGCCAGCATGGCGTGCGCGGTGCCCGGCCGGTCGCCTGTCGGATCGTCCGTGCTGTCCGAATGCGTGGCCGACTCCGCGTCAGGCAGCGCACGCTCGGTCCGCGGTGCGGTGAATTGCACCGCGACGGGCGACGCGGATGCCGTGGCATCCTCGTCGCGACCGTCGCGGTGCGCCCGCATCACCGCCTCACGGGAGTGGCGTCTCCTCGAGCCGGCGATCCTCGGCCTTGCGCAACTCCAGCAGCTTCGCCCACCACGCGTCGAGCAACGCCTGCAATCCCTCGCGGGCGGCGGCGCTGATCGAATACTTGCCGAATGCGCCCGGCGCCTCGATCTCGGGGACGTAATCCTCGCCCATCAGGTCGAGCTTCGTGAACACGACGCAGTGCGGCTTCGCCGCCAGCTCGGCCGAGTATTGCTCCAGTTCGGACCGCAGCTGATCGTACTCCGCCTGCCAGTCCATCGCGTCGATGGGAATCATCAGCGCGAGGATCCGCGTCCGCTCGATATGCCGCAGGAACTGCAGCCCGAGCCCCTTTCCCTCGTGCGCCCCCTCGATGATTCCGGGGATGTCGGCGACGACGAAGGTGCGGTGCCCGGGAAGCGGCACCACCCCGAGGTTGGGCGCGAGGGTCGTGAACGGATAGTCGGCAATCTTCGGACGGGCGGCCGAAATCACGGAAAGCAGCGTGCTCTTCCCCGCGTTCGGCTGCCCGACGAGTCCGACGTCGGCGATCAGCTTGAGCACGAGCTCGAGCGAGCGCTCCTGCCCTTCCTCGCCCGGCTGCCACTCGCGCGGCGTGCGGTGCGTCGCCGTGACGAAGAAGGCGTTCCCCTTCCCGCCCCGCCCGCCCTTGGCGACCATCACGACATCGTCGTGGTCCAGCACCTCGGCGACGAGCTCGTTGGTCTCGGCGTCGCGGATCTGCGTGCCCGGCGGCACCGGAAGGATGAGATCATCCCCCGACGCGCCGGTCTTGTTGTTTCCCGACCCGTGCTGCCCGCGCTCGGCCTTCCACCGGTCGCGATACGTGAAGTCGAGGAGCGTCGCGAGGTTGCGATCGGCCTTCACATAGATGTCGCCGCCGCGCCCGCCGTCGCCGCCGTCGGGACCGCCGAGGGGAACCAGCGATTCGCGCCGGAACGACACGATTCCCGAGCCACCCGTACCGGCTTCCAGCTTTACCACTACCCGATCAATGAACATCGCTCACCCGTTCAGCACGCGCTCCACGAGACGCGCGTACCTGTCGCGCAGAGCCTCGGGAAGCAAGTCATCCACCACGGCCAGTACGCCGCGTATCTCGTCAGGCGTCGCTCCCACGTGCCGCGAACCGTGCACGTGCGAGTGGAGCTGCCGTTCCTGTCTGGCGACCGCACACACCGCCATCACACACAGCTCGCGCCGCCGCAGATCGAGCCCCGGCCGGCCGAGCAGCTTACCATATCCTTCCACCACCATCCAGGCGTCGAGCGCCGGGTGCAGCGCCGCGACGTTTGCGCGCAGCGGTTCGTAGAAGCCGCCGTACACCGCGGCGCACGCTTCCTCCCCCCGCGTCCGCCACCGCTCGACGTTGCCGTAGTCGGCGCCCTCGTCCTCGTCAGGCGCCGGCAGCCCGGACGCCCGACGCCACTCGCGCGCCGCGTTGAGCGCCCGCGGAAAGCCGGCGAAGATATACGACTGCAGAATGATCTCCTCGACCCACACTGTCGGCAGCGCGGCCGCGGCCGCCAGCGACGCGGCCCGGATCGCCTCCTCGTCGCCGCTCGCAATCACGGCCGCATACCGGATCAGCCGCCCAGTGTCGCGGTCGAGCGCGCCCGCTCCCCCCGACCCATCGAGAGTAGCGGCGAGCGCGCCGCTGGCCGGTACCGCACTGACGCCGTCCGGCGCTCGATCCCGCACGATCGGCTCCGCCCCGGTCACGCCATCGCCTCCACGCGCCCCACCACTTCGCCGCGCGTGTTCCGCACCGGCTTCACCAGGAACTCGGCGAGCCGCGGCGGAATCGGATCCGACAGCGCGCCGACGTGCTGCAGGGCCCGCAGCAGCGCCGGATACTGCGCCCGCTGCGCCCCGTCCTCCGCCTTCACCGCCACGCCGATCCGCATGTCCAGCACCGCTGCGGAATGAACGCCCTCGGCGCCGATCTTCGCCACCACGTTTCCGTGCGTCGCCTCGAGGAGCACCGTATCGAACCGGTCGGTGCCGGCGAACAGGAATGGACGGTCGCGGATTGCGTCGACGACCTGCGTCGGGACCTCGGCGTCCATCGCGTAGGCGTCGGCCAGGCGGGCGTAGGCGAGCGCCATGTTGCGGAGCGGCAGGCCGAACACCACGACGCCGCAACCGTCGGTCCCGAGCCTGAGTGCGGACACCGGCACCCCCGTCCATCGCGCGACCTGTTCCGCCGCCGCACCCTGCACCGCGTGATCGCGATGCTCGTAGCCGGCCAGCGGCAGCCCCGCCGTCTGCGCGTAGGCGAGCATCGCCGCGTGCTTGCCGGAGCAGTTGTTGTGCAGCCGCGTCAGGCGGGCGCCGGACTCGCGCAGCAGCCGCGATCCGCGTGCCGTCAGCGGTTCGTGCGGGCCGCAGGCGAGGTCGCCCTCCTCCAGCCCGACGTCGGACAGCATCCCCGCCGCCACCGACACGTGCTCCGGTTCCCCGCCATGCGACGCGCATGCCAGCGCAAGCTGATCCTCCGACCAGCCGAGCTGGTCGAAACCGCCCGACTCGATCAGTGTCATCACCTGGAACGGCTTCGCGCACGAGCGCCAGAAGGTGACGTGCTCAGGATCGCGCGCGCCAGCGATCAGCCGCCCGTCGGCGGCGACGACGGCGGCGTGAACGCGGTGGGTCGACTCGATGACGTCATCGCGCCAGACGCCGATGTCGAGTTGATACGTGTGCATGTCTGCTGGGCGGGCGGCCTTCCACGCTGGCCGGGTGCCCGCGCATGCTCGGAAGTTAATCGCGGCACCCAGCAAAACCCGGCGCGGCCGCGCCTCACCCCTCGCCGCCGGCCGAACCGTCGCGCGGCGCGGCCGCCTTCCACGTCGCCGCGAGGGCGCCCGCGAGCACCAGCGCGCCACCCCACAGCGTCGCGGGCGCGGGTACCTCGCGGATGCTCGGCAGCAGCCAGGCAAGCAACGTCGCGCCCACCGGCTCCCCCAGTACGGTCAGGTTGACCACATACGCTGGCAGGTACCGGAGTGCCCAGTTCATCCCCGTGTGGCCAAGGAGCATCGGCCCGACCGCGAGCGCGCTGAAGATCAGCCACTCACGCTCTGGTTGCGGCCAGAGCGGCACGGCCAGCGCGAGCGACAGGGCCACCAGCACCACCAGGCACGCGCCATACACCAGCGCCACGTACGGCCACAGGTCGAGCCGCGCCCGCAGGCTCCGGCCGGCCAGATAGTACATCGCCGCCGTCACCGCCCCGACCAGGGCGAGCGCATCGCCGAGCAGCGGATTGCGCCCCGGCGCGGCTGCTGTCCCCACGTCGCCGAGCGCGACGACGATCGCGCCCACCATCGCCAGGGCGATCCCGGTGGCCTGCCTGACGCTGGGCGACTCCCCGAGCCAGAGCGCCGACCCCGCGACCACGAACGCCGGCTGCAGGTTCACGAGCACCACTGACGCGGCGATCGTCGTCAGGCCCAGTGAGCTGTTCCAGCTCCAGAAGTGGAGCGCGAGCATCGTCCCGGCGCCGACCGCGACCAGAAGATCGCGCCGGGCAACGGCGCGCAGTTGGCGCCAGCTGCCGTCGAGGACGAGCGCCACCGCCACGATCGCCAGAGAGATCGCCAATCGCCACGTCGCGATTGCGAGCGGGTGAGCGTCCGAGACGCGCACCAGTGGTGCCGCGAACGAGATCCCCAGCACGGCGAGCAGGAGCACGCCGAGCGGCGGCACGGGGGGCGTTCGGGTCGGCGGCGCGGCTGAGGCGTGGGAGGCCGGGGACATGGAGCGGTACGATGCGCCGAAGCCGCGCCGCGCGCCACTGGGGCACACGACGCGGCATCGTTCCATCGCTGGATCAGAAGATCCGGATCAGCCCCGGGGTGTACTTGCGCGGGTTGGCACGCAGGTCCTCCAGCACCGCGGTCAGCTCGGCGACGGCGCGCGTCATCTCGACGTAGAGCTGATCGTCGCGCAGCAGCTTGGCGGCCGTGCCGTCGCCGCGGCTCACCAGGCCGAGCACCGAGTCGGCACTGACCGCGACGCTGACAAGGCGCTGATAGAGGGTGTCGTCGCGCACGAGGCGACCCAGCGTTCCGTCCGGGCTGTTGAGCTGGATGACCAGCGAATCCACCGACCCCGTCAGGTTGGCCAGGTTCTGATAGAGCTGCGGGTCGTTCAGCAGGCGGCCGAAGCTGCCGTTCGGGTTCTGCATGCTCGCCAGCAGCCCGTTGGCGCGCTCGAGCGAGCTGCGGACATCGTCGTACAGCGCGCGGCTCGTCAGGAGCTGGCCGATCGTGCCGTCGCCGCGCGCGATCGCGCCGGTGACGACGCGCAGGTCGCGCGTGAGGCCGACCACTTCGGTCACCGCGGTGCTCGCCTGCAGCAGCACTTCGTCGTAATCGACCGACTCCCCGACGACGATCGTATCCATCGCCGCGAGAATCCGGAACTGGGGGGTGCCTGGCGAGATGTCGAGCACCTTGTCGCCGAGCAGGCCGAGCGGACGGAGTCGGGCGCGGGAATCCTCGCGCACCTGCTCGCGCAGTCGCTCGTCGATCTCGATCAGCACGCGCAGGTTGCGCGTGGTGTCGTTGTCGACGGGGAGGAAGTCGATCGAGCTGATCGTGCCGGCGAGCTGGCCGGCGATCTGCACGCCCCCGCCGACGCGGATGCCGTTCGCGTTCGGCAGGAAGGCGACGAGCTGGTAGCGGCTCGAGAAGAGACTGATCGAGTCGCCGAGCCGGATGACGGCGATCGCCAGCACGGCGAGGCCGATGAGAATCACCGCGCCGACCCGGAGCTGCTCCCAGGTAAGGAAGGTGGGACGTTTCATGAAGCACCTGACGCGAAGGAGCGCCGACGGAAGGTGACGTGCATTAGAACCCGCCCAGGAAGTCGCGGATGTAGCGATCCTCGCTCGCGGCCATCTCCTCGGGCGTGCCCGTGAAGTGAATCCGGCGTTGATAGAGCAGCACCACGCGCGTGGCCATGCGGAAGACGGATCGGATATCGTGTGAGACGACGACGCTGGAGACGTTGAGCTCGCGCTGCAGCTTCGAGATCAGGCGCGTGATCGTCCCGGTGGTGAGGGGATCGAGTCCGGACGTCGGCTCGTCATACAGCATGATCTTGGGGTTCGCCGCCATCCCGCGCGCGATTCCGACGCGCTTGCGCATGCCCCCGGACAGCTCCGACGGCAACTGGTCCATCACCTCGTCCGGCTCCAGATCGACGAACTCCAGCGTTTCGCGCACGCGGGACTCGACCTGATCGGACGGCATCTTCACGTGCTCGCGGAGCGGATACGCGATGTTGTCGAACACCGTCATCGAGTCGAACAGTGCGGCGCTCTGGAACACCATGCCGAGGTTCTGGCGGATGCGCAGCGCTTCCGAGTACGAGACGCTGGTGATGTCCTGGCCGTCGATCGTGACCGCGCCGCTGTCGGGCACGAGGAGGCGCAGTATGAGCTTCAGCGCGGTCGACTTGCCCGTCCCCGACTCGCCCACGACGCACACCGTCTCCCCCGGGAAGACAGAGAAGCTGATGTCCTCGAGGATCGGCTTGTCGAACGAGAGCGTGATGTTCTTCAGTTCGATGACCGCCTTCTCGTCGACGGTCGGATGCGCCCGCTCCTCCTCGACATCGTCGTGCGCGTCCTCCGCCAGCTCGCGTCGAATTGCCGCGCGGACCGCGTACTCCCGATCGACGGTGCGGCGGCCGTCCACGGCGGCGTCGGGGTCCAGCGGCCCGCGGCGGTCGTCGCTCGCGCGGCGGTCGGCCTCGCGCGGCCCATCGCGATCGTCAGGCGTCGTCATGGCGTGAACACCACGAGCATGATCTGCGTGAGGAAGTAGTCGACGACGAGGATCATGATGCTCGCCGTCACCACCGTTCGCGTGGTACTCACGCCGACGCCCTCCGTGCCGCCCTTCGTGTTCAATCCGTAATAGCAGGCCGTCACCGCGATCAGCCCACCGAAGACGAACGGCTTGATCAGTCCCTGGATGAAGTCGTTCGGGATGTAACGGAAGGTGAACCCGCCTGATGCGATCTGCTCCCACACCGTCTGCCAGTACAACCCCGTCGGGAGGCCGACATAGAGGGTCGCGATCACGTTTCCGCCGACGATACCGACGAAGTCGGTGATGATCGTCAGGATCGGCATCATGATCAGAGCGGCGAGCACACGCGGCGTGACCAGCTTGCGGATCGGGTCGGTGCCGAGGGTGCTCAACGCGTCGATCTGCTCGGTCACGCGCATGGAGCCGATCTGCGCGGCGATCCCCGACCCCACGCGGCCCGCGACCATCAACCCCGCCAGCACCGGGCCGAGCTCGCGGATCATCGACGCCGTGACGAGGCGCCCGATGTATTGCGTCGCCCCGAAGGTCGTGAGCTGAACCGACGACTGCAGCGCCAGCACCATTCCCGTGAAGAAGCCCGTGAGCAACACAATGGGAAGGGACTGCACGCCGATGGCGTCCATCTGCTGCACCAGATCGGTCCTGTAGAACGGGCGCGAGAAAGCGAAGCGCAGCGACTGAATGCCGAGCGACGCAAATTCCTGAACCGCAAGGACCTTCTGCTTGGCGGCGGAGTTGAGCCGTCGGAAGAAGGCGGGCACGTAGAGGGGGAAATTGGTTGAGCCTGCTGGGCCCGAGGGGGCAAGGGCCATGCCGTGAACAGATGCCACCGTTTCGCCGCCCGGCGCCGGCGGCGACCGTCCGGCGTCGGGGTGGCGCCCTCCCCCCCTCGTCGGTAGTTTCCCGCGCCATGCCTCACACGCTGCCACGGGCCCGCCTCGCCACGCTGCTCGCGGCGGCCGCCGGCCACCGGGTCGCCATCGTCGGCGACGCCATGCTCGACGTCTACTTGCGCGGCGACGTCGACCGGATCTCGCCCGAAGCGCCGGTCCCGGTCGTGCGCGTTCGCGACCGCCGCTATGCGCTGGGCGGCGCCGCCAACGTCGCCCAAAACGTCGCCGCGCTCGGTGCCCGCTGCGAGCTCGTCGCGGCCGTCGGCGCCGACCAGGCGGGTGGGCAGCTTCGCCAGATGCTCGACACCATCGGTGCCGATCCGCGCGGGCTCGTGCCGGTCGAACGCCCAACCACCACCAAGACGCGACTGCTCGCCCGGGCCCAGCAGGTCGTCCGCTTCGACGAGGAAGAAGATAGCGACCTGACGGGCAACGAGG
>JBBQHX010000065.1:0-15486 GCA_038324385.1 Gemmatimonadales bacterium | reverse complement strand
ACCCGCGTCGGCGGGGCGTAGGCGACGGTGACGCGGGCGAACGGCTTCGGAATCTGAAAGCGATCCCAGCTGCGTAGCCGCCACGCGCGATCGACGTGCACCCCCAGGGCGATGATCACCGCATCGGCTCGCTGCGCAGCTATCAGGGCGCCGGGGGCAAAGGTGCGTGCGGGGCCGCGGGGGCCATCGGGCGTGACCGCTACCTCGCCGCCCGCCCGCAGCACGCGGACGAGTCCAAGCAGCGCGCGGCCGGCGCCCCGGGTCGTCGATCCCCTCACCGTCCTGAAGCCGAACGATTCGGCGGCCCGCGCCACCGCTTCGCCGTCCCGGTGCTCGCTGACCAGGGCATGAATGCCCTCGTCGCGATGCAGCCAGAGCAGCGGAAGCATGTCACCGTGCCAGAAGCTGAAGACGATCGGCACGCCGTCGGCCCGGCATTGCTCCACCGCCTCACGCCCAATCAGCGTCAGGCGCCAACTCCGCGCGATCGTGCGGAGAACGCCCATCCCCGCACCGACCAGCCAGCGCAGCCGACGATCGTCGCCGGCCGACAGCGAGCGGGTCCCGGCGTCACGCCGAACGGATACTTCCGCGCCGGGGGTCGCGGCGGCATCGTCGTCAGGCGCCGCGGCGGGCGGGTCGGTCATCGGTCGAGCATGTCCGACGCCATCGCGGCGACCCGGCCGGCGGCGCCGGGCTCGCCGAGTTGCGCACGGACAGAGGCGAGGTCATCGAGCATCCGCGCGCGCTCCGGGCCACCCTGTTGGAGCAGCGGAGCGAGCGCGGCCGCGACGGCGTCCGGCTGCAACGCATCCTGAACGAACTCCCGCGCCACCTCGCGGCCGGCGACGATGTTCACAAGGCCGATGTGCGGGATCCGAACGACGCGACGCGCGATCGCGTACGTCCAGCCACTCGTTCGGTACCCGATGACGAGCGGACAGTCCGCGACGGCGGCCTCGAGTGTCGTCGTGCCGCTCTTGCACATGGCCGCCGTGGCCGCACGGAGGACGTCGAACGACGCGGACCGCACCATCGGATATGGGCAGCGCGCGGGGTCGAGCGTAATGCCCGGAGCCACGCTCACCACCACGTGCAGATCCGGGATACGACGTTCGAGCAGCCGCGCCGTCGCGACGAAGTCATCCAGATGACGCGCGATCTCCTGCGCTCGACTTCCCGGAAAGAGCGCCAGTACCGGCTGATCCGTTGGAATCCCCAGTCGCGTTCGTGCCTCTGCGCGCGACGGCATATCGACGGCCCGATCGAGCAGCGGATGTCCGACGAAGGTCGCGTCGACGCCGTGCGCGCGCAGCAGCGCTTCCTCGAACCGGAAAATTGGCGCGGCGCGCGTGACCACCCGCGCGATCGTCGGCAGTCGCTTGGCGCCCCACGCCCACACCTGCGGCGTGATGTAGTACAGCACAGGCACCCCCGCGCGTGCGGCGCGGTCGGCGAGGCGGAGGTTGAACCCCGGGTAATCGAGCAGGATCAACAGTCCGACGGAGCCGGTGCGCAGCCGGGCGTCGAGGGCTCGCAGCAGTTGCCAGTGCCGGGGCACGTGCCGGAGCACTTCGAGAAATCCCATCACCGCGAGGTGCTCGCTGTGCTCGATCAACTGCACCCCGGCCGCCGCCATTCCGTCGCCACCGATACCCACCAGCGGCGCATCCGGGCGCAGGGTGCGCAGCGCGCGGGCGACGGCGGCGCCATGAAGGTCACCGGACGCCTCGCCCGCGACGATCATGATTTCGCGGCTCATCGGGCGGGGCGCGGACTCGGCCGCGTCAGGCATGCGCCGGCGGCGCGCCCATCCCCGGGATCGCCCCCGACAGGTGCGGGAACGACCGCTCGATGTCGGCCATGATCTGGAGCGCGATCGCGAGCGCCTGACGACCGTCGGCGCCGGTCACCGGGACTTCGGCCTCGCCGCGGATCGCCGCGACGAAGCTCTCCAACTCGAGCTTCAGCGGTTCGCCGTCGGGCGCTTCCAGCGGCACGGCCTCGACGAACGCCTCCAGGGCAACCGGACCCCCAGCCGCCAGCGACGCCAGGTCCGCCTCACGACGCAAGCGGTAGAACACCCCGTTCCCCGCCGCCAGATCGAGCGAGAGATAGCCGCTCTGCTGGAAGAGGCGGATCTTCCGCGTGCGCTCCCGCGAGACGCGGCTCGCCGTGATGTTGGCGACCGCGCCTGACGCGAACGTCAGGCGCGCGTTGGCGATGTCCACCGATGGGGTCAGCACGCCCACCCCCACCGCCGCGATGTCGGATACCACGCCGCCGACGAGTGTGCGCACGAGGTCGATGTCGTGGATCATCAGGTCCAGCACGACCGCGACGTCCGAGCCACGAGGATTGAACGGGGCGAGTCGGTTGCTCTCGATGAACCGCGGCGCGTCGACGAACGGAAGCGCGGCGCGAATGGCCCGGTTGAACCGCTCGACATGGCCCGTCTGCACGAGCACCCCCGCCCGATCGGCGAGGTCGAGCAGTTCGTCCGCTTCCTCGATCGTGACGGTGATCGGTTTCTCGATCAGCACGTGCGCGCCGGCCGCGATTGCCTGACGTGCGACCAGATGGTGCGCAGTCGTCGGCACGACGATCGTCACCGCATCGACGGCCTCCAGCAGCGCCGCCAGGCTCGCGAACGCGGGCACGCCAAGTTCGGCCGCCACGTGCGACGACCGCTCCGGGTTGGCGTCGTGGAATCCGACCAACTGTGCACCGGGCACGTCCCGGAGCAGGCGCGTGTGGTGATAGCCCAGAGAGCCGGCACCCACCACGCCGATCCGCACGCCGCTGCCGGCCGCGCCCGCGCCCCCGCCGCTCAGAAGCCTATCCCCCGATCGCTCTCCTCGATGAAGCTGAGGAAATGCTCGATTTCAGGCAGCGCCGGCAACTCCGCCCGCGCCTTCTGCAGCGCCTGCGACACGTTCAGGTCAGAGCGAAACACCATCCGGTAGGCGCGCTTGAGCTCACGGGTCGTGTCCTCGGCGTACCCACTGCGCTGCAGGCCCACGCTGTTCAGCCCGTACAGCTTCACCGGATTGCCCACCGCCTTCAGGTAGGGCGGGACATCCTTCGCGACACGCGAACAGCCACCGACGAAGGCATGCCGGCCAATGCGCACGAACTGATGCGCGGCTGACAGCCCCGAGATGATCGCCCGATCGTCGACGGTGATGTGGCCGGCCAACTGCACCGCGTTGCCGAGAATGACCCCATCGCCAATGCGGCAGTCGTGCGCGATGTGCACGTACGACATGATGAAGCAGCCACGACCGACACTCGTCCGGTTTGAGTGCGAGGTGCCGCGGTTGATCGTCGCGTACTCGCGCACCACCGTGTCATCGCCGATGTCGACGGTGGTATGCTCGCCCCGGAACTTGAGATCCTGCGGATCTCCGCCGATGATCGAGCCGGTGCCGATGCGCACATTGCGGCCGAGCGTGGCGTTGCGCTCGATCAGGGCGCGCGCGCCGATCACGCAGCCGGTCGCGATGTCGCAGTCGTCGCCAATGATCGCATAGGCTCCGACTTCGACGTCGTCCGCCACACGCGCGCGCTCGCTGATCAGCGCGGTCGGATGAATCCGCGCCGTCTGGCGCACGCTGGTACTCATCGATCCCGCACCATGGCCGAGAAATCGGCCTCGGCGACCGTTTCACCGTCCACCCGACCGACACCGTGCATGCGGCAGACCGGTCCACGAATCTGCGTGACCACGAGCTCGAAGAAGAGCTGGTCCCCGGGACGCACAGGGCGACGGAACTTCACGTTGTCGAGCGACATGAAGTAGACCACCTTGCTCTCGACGTCGTCGATCGCCGACATGAACAACATGCCGCCGACCTGAGCCATCGCCTCGAGAATCAGCATCCCGGGCATGATCGGATGCCCCGGGAAGTGCCCATGAAAGAACGGCTCGTTGAACTTGACGTTCTTCAAGCCCACGATGCGCTAGTTGGTCTACACCTCGAGAATCCTATCCACCAGCAGGAACGGATACCGATGGGGCAGCACGCGCAGGATGTCCTCGATCGTCATTACCGACGTGCCTTCTTGCGTCACGCGCCTCTCCTGGAATTCGGATACCGGGCGCCCCTGCGCCCGGCGGTGGATCGTCAGGCAGCCGTCACGACGTCGGCGTGTCGGAGCATCTCCCGAACGAGTAACACGGTTCCGCGGTGGCTGGGGCGATTCGCGACGATCCGCGCCCGTACCCGCCCGCCCGCGAGGGCGAGATCGCCCACGCAATCCATCGCCTTGTGCCGCACGAACTCGTCCGGCCAGCGCAGCGTCGTTCCCACGATTCCGTCGGCGTCGAGCACGATCGCATTCTCGATCGACGCGCCCTGAATCAACCCTTTGGCCTGGAGCGCGGCGACCTCGTGCATGAAGCCGAACGTCCGCGCGCCGGCGAGGTCCGTGGCGAAGGTGGCGCCCGTGATCTCTCCCGTCCAGCGCTGCTCCCCGATCAGGGGATGCGGAAAATCGATCTGCACGTCGAGCCAGAGCCGGTCGTCCGGGTACGCGGCGTAGGTCGACTCGCCGTCCACCACGTGCACGGGCTCGCGTAACTGGCACAGGTGCACCTCGCCCTCCTGCTCCACGATGCCGGCATCGCGCAACGCCTCGAGAAAGGGGCGTGCGCTTCCGTCGCAGATCGGCGGCTCGGCCGCATCCATCGAGATCACGATGTCGTCGATCGCCGACGCGGCGACAGCCGCCAGGACATGCTCCACGGTGTGCAGCGCGCCCGCGCCTTCGCCAAGCTGCGTCCGTCGCTCCGCCAGTACGGCGGAGCGCACATGGGCGACCGTCTGGGGGGCGCCGTCGAGGTCGGAGCGCACGAAGACGATTCCCGTGCCTGCCGGCGCGGGGGCGAACTGCAGCGCGCACGCACGGCCCAGGTGCAGTCCAACGCCGTGCACGGAGGCGGGCCGCGCCAGCGTGCGGCGTCCCAGGATCACTCCCGCTCCCCGAGCAGACGTTCGATGCGTTTCAGCATGCCGCTCAGTTTGCTCAGTGCGGCCGACGCGCGCAACGTCTCGCGGTGCGGCCGGGCCGGGTAGCCGCTCCAGGTTGCGCCGGCCGGCACGTTGCCGATCACGCCCGCCTGTCCCCCCAGCCGGGCGCCGGCGCCGATGGTCAGGTGACCACCCACCCCCACCTGCCCCGCCAGGATCACCCCGTCCTCGATGTGCGCGGAACCCGCGATGCCGACCTGGCTCATCAGCAGACAGAGGCGCCCGATCCGGACGTTGTGCGCCACCTGAACCAGATTGTCGATTTTCGTCCCCGCCCCGATCACGGTGTCGTCGATGCTGCCGCGGTCGATCGTGGTATTGGCGCCGATCTCGACATCGTCCCCGATCACGCACCGACCCACGTGCGGAATCTTCTGATGCGCGCCATCGCCGTACGCGTAGCCGAACCCGTCGGCGGCGATCCGGGCGCCCGAATGGACGACGACACGATCGCCCAGCACCGCGCCGGAATACAGTGTCACGTGGGGGAAGAGGCGGACGTCGGCCCCAATCTCCACGCCATCCCCGATCACCGTATGCGCATCGATCCACGCCCGGTCGCCGATGACGGCCCCGGTTCCGATGATTGCGTACGCGCCGATCGCGACCTCCTCGCCAATCCTCGCGCCGTGCCCGATGATCGCCGTTGGGTGCACGCCGACGGGTCGTGGCAGCGTCACGTAGAGCAGCGGGAGCAGGCGTAGCATCGCGGCGTGCGGATCCGCAACCACGACCCGGGTCAGCGCGCGGGTGGGCTCGTCGCGCAGATCGGGGGCGACCAGCACGACCCCCGCCTTCGTCGCCGCGTACGCCGGCGCATAGCGACGAGAGGCGAGGAAGCTCACCTGATCGCCAGTGGCGCGGTCCAGCGGCGCGGCCGATCGGACGACGGTGTCGCCGCGGCCGATCAGTTCACCATGCACAAGCGCGGCAATCGCCGCTCCCGTGAGGGGAGCGGCGATTGCCGCGGCTGAAGGCTCGGGAGCGGAACCCCGACTCACCGCCTCGGCGAGGCGGGCGGACGGCGGACGCCCGCGGGCTGAGCGACAGGGCCTGAGGGAACGGGCGGCCTCGCAGCGGTGCCCGCCGCCGGAAGGGTCGGCGCCGGCATCGCCTTGAGACGGGTCAACACCCGCTGGGTCAGATCGAGCGTGGTGTCGGCCGCCACGATCGCGGCGCCGCTGGCAGCCACGTCGAAGATGAAGTGGTAACCCTCAGCCTGGCGAACTTCCGTCAGCACACGCTGGATGTTCTGCATGATCGGCTGCGCCAGCGCCATCTCGCGCTCCTGCGCCTGCTGCTCGAGCGCCTGCACTCGCTGTTGGTAGGCGAGCTGGCGAGCTTCGAGCGTCCGTGCGGCCGAGTCACGCTGCGCAGCGGGCATCGCCTGCGCGCGCTGCTGAAAGCTGGTGATCGCCGTCTGCAGCGAGTCGCCGCCGCGCTTCACCTGGTCCTGGTAGCCGCTCATCTCGCGCTGAAAGATCTCCTGCGCCTGAGCCGCGCCCGGCGCCTCAGCCAGCAACACACGCGAGTTGACATAGCCGACCTTGAGCGGCGACTGCGCCGCCGCCACACTCGATCCAGCGACCACCGCTGCGGTCGCGAGGACCGCCGTACGCATCAGAACACGCATCGAAACTCCTAGAAAGTTGCCCGCATCCCGAACGCTCGAGACGATGGAGGTCAGTTGAACGTCAGTTGAACAGCTGGCCGAGGCGGAAGTGCAGCTGCCACTTCGGCGCCGGCCGCAGCGCGCCGGTCTGCAGGTCGCGCTCGACCCGATCGAATCCATACCCGAGATCCAGCCCTAATGGTCCAAGTGGCGTGATCACGGAGGCGCCGACACCGGCCCCGCGGAAGAGGCGGCCAGGGTTGAACTGCCGCGCTGTAGCCCAGACGTTGCCGGCCTCGAAAAACGAGTTCAGGTAGAAGCCCTGACTCACACGAAGCCCCACTTCCGCCGTGGTCCGGAAGAACGACTGCCCGAACGAGGCGCGCTGCGCGTTGAAGTTGTTCGTCTCGCCGAGGAACCCGTTCGGCGTGATCGAGAACTCGGGATACCCACGCAACTGCTCCCCGAACTGCACGCCGCCGAGCGCGAACTCCTGTAGCGCGAAGAAGGGTCCGGTATTCCCGAACACGGCCCCGCCGCGCACCGTCAGCCCCAGCGTCAGGATCAGCGGGCTGCCGCCGATGAGATCGGCGCCGAAGACTGCGATCGGCTGGTTGCCACGCACCTCGGTGACGATGCGCGAGTAGCCGACGTTGCCGCCCAGCGGCCCACCGTTGAACTGCGTCTCGATCGTCTGCAACCCGCCGGCGAACGGGAACGGCAACCCCTGTCGCGTGTCGCGCGTCAGGTTGACGCTAAGCGTCGAGCGGAACGACTGACGGAACTGATCCTGGCTCTGAAGCTCACCGAGCAGTCCGCTGCCGCCGAACTCGACCTGCTCGACGCCGTAGTTGAGCGCCAGCAGCGTCCGTGGCTGACCGAGCACGGGGAAGCTGAGCCCCGTATTGGCGCCGACGCGGAGTTGGCGACCGAGGTCGCCGACGATGAACTGCGACCGGGTACGATACGCCGCGACGGTACCGCGGTAGAGCGAGCCCCGAATGGACGGGTCGCTGTACGATACGCTCGCGTCGTTGATGAACTGCCCGAACTGCCAGTTCACCGCAACGCGCTTGCACTGCCCGAACAGGTTGGGCTGGTCGAGCCCGATGAATCCACCGATACCAAAGCCCTGGCCGGTCGATGCTCCGAAGTTGACGTTTCCGGTGCGCTTCTCGGTAACGCGGAAGATGATGTCGACATCCCCTTCCTCGTTGGCCGGCCGCACGTCAGGCACCGGAAGCGGGGCTTCGAAGAAGCCCATGTTCCCGAGACTCGTGTAGCTCTGGATCAGCAGGTCGCGGCGAAACACCGATCCCGGCACGAGCGACAGCTCGCGGCGGATGCAGACGTCTTCGGTGTAGTCGTTGCCGAGGATCTCGACGCGGTTGATGATCGCCGGCGACCCCTCGACGATATCCCAGCGCAGATCGACGACCTCACCGGAATCGGGGTCGACGCGTCGCTCCTCGACCGGGACGATGCGGGCGTAGATGTAGCCCTGGTTCTGGTAGGCCTCAGAGAGCTGGGTGGTCGCGTCACGCCAGCGGGTCTCGTCGAACACGCCGGGCTCCCGCGTGCGGCGCCTGACGATGTCGCCCACCCGTTCCGACAGCGTCGGCCCCGACTCCTCGTTGAACGGGTAAAATCCGTCCAGCTCCGCCTGCGAGAAGCGCTGCGCTCCGCTGACGTCGAATCGCCCGACGCGGTACTGCGGACCTTCCTCCACCGTGATCTCGACGAGCGCCTTGCCGAGTTCGCGATCGACGATCACCGTGTCGCTGGCCACGCGCATGTCGATGTAGCCGCGGCTGGCATACAGATCAGGGATGCGCTGCGTCAGATCGGCCGAATACTTCTCGTCCTCATACGCGCCGCGGCGGAACCAGAGAAAACCCTCGGGGCGCGTCTGCATCGCCGCGACGACTTGCTCGTCGCTGAGCGCGGTGTTGCCATTGATCCGCACGCCTGACACGGCCAACCGGCGACCTTCCTCCACGCGGAACGTCAGATCCACCCGGTCGTCACCGACGACGGTCGACTCCGGTCGAACGCGCGCCAGGACGTACCCGCGACTCGAGTACACCGAGTCGATGCGCGTCACCGCGCGCGCGACCAGTGCCGGATCCACCGGCTGCCCAATGATCAGCTCGATCTGGTCGGAGACCACGCGCTGCGACACCACGTCCGTTCCGCGCACGCTGATCGACCCGAGCACCGGCCGTTCGGCGACCGTGACCACGATCAGCGTGCGGCCACTCGGCTGCAACACGCAGCCGACGGTGATCGATTCGTACTGCCCGGTGCTGAACAGCGTGCGAATGGTCGTCTCGACAGACCGCGCCGTGAGCTGCGTACCGGGCTGGATGGGGAGCTGTGCGCGAACGGTCGCCTCGGGGAGGCGACGATTACCCGCAATGGCGATCGAGTCGGGGCGCGTGCATGCGCCGGCCGCAGCCGGTTGCTGGGCGCGGAGCGGAACACTCGCCAACGCGAGGGCGAGTGGGTAAAGCCAGAAACGTCGCATGGCGGACGGAAGATGCACGGGACGCAGCCGGCCGGACCCGGGTTTCCCCGAATCCGGCCGACCACCCAGGATCGCTTACGCGTTGGTCGTACTCGTCGGAACCCGGAAATCGAGTCGGAGGCCGTCCGGCGCCACATCGACTTCGATCTCATCGCCCTTCGAGAACTCGGCGAGCAAGATCTTTTCCGATAGCGGATCCTCAATGAAGCGCTGGATCGCGCGCTTCAGGGGCCGTGCGCCGTACGCCTCGTCATAACCGTGCCTGACGAGGAAATCCGTCGCTCCATCGGTGAGGCGGAGCGTGAGCTCCTCCTCGGTAAGCCGCCGCTGAACCTCACGCAGCAGCACCGCGACGATCTGCGAAATATGATCGCGGCTCAGCGGATGGAACACGATGACGTCGTCCAGGCGGTTCAGGAACTCGGGGTTGAACACCCGCCCCAATTCTTCCTTCACCTTCTCCTGGATCCGCTCGAAGCTCTGCTTCGCATCACCGGTCGAGAAACCCAGCGCCTTCCCCTTCGTGATGTCGCGCGCACCCACGTTCGACGTCATGATCACGACCGTGTTCTTGAAGTCGATGACGCGGCCGTAGTTGTCCGTGAGATGCCCCTCGTCCAGCACCTGCAGCAGGATGTTGAACACATCCGGGTGCGCCTTCTCGATCTCGTCGAGCAGGATCACGCTGTACGGCTTGCGCCGCACGGCCTTCGTCAGGGTCCCGCTGTCCTCGTAGCCCACATAGCCCGGAGGCGCGCCGATGAGGCGCGACACGGAGAACTTCTCCATGTATTCGCTCATGTCGACCCTCACGAGGGCGGACGCGTCGGCGAACAGGAACTTCGCCAACTGCCGCGCGACCTCGGTCTTTCCGACGCCGGTCGGACCGCTGAAAATGAACGAGCCAATCGGACGATTGGGGTCCTTGAGCCCGGCGCGGCTACGTCGAATCGACCGGGCGAGAGACTTGATCGCCTCGTCCTGCCCAACGACCGCGACGTGCATCTCCGCTTCCATGTTCAACAGGCGCGCCGTTTCGGCTTCCTGCAGACGCATCACCGGAATACCCGTCCAGCGGCTCACGATGAACGCCACCTCTTCCTCGCCGAGCACCGGGCGATGCGACTGCCGGTGCTTCTCCCACTCCTCCTGCTTCCGGCGAATCTCGCCCTGGAGCTCGCGCTCCTTGTCGCGCAGTGACGCGGCCAACTCGAAGTTCTGGTCGCGAACCGCGGCCTCCTTCTCCTGGTTCACCTTCTCCAGATCTTCCTTGAGCTTCGCGACCTCGGGCGGTGGTGCCTGCGCCGCCAACCGAGCCCGCGCGCCGGCCTCGTCGATCACGTCGATCGCCTTGTCCGGAAGGAACCGGTCGGTGATGTAGCGCTCGGACAGCTTCGCCGAAACCACGAGCGTCGTGTCGGGGATCGTCACCTTGTGATGATCCTCATACTTCTTCCGCAGCCCCTTGAGGATCTGCACCGTCTCGTCAATCGACGGCGGATCCACGATGACCGTCTGGAAGCGACGCTCGAGCGCACCATCCTTCTCGATGTACTTGCGGTACTCGTTGAGCGTGGACGCACCGACGCACTGTAGCTCGCCGCGCGCGAGCGCCGGCTTGAGCATGTTGCTCGCGTCGATCGCCCCCTCAGCGGCGCCGGCGCCGACGAGCGTGTGCAACTCGTCGATGAAGAGGATCACGCTCTTGTTCTGCGCGATCTCGTTCATGACCGCCTTCAGCCGCTCCTCGAACTGTCCACGATACTTGGTTCCGGCGATGACGGCGGCCATGTCGAGCGCGAGCACGCGGTGATCGCGGAGCGGCTCGGGGCACTCACCGTTCGCGATGAGCTGTGCAAGCCCCTCGACAATCGCCGTCTTGCCAACACCAGGCTCGCCGATGAGCACCGGGTTGTTCTTCTTCCGGCGCGTCAGCACCTCCATCACCCGCTCGATCTCCTTCGCCCGCCCGATCGTCGGATCGAGCGCCCCTTCCGCGGCAAGCTGGGTCAGGTCGCGGCAGAAGTGGTCGAGCGCGGGGGTCTTGCTCTTCTTCTCGCCCTTGGGGCTCGACCCGGCTGACGGCGGCGTTCCCGCGCCACCCTGCTGCGCGGTCGTCGATCCCTGCGATTCACCAGTGCCGAGCAGCCGCAGCGTTTCGCCGCGGGCGGCGTCGAGGTTGACGCCGGCATCGGTCAGCACCTGCGCGGCAATGCCCTTCTCCTCGCGGAGAAGGCCCAGCAGCAGATGCTCCGTGCCGACATAGCTGTGCCCAAGTTCGCGTGCTTCGCCCATGGCGAGCTCGAGAACCTTCTTGGCACGCGACGTATAGGGGAGGTCCGGACCGGTTGCGGCCCCCGCCTTCCCCTTCTTGACCGTCTCCTCGATCTTCGCCTGAATCTCCTCGAGATCCACGGTCAGATTCTGGAGCACGGAGGCGGCCACGCCCTCCCCTTCGCGAATGAGGCCGAGCAGAATATGCTCAGTCCCCACGTACTCGTGGTAGAGCCGTGCCGCTTCCTCGCGAGCCATCGCGAGGACCTTTCTCACACGCTCAGTGAAGTTGTAGCCGTTCATAATCCCTCGGTCCCGGAGCGTTTGCTCCGCTCAGCCTGCGGTCCCCACCTCATCGGCGAGAGCCTGGCGCACGTATCTCGCGCGCACGAGGTTCGCCTCGCTCTCCGTCAGTGCGCGGCCCTCCAGATGGGCCAGATGCGCTAACTGGCTGAAAATCAGTAGCTTGTTGAGGGTATATACACTGAGCCCACGGATCAGTTTCAGCCCGACCGCCAGGCGCACGCCGCTGAGGTAGTTCATCGCCTCATCGAACGTGAGACTGCGCGCGAAGCGCAAGGTCCCGTACGCTCGCCACAGCTTGTCTTCGATAATATAGCCGGCGTCGCGAAGCAGCACACGGCGCGCTTCCTCCTCCCGTTCGACCACGTGCCGCACTACCCGCTCGAGCTGCTCGCTCAGATCAGCACCCGAGCGGCCAAGCGTCGTTTGGTTCGAAATCTGGAAGAAATTGCCCACCACCTCGCTCCCCTCTCCGTACAACCCCCGGTAGGTGAGCCCCATCTGCTGCAGCCCCGCCAGCACCCGTCCGATCTCCTTCGTCAGCACCAGCCCGGGCAGATGAATCAACACCGAGGCGCGCATCCCCGTGCCGACGTTCGTCGGGCAGGCCGTGAGATAGCCGAATTCCGAATGGAACGAGAATGGAATGCGCGCCCCCAGCTGCTCGTCCAGCCGCGTCACCGCGGCGAAGGCAGCCGGCACGTCGAAGCCAGACTGCAATGCCTGCAGCCGCAGATGATCCTCCTCGTTGACCATCAGGCTCGCGCCCGTGGCGAGGATCACCGCCGCACCCGTCCGTACCGCCTGTGACGCGTCCAGCCCCGCAAGTTCCTTGCTGACGAGATGCCGTTCGTGCAGCAGGAGCCGATCGGTGAACGGCAGCTCGTCGACTCGCAGCACCGCCCCGCCCGACAGCGCGTGGATCTCCGGCAGCGCATCCCGGATCTGCGCCAGGACACGCATCCGCTCGCCGTCGCGAGCGCGCGACGTGAACGCGTACCCCTCGACGTTCCGGGCCAGGCGAATGCGCGTCGAGAGCACGACGTCCGATGACTCGCCGGACGCATCCAGCCAGCTCAGGCCGCCATCGGGGAGGAGGGAGAGATCCAGCATCATTCCAGCCCCCGGATCTGGTCGCGCAGGTTGGCCGCCAATTCGAATTGCTCGGTATCGATTGCGCGCTGCAGCCGGTCCTGTAGCTCGTCCAGCGTGCTGCGCTTTTGGAGCTGGGTCGGCGAGGGCGGTTGGTAGGCCGGCCCCACGTGCCGCGACGACCCGTGCACCCGGCGAAGGAGCTCGCGAAGGCTTCGTTCGAACGCGCCGTAGCAGTGCGCACATCCCAGGCGCTCCGACGTGCGGAACTCGCGGAGGCTGGTCGAGCAGAAGGCGCACCGGACCGCGTCCTCCTGGAGCACCAGTGACTGCTGCTGCACCGCCTGGATGAAGTCGCCCAACGGATGCTTCGCGACGGTCGCCGGCGCCTCCACCCCGCGCTCGGCGGCGCACTTCTCACACAGATGCAGCTGCCGCACCGCGTTGTCCTCGACCGTGGTGAGCGAGATCGCGTGATCGCGCTCCTTGCACTGATCGCACAGCATCAGGTAACCCCCTCGAACTCCACGGTCTCCAGCAACCGGCCGTCGGCCAGCGTCAGAATCCGGTCGGCCCGTTCCGCGAGGGCGCGATTGTGCGTCACCACGACGATGCCGATCTCGAGATCCCGCGCCAACTCGGCGAAGATGTCGTGCAGCCGTTCGCTGTTGTGGTAATCTAGGTTTCCCGACGGCTCGTCCGCCAACAGCACCGCGGGATCCGTTGAGAGGGCCCGTGCGACGGCCGCCCGCTGCTGCTCGCCGCCCGAAAGCTGCGCCGGACGGTGGTGCATCCGCCCACTCAGCCCGAGCGTCGCCAGCAGCCCCTCGGCCCGTCCTTGCGCCGCCGCTTCCGCCATCCCGCCGATCCGGAGCGGCATCATCACGTTTTCCAGCGCCGAAAACTCCCGCAAGAGATGGTGGAACTGAAAGACGAAGCCGAGCTTGCGATTGCGGATCACCGCGAGCTGCTCGTCGGTCCGCCCCTGCACCGGCTCGCCGTCGACCAGTACGCGCCCCTCCGTCGGCACGTCGAGCGCGCCCAGCACGTGCAGGAGCGTGCTCTTTCCCGAGCCACTCGCCCCGACGATGGCCACCATCTCGCCGCGACCGACTACCAGGTCGACGCCGTTGAGCACGTGGATCGCGCCGCCGTCGCCCCCGCGGTAGCTCTTCACCACCCCCTGGGCCTCCAGCACGTGCGGCACGTGACCTCCGCTATTCGTGTCGGATGGCATCGATCGGGGACAGGCGCGACGCCTGCTGCGAGGGATAGAGCGTGGCGAGCGTCGCAACGGCGATGCTCGCGATCAGTACGGCGATGACATCGAGCGGATCGATCGCCACCGGCAGATGATCGATGTAGTACACCTCGGGCTCCAGACGGACCAGCCCGCCCTCGCCCACCGCGTATCCCGCGATGATCCCGAGAATCACGCCGAGTCCCGTCCCGACGACGCCGATGACCATCCCCTGTGCGAGGAAGATCCGCCGGATTCGCGGCGCCGTCATTCCCATCGCCTTGAGGATCCCGATCTCGCGCGTCTTGTCCGACACCACCATCGTGAGGGTGCTGACGATATTGAACGCGGCCACGATGATGATCAGCCCGAGGATCACCGACATCGCGAGCTTCTCGAGCCGCAGCGCCTGGAACAGATTGGAGTTCTGCTGCTGCCAGTCGACGGCTCGATACGGGTAGCCTACCGCGCCGGCGACGTCGGTGGCGACCGCCGTGGCGACGTCGCGATTGCTTGCCCGCACCTCCAGCCCGGTGACGGCATCGCCGAGTCCCGCCAGCGCCTGCGCCTGCTCGAGCGCGACGTACGCGTACTTGTTGTCGTACTCGTACATCCCGGTCTCGAACGTCCCCGTCACCTCACGCTGGACGATGTTGAAGTTCGGGATCGCCGTGCCGGTGACCGCATTGACCGAGGTGTTGCCCAGCGTCCCGATTTCGACCGTGTCGCCGACCTGCACGTCGAGCTTGGCCGCGAGCGTCCGGCCAAGGACGATGCCGCGCTGCGACCCATCGCTGGCGACGAAGGTGAAGTCGCCCGACACCGTCCAGTCGCGAACGCTCGTGACCTGCGGTTCGGCGCCATCGGCCGCCGGGATCCCCGAGATGTAGATCCCTTCGACGTAGGTGCGGCCGAGCTGGCGCACCATTCCCTCCGCGAGCACGAACGGCTCGGCCGCCACCACGTCGGGGCGTTCGCGAACGGTCTCCAGGAGCGGTCGCCAACCGTCGATGCGCATGTCGCCGTACGAGAGCACCCGGACGTCGGGGCTGCCGATCAGGATCTTCTCCCGAAGATCCCGTTGCAGTCCGTTCATCACGCCCATGATGAGCACCAGCGCGCTCACCCCCACGACCACGCCGCCGATCGCGATCACGCTGATCAACGACAGCAGGCGCGACCCGCGGCGGCTCCGCAGGTATCGCCAGGCGATCTCCAACTCCAGGCGGTTCATCGACTCGTCAGGCCTCGGGGCGCATCGTCGGGAAAAGGATCACGTCGCGGATGTTCGGGGTCTGGGTGAGATACATGAACAGCCGGTCAAGGCCCACGCCGACACCGCCGGTCGGCGGCATGCCGTACTCCATCGCGCGAAGGTAGTCCTCGTCGACACCCGAGGCCTCGG
>JBBQHX010000064.1:0-15545 GCA_038324385.1 Gemmatimonadales bacterium | reverse complement strand
ATCCACAACACACAGACGTGGCAGTATCTCGCCACGCTCGCCTATGGTACCACCACCACGCGCGACCCGCAGACCGCGACCACCGATTTCCTCACCTACGGCGATCGCGTGCAGACGGGTGAGATGATCGGGCCGCGCGTCTATACGACGGGGCCTGGCGTGTTCGCTGGCGAACCGGTGCGCGACCTCGACCACGCGCGCCAGATCATGACGCGCTACGCGACCTACTACGACACGAAGACGCTCAAGATGTACATGAGCGGCAATCGTCAGCAGCGGCAGTGGCTGATCATGGCGGCGAAGGAACTCGGGATCATGCCCACCACCGAGGGCGGACTCGACGAGAAGATCAACATCACGCACGGGATCGACGGCTACCCGGGCATCGAGCACACGCTGCCGATCACGCCGAAGTACGCCGACGTGTTCGAGTGGTACAAGGCGACGGGACTTACCAACTCGCAGACTCTGGTCGTCGCCTATGGCGGTCTGTTTGGCGAGGGATGGTTCTACCAGACCGAGGATCTGCTCGGCGACGCCAAGCTGCGCCGCTTCACGCATCCGGTCGATCTCGACAGCAAGGTGCGCCGCCGTGGAACGGGGAACGCGCCCGGACCGGCCGGCTTCGCGGTGAAGGAGGAGTACCCGATGTGGCAGCACGCGGAGGACGCGGCCAGGACAGTCGCCGCCGGTGGCCGCATCGGCGTGGGCAGTCACGGACAGCTCCAGGGACTCGGGATGCACTGGGAACTCTGGCTCATCCAGAGCGGCGGCATGTCGACGCACGACGCCCTGCGCGCCGCGACGATCGTCGGCGCCGAGGCGATCGGGCTGGCGCAGGACGTCGGGTCGCTCGAGGTCGGGAAGCTCGCCGACCTGTTGGTGCTCGACGCCGATCCGCTGGCCAACATCCGCAACACCAACACCATCAGCATGGTGATGATGAACGGCCGGCTCTATGACGCGAACACGCTCGATGAGATCTACCCGCGGCAGCGGACGCTCGTGCGGCAGCCGTGGACGTACACCACGCCGGGCGCGGCAGCGGGGATACGGTGAGAACAGCGGCTGTGGGCTCTGGGCTATGAGCTTACTGCGCATACCTCATAGCCCAGCGCTCATCGCCGCCGTCGTCACCAGCAACGAGAGCGGACACCCCGTCTCCGGATGGACCGGCTCGCCGAGTGCGGTTAATTGCCATCCGGCGTGCGTCAGCTCGGTGATCCACGCATGGAGCGGGCGAAAGTACCAGGGCATTGGCGACGCGAAGCCGTCGCCGAAGCCGGCGAACGTCTCGAGACGCCAGCCGCCCCGGTACGGGCCATCGCCCGCGACGGTCCACGGATGCACGGTCTGGACGAGAAGTCGACCGCCCGGCGCCGCTCGCGACCGCAGCGCGGTGAGGATCGGCGCGATCGGATCGCCAAGCAGCGCGAAGTTGCACACGATCAGCGTCCACGGGCCGGCGAGCAGCTCCGGACGTGCGACCAGTTGGTCGTAATCGGCTACCTCGTATGATTCGGGCCCGGCGGCGCGGGCCGCCGCCACCAGCGGCTCGCTGGCATCCACCCCCGTCACCCGGGCGCCGCGGCGCGCGAGCTCACGGGTGAGCCACCCCTCGCCGCACCCCACGTCGAGGGTCGCCTGGTTGCGCACGTCGCCACAGGCCGCGAGGACCGCCGCATCCGTCCCGGCGCGGCGGCTCGGGATCGCCCCGCCGCGCACCGCCGCGGCCCAGGCGGCCGCGTTGGTCTCCCAGCTCGCCCGAAGCCGCGCTTCCTGCTCGCCCGGCGCCAGGATGTGATCGGAATTCGAGACGGAGTGCATACGGAGCGCGGTTCCGGGGTATGAGCGGAGGATCGAGGCGGTGGTGGTGCCGGGCCGACCGCGCGAACCGCTTGTCAGAAGCCTGGCCCGCCCCTTACGAATAGGGGATCGCACGACGTTTCGCTTCCCAGACCCCCGCGCGATGGACGCCTTCCTCAGCCGCCGCACGCTCCTGCTCCGGGCCGCCGCCCTGGCCGCCGCGGCCGCCGTTCCGGCGGCGCTCACCGCCTGCGCACCGCGTGCGCGCGCCGCGGGTTCGGTCACGCCGGACGACCGCTCCGAGTCGCCGCGCCCGGCCGACGGCGACTCGGTGCTCAGCGAGGCCAGCCGCGCCCGCCTCGGCGCCTGGACCGCCGTACTGCGCGCCGAGGGGTTGCTCCGCCCGACTACCCCGCTCGGCCGGAGCGCGGTGCGCATCGGCGAGCTCGCCGTCGGCACGCCGTACGAGGCGTTCACGCTGGAAGCCTATCTGCGCGCGGGCGGCAGCCCCGTACGCACCGAGCCGCTGACCGCCACGCTCACCCGGTTCGACTGCGTGTCGCTGGTCGAGGCCTGCCTGGCGGTGGCACGCAGCGCCGATCCGTCCATGCGGCCGACGCCAGCCCGCTTCACGGCCGAACTGGAGCGCATGCGGTACCGCGGCGGCATCCGGCGCGGCTACACGTCGCGGCTGCACTACTTCAGCGAGTGGATTCGCGACGGCGAACGGCGCGGGTTGCTGCGCGATCAGGGCGCGTCGCTCGGCGCCGTCGAGGACGCGCGGCCGTTGCGGTTCATGTCGGAGCATCGCGAGAGTTATCCGGCGCTGGCCGACGACAGCGTGCTGGCCGAGATCGCCACGATCGAGCGCCAACTCGACGCCGCGCCGCGCCGGGTGATTCCCACCGCCCACATCCTCGAGGTGGCGCCACGGATCCAGACGGGCGACATCCTCGGCTTCGCCACGGCCATTCCTGGGCTGGACGTGACCCACGCGGCCTTTGCCTATCGCGACGAGCAGGACGTGTTGCGGGTGCTACACGCGCCGCTCTCGGGCGGTGCCGTCGAAGTCACCGCGGCAACGCTACCGGAATATGTCGCGGCGATCCGGCGCTCGACGGGGATTCTCGTCGCCCGTCCGCTCTGGGGGCTCGCGGCGGCGGCCACGGGGTGACCGGCGGCTTCAGTCCTCGGCCTGCCGCGCCTGACGGGCCTGATCGCGCAGCATGTAGAGATACATGCTCTCGACTTTCTCCCGCGCCCATGTCGTCTTGCGGAGGAACTTGAGGCTCGAGCCGATGCTGGGATCACTCGTGAAGCACCGGATCTGAATGCGATCCCCCATCGTCTCCCAGCCGAAATGATCGACGAGTTCGGTGAGCATCCGCTCGAGCGTGATTCCGTGCAGCGGGTTACGGGGCTGTTTCGGCGGTGGTTCCATGGGCGGTGACAGGGGAGAGACTCCGGAGCATAACGCAGTGGGCGATGTGATGGTGACCGTCGACACCGCGGCGCGGCCACTGTCCGCGACATCTTGCAGCCGCCATATTCGAAGGACGACCGCGCCGACGCCGACCATCGAGGGGCGGCACCCTGCCGCTCGGTGAAACGCGGCGTCTCCCGAACCGTGGGGGTGCGCGGTGGGCACCGCCAGGGCGGTTCCCGCGACGTGCCCCTGTAGTGCGCGCCCGTAGTGCGCCCCTGTTCTGCGCCCCGCGCGCACTTGCGCCAGACTTCTGTTCGGATGTCGAAGCCGTTGTCATTCGCGAGCACGTCCAGCCAGAGCGAGCCCGTTTCCGCCGGGTTTGATGGCGCGCACCTGACGAGCCGCACTCGTCTTGGCGCGACCGCCGCGACCGGGCTGCTTGGCGGCGTGGCCAATCCGGTGCTCGACCGGCTCGCGGCGCTGGCCGCGCGAACACTCGACGTGCCCGTAGCCCTGTTCGTGTTGATCGACCCGCGGCGCCAGCACCTGTGCGGGCTCGCCAACCTCGGTGGCAGGGAGACGGCGGCGGCGCCGCGGACGTCGCTCTCGCATGGCTTCTGCCACCAGATCGTGGGCGCGGGCACGCCGCTCGTCATCGAGAACGCGCGGCTCCAGCCGGCATTTGCGGGTCATCCGGCGGTCGACGAGCTCGGCGTGGCGGCCTGTCTCGGCGTCCCGCTGGTCACGAGCAACGGGGAGACGGTGGGTGGCTTCTGCGCCATCGACGCCGAGCCCCGTCGCTGGACCGATGCGGACCGAGAGACGCTGCAGGATCTGGCAGCCGCGGCCGGCGCCGAACTCGGCCTCCGCGAGCTCGAGGCGCGGTTCCGCCTCGCGGTCGAGGCGACGCAGGAAGTGGTCTACACCTTCGACTATGCCACCGGACACGTCTCGCGTGAGGGCGCGGTCGAGGCGATCTACGGCTGCGCCGCGGGAGAACTGCTCGCGACGTCCGACGGGTGGCTCGCCCGGATCGATCCGCAGGACCGCGCCCGCGTCACGGCGAGCTGGGAGACGGCAGTCCGCCGCGGGTCGGGCCGCTGGTCGTGTGAGTACCGGATGCGCCACGGCGACGGCGCGGTGGTGATCGTCCAGGACCGGGCCCGTATCCTGTGCGATCCGCACGGCGTTCCCGAGCGCATCGCGGGGGCGATCACCGACATCACCGAACAGCGCATCGCCGAGGAGGCACTGCAGGCGAGCGAGGCCCAGTGGCGCCGCCTCCTCGAGAGCGCCTACGAGGGAATCTGCACCGTCGACGTGACGGGGATGATCACCTATGGGAATCCGCGCCTGGCCGAGATGCTCGGTTATGCGCGCCACGAGCTCTCGGGCGAGTCGTTCTTCAGCCTGATGGCGCCCGACAGTGCGTTCGACGCGCGGACGCGATTCGCGCGCCGCCAGATGGGCATCGCTGAGGTGACGGAAATCAGGATCCAGCGCAAGGACGGCAGCACGCTCTGGATTACCAAGTCCGCGAGTTCGCTGTTCGCGCCCGATGGGACGTTCACGGGCGCGCTGTTCTTCCTGACCGACATCACCCAGCGGCGTGAGGCGGAAGCGGAGCGGCAGCGCGCCGACCAGGCGCTACGCGCCAGCGAGGAGCGCTACGCCCTCGCCGCCCGTGCCACACGCCACGCCATCTGGGAGTGGGACCTACTATCCAACACGATTCGGTGGAGCGACGGCTCGATGACGCTGTTCGGCTATTGGCCGGACGAGGCGTGCAACACCGCCGCCTGGTGGTACGATGCGATCCACCCAGACGACAGCGACCGGGTGGTGGCCAACCTGCACCGCGTCATCGCCGGCTCGAGCATCGGGCAGGAGTGGCGCGACGAGTACCGGCTGCGGTGTGGCGACGGATCGTACGCCGCCGTCAACGACCGCGGCTACGTCGTGCGTGACGACGCGGGCCACGCAGTCCGCATGATCGGCGCGGTCGAGGACGTGACCCGGCAGCGCCAGCTCGAGGAGCAGCTTCGTCAGGCGCAGAAGATGGAGGCGGTGGGCCAGCTCGCCGGCGGCGTCGCGCACGACTTCAACAACCTGCTCACGGTCATCAGCGGCAACCTCGAGTTCGCGGAGAGCGATATGCCGAGCTCGCTCGTCGACGAGCACCCGCTGCGGACCGACCTGGAGGAGATTCGTCAGGCGGCCGAACACGCGCGGACGCTCGTCAGGCAGCTACTGGCGTTCAGCCGCAAGCAGCCCGTCAAGCTGCAAACCCTGCGTATCCGCGACGTCATCGGCAACGCCGAGAAGCTGCTGCGGCGCCTGATCGGCGAGGAGATCACGCTGCGTGTTCACCTCGACGACTCGGCCGTAATGGTGCGCGCCGACGCGGGGCAGCTCGAGCAGTTGCTGATGAATCTCGCCGTCAATGCCCGCGACGCGATGCTCACGCCGATGCACGGGCATCCGGGCGCGGGCGGGACCCTGACGATCGATGCGGCCGCCGTCACGCTGTCGGCCGCCGATACCGGCGTGTGGGACGGGCTGGCGCCGGGCGCCTTCGTCTGCCTGCGGGTGCAGGACTCGGGTCACGGGATGGACACCGAGACGCTGGCGCGCGCCTTCGAGCCGTTCTTCACCACCAAGGGGGTCGGTGCGGGCACGGGGCTGGGGCTCGCGACCGTGTTCGGCATCGTGCGGCAGATCGGCGGCGGGATTCGCGTGGAGAGCGTGCCGGCGGAGGGCACGACGTTCACCATTCTCCTTCCGGCGGCCGACCCCGACGTCGAGGAGCTCACGCCGGCCATCACGCCGGCCATCACGCCGGCCATCACGCCCGTCGACCCACTCGCGCCGATGCACACGACGATTCTCGTGGTCGAGGACGAAGCACCGGTTCGGGCTACGCTCGCGCGGATGCTGGCGCGGCATGGCTACGCGGTGCTCGAGGCCCGCAACGGCGCCGACGCGCTGCACATCTGGCGAGCACACGCCCCGATGATCGACGCCATGATCACCGATCTCCGGATGCCCGAACTCGGCGGGCACGAGCTCGTCGCCCTGCTGCGCGCCGAAGCGCCAGCTCTCCCGGTGGTGTACGTGTCCGGCTACTCCGAACGGGCGAGCGCGGCACCGGCCGGTGCCGCGGAGGCGTACATCGACAAACCGTTCACGGTCGACGCACTGCTCACCGCGGTGCGGCAGGTGTTGGCGTCCGCGCTGGCGGCGACGGTGCCTCCCGACGCCGTGCCTGACGATCCCGTGCCTCACGATGTCGACGGCCCCACCTGACGCCGCCGCGCGCGCGGCCGTCGAGGCGGTGTACCACGCCGAGTCGCGCCGGGTGCTCGCCACTCTGATCCGCATGCTCGGCGACTTCGATCTCGCCGAGGACGCGCTGCACGACGCGTTCAGCGCCGCCGTGCAGCAGTGGCCGACCAGCGGCGTACCGGCCAATCCCCGCGCATGGCTCGTTTCGGCGGGGCGCTTTCGGGCGATCGACGGGCTCCGGCGCCGCGCGCGCTTCGACGCCTCGATGACGGAGATCGCGGTCCGGATCGAGGCCACCGCGACGGACGCGGCCGCCGTCGCCGACGATGCGATGCCTGACGACCGGCTCCGTCTGATCTTCACCTGTTGCCATCCGGCGCTCCCCGATGAGGCACGAATCGCCGTCACCCTGCGCGAGGTCTGTGGCCTGACGACGGAGGAGATCGCCCGGGCGTTTCTGACGACGCCGGCCACGGTGGCGCAGCGCATCGTTCGCGCGAAGCGGAAGATCCGCGATGCGCACATCCCTTATGAAGTTCCCGAGCGCTCCGAGCTCCCCGAGCGGCTGGATTCAGTGCTGCAGGTGGTCTATCTCGTCTTCAACGAGGGATACGCGGCGTCGGCGGGCGATTCCCTCACGCGGGTCGAGTTGAGCGGCGAGGCGATCCACCTCGGGCGGACGCTCGCCGAGCTGCTGCCCGAGGCCGAGGTGCTGGGGTTGCTCGCGCTGATGCTGCTGCACGACTCGCGGCGTGAGGCGCGCACCTCGCCCGTTGGCGATCTGATCCTCCTCGAGGATCAGGAGCGGGCGCGGTGGAATCAGGCGCAGATGGCCGAGGGGGCAGCGCTCGTTCGGCGCGCGATCCGTGCACCCACGGTCGGCGCATATACGATTCAGGCGGCGATCGCCGCCGTGCATGCCGATGCCGCGACGGCCGATGCCACCGACTGGCACGAGATCGTCGGGCTGTACGATTTGCTGATGCGCACCGTTCCGTCGCCCGTGGTCGAGCTGAATCGGGCGGTGGCGGTGGCCATGCGCGATGGTCCCGCGAGCGGGCTGACGATCGTCGACGCGATCCTGGCGCGCGGCGATCTGGCCGAGTACAACATGGTGCACGCCGCGCGCGCCGAGCTGTGCCGGCGGATGGGGCGGACGGCCGAAGCACGCCGTGCCTACGAACGCGCGCTCGGGCTGACGCGCCAGGAGCCGCAACGACGCTCGCTCGAACGCATGCTGCGGGCGCTCCCCGTGACCTGAGCCGGCGATCGCGCCGAACGCTCGCGCGCGGTCGATCTCACGCCCGAACCAGCGACTACTCTGCACGACGAGCGATCCCCTTTCCGGAGCGACGATGAAATATCTCTGCCTGGTCTACAGCGACGAGCAGCGTCTCGAGGATGTGAACGACGCCGAGTGCATGGCGTTCAGCGACGAACTGCGCGCGGGCGGCCACCGCCTTGCCGCCGAAGCGCTCGAATCGGTGCAGACGGCCACGACGGTGCGGGTGCGGAACGGGAAGATCTCCGTGACCGACGGCCCGTTCGCCGAGACGAAGGAGCAGCTCGCGGGGTTCTACCTGATCGACGCCGCCGATCTCAACGAGGCGATCCGCCTCGCGGCGAAGATCCCGCCGGCGCGGGTGGGGAGCATCGAGGTCCGCCCCGTGCGCGAGTTGCAGCCCAGCTGAGCGTCCGGGCGCGGTTCGCGGTTCACCTCGCGGCGCCCATTGGCCCGCCGTCGCCGCCCGGCGCGATCCCCTCCGCGCGGGCGCCGCGCGTGCCGCGCGTCGCCGCCGCGATCCGCTCGACCGGCGATTTCGGTGACCGGTCGAGGTAGACGAGGCCGTTCGCTTCCTGATAGGTGTCCGTGAACTGCGTGTAGCAGAAGCCAGCCAGCAGCGTGAGGCCGTGGATGGCGCCGAGCAGCGCCGAATAGCGGGCGACGAAGGTATCGGGGGTGTCGGTGCGGCTGTAGCCCCACGTCTCGGCCGGGTCGTCCGACAGGGCGATGCCGCCGAACTCGGTGAGCATCAGCGGCTGGCCGGTGTGCTCGTGCCCCTCGAGCGTGATCAACCGCCCCGCCGGACTCACCTGACGCAGCATCTGCGGCACGAGGTCCGACGTCTGGTAGCGGCGCGTGATGCGCGTGGGGTCGTCGTCGTAATCGTGGATGCCGACGATGTCCGTGGCCGAGCTTTCCCAGCCGTCGTTGCCGACCACGGGGCGCGTCTGGTCGAGCGTTCGCGTGAGGTGGTAGAGCGCCTGCACGTAGTTCCGCTGCGCCTCGATCGCCGGCAGGTCAGGCACGCCCCACGATTCGTTGAACGCCACCCAGGTCACGATGCAGGGATGGCTGTAGTCGCGCGCGATCGCCGACATCCATTCCCGCGTCAGGCGCTCGACCGAGTTCGGCGTGAACCGGTACGCGCTCGGCATTTCCTCCCAGACGAGCAGCCCGAGCCGGTCGGCCCAGTGCAGGAAGCGCGGGTCCTCGATCTTCTGGTGCTTGCGCACGCCGTTGAAGCCGAGCGCCTTGACCAGCATCACGTCGCGGTGAAAGGCCGCGTCGTCAGGCGCCGTGAGGCCGGTGTCGGGCCAGTACCCCTGGTCGAGCACGAGCCGCAGATAGTACGGGCGCCCATTGAGCGTGAACCGGCCGTTCTGCGTCCCCACGCTGCGCATCGCCGTGTAGCTGCGCACATGGTCGATCAGCTCCCCGCGCTCGCCCCACAGAAAGAGCTCGGCGTCGATGAGCACGGGGTGCTCGGGACTCCAGAGAATCTCGTTGCGGTAGTCGTCGATGCCCGGATCCGACAGCGCAATGCGGCGGTGCACTTCGCCCGCGATCACCGTGTACGTGTCGTCGGCCAGCACCCGGTCGCCGATGGTGAGCTTGACGCGCAACCGGAGTGGATCGCGCCGCACGCCGGTCACCCACGCCTCCACGCCCAGCTCGTAGCGCTCCAGATTCGGCGTCCACCGCACGCGGTCGATCCACGTCGGCGGCACCACCTCCATCCAGACCGTCTGCCAGATGCCCGTCGTGCGCGGATACCAGATCGAGTGTGGCTCGAGCTGCCAGTCCTGCTTGCCGCGCGGCTTCGCCAGGTCGTGCGGGTCGTCCTCGGCGCGCACGACGATCGTCGCCTCGCCGCCGGGTTCGACGAAGTAGCTCATGTCGACCGTGAACGGCGTGTAGCCGCCCTCGTGAATCCCGGCCGGCTGACCGTTGACCCAGACCACGGCCGAGTAGTCCACGGCGCCGAAATGCAGCAGCAACCGCTCGCCCGGCTGGTAGGCCGGGACCTCGATCGTGCGGCGGTACCAGCAGGCGCGGTAGAACCCGGTCTCGCCGATCCCGCTGGCCGCCGTTTCGGGGGAATAGGGCACGGTGATCGTGCTCCCCCACGGCACCTGACCGGGGAGCCGCCAGATCGCCTCGGCGTCGATCGCGAAGTCCCACGGGCCGTCGAGGTTGATCCAGGCGCCTCGCTCCAACTGCGGGCGCGGACAGCCACGCTCACCGGCGGGTGGGTGGGGAATGCCGGCGGCGGTGGGCGTCGTGCCCGGGGACGGTTCGGCGGACGTATCAGCGGTGTCGGTCGGCACGGCGGCGATGGGGTTGGCGCAAGCGGAGCGGCGTCGGCCGTGATGGGAGACCGACGCGCGTCGTCATCGCATGCTGCGGTCCACCGCGCGCCGGGGGTACCGGGCTCGCCGCGCCGGCGCGTAGGTCGCCCCGAGGGCAACGAGGGTGAGAATCAAGACGGACGCCCCGACGACCATCGGGTCGTGCCCCTCGAGCCCGACGAACGCGGCCGGCGTCCCCGAGCGCCATCCGAACGCCGATTTCACGCGTGCGCCCAGGGTTACGGGCGCCCGCCTTCCCTCACGCGCTCCCCTCGCGCACCACCGGGTACTCGCCCGACCGGGGGACGGTGAATTCGGCGGTGTTCGGGTAGGCCCGGGGCAGGGTGAGGATGAATCGCGACCCCTCCCCCTGGCGGCTCTCCGCGCGCAGGTCGCCGGCCATGCCGCGGGCGAGGTCGAGGCTGATCGCCAGCCCCAGCCCGACACCGTCGCGCACGCGCGTTAACGACCGGTCGAGCTGCACGAACGGCTCGAAGATGCGCTCGATCTCGGTCGCCGCGATCCCCACGCCATTGTCGGTCACCGTGATGGCGACGGTGGTCTCCCCGGCACTGGCGCCGATCGTGATCCGGCCGCCGGCTGGCGTGTAGCGGATCGCATTGGAGAGCAGATTGAGCAGGATCTGCCGGAGCTTCTCGCGGTCGGCGAGCACCGCGATGTCGGCGGCGCACGGGTCATAGGTGAGCGTGAGCGACTTCCCCGCCGCCTGCGGCTCGACCAGGCTGTCGAGCCCCGCGAGGAACGGATCCAGCGCCGTGGCCGTCAGATCGTACGACACGCGCCCCGCCTCGATCCGACTCAGATCGAGCACGCCACTGATCAGGCCGAGGAGGTGCTGCTGGCTCGTGCGGATGCGGTCGAGATCGCGCCGCTGGGCGTCGGTAACTGGACCGCGCAACCCGAGCTCCAGCAATTCCGTATAGCCGCCGATGGCGTTGAGCGGGGTGCGCAGCTCGTGGCTCATGACGGCCAGGAACTCGCTCTTCGCGCGGTTGGCCGACTCGGCCTGCGCGCGCGCCGCCTCGGCGTCGACGCGGGCCATGTCGGCCGCCTCACGAGCGTCGCGCAGTGTCTGGATGTCGGTGCAGGTGCCGAACCAGCGCACCACTGCGCCCTCGGTGTCGTGCACGGGGCGCACCCGCACGAGGAACCAGCGGAACGCGCCCTCCTTGCCGCGCAGCGGGATCTCCATCTCGAACGGCGCGCCGGTATCGACGGACGCACGCCACCGTGCCACGACCTCCTCGAGTGTCTCGTCGTGATGCACGCGGTGCCAGCCGCCGTCCTGCATCTGGGCGGGGGTGGTGCCCGTGTACGCGTACCAGCGCTCGTTGTGCCAGAACACCGTCCCGTCGGCGTGAGCCATCCAGGAGAGCTGGGGGATAGCGTCGGCGAGGGCGCGGAACTGCGCCTCACGTTGCTCGAGGTCCTGCAGCGCCGAGCCCAGCTCCTGGTTCGACTGATCGAGCTGTTCGGCCGTCGCCTGCGCCTCCTCGGTCTGCAACTCGAGCTCGCCGCGGGAATTGCCGACCTCGTCGGCCATGCGATTGAAGCTGCTGCCGAGACGAACCAGCTCGTCGGCGCCGGCGGGACGGACGCGCGCGCCGTAGTCGCCCTCGGCGATCAACTCGGAGGCGTCGATGAGGGCCGTCAGCGGCTGGGTGATCCGCCGGCCGATCACCAACGAGGCCAGCGTGCCGATGAGGAGCACCGCGAGGCTCATCAGCGCGAGGCGACGGAGCGTCATGCGCGAGTTGGCCAGCAGCGCGGACATCGGTAGCTCGAGCGCGATGCCGAGCCCGGAGCCCGGCACCAGTTCGGTCACCATCAGCAGGTCGCCCACGCCCGGGCGGGTGACGATGTTGCCACCCTCGACCGAATCGCGGAAGGTCGGCGCGGAAGCGGGGGCGCCCGTGACCGCGGTCCACTGCGAGCCGTCGGCGTTGCGGTAATAGGCGCCAAGATTTGCCGCGGTCAGCCCGCGCAGCCTCTCCTGGAGCACTGACGAGCCCGTGACGCGCGACCTCCGGGCGACGTAACCGAGGCGCTGGCTGTCGACGAATACCGGAGCGACCGTCCAGAAGTAGCTGAGCGTGTCGACCCGGTAGAGCCCGCCGGCCATGGCGGAGTCCAGATTGTCCAGGTCTCCGAAGCCGGGGATGGTGTTCGCCGGCAACGTCTCGCCGGAGCGCTGCGGGACGGTGGGGCTGGCGGCGCGCAACTCGCGGCCGGCGACGGCGAGCAGCCGTCCGTCCGCCGTCCAGAGCTCCACGGTCAGCCCGGTGTCGGCGGGGGCGGAAAGTAACTCGTCGAGCCGGGTGCGGGCGGCGGCGATGGATGCCGCGTCCGGCAGCGAATCCGTGAGCACCCGCACCATCTCGGGGCTCGCCGCGACCGCGGCGACGCGACCGCGCAGCGTACCGACGGAGGTCGTGGCGCTGTTGCCCAACTCGTCGGCGGCGCGGTTAAGGCGGGCCGTCGCGGCCGAAATCGCCGATTCTGTGAGCGTTGCGTAGGTGATGGCCAGCGTGATCGCGAGCATCGCCGCGAGCAGGAAGGTCATCAGTAGCGGCAACCCCCAGGCGAGCGACCACGGGCGGCGTCGCGGGCGATCGGTCACCGTCTCGGTGCGGAGGGCCATACAGGGGAGGGAATGCGCTGCTGGTCAGGGGCGATGCATGGGCACCGTCCGAGGGCCGCGTGGCGAGATCATAGCGCGGGCCCCGACGCACGGCGCGGCGTCGGGGGGGGCGAACGAGCGGTAGGTGCGAACGTCGTGGGTGAACAAACGTTACCGACATGCGCGCCGGGAACAAGCGCGCGGGCCATACGATGGCACTTCGCGTCCGCTGAGCGCGCGCGTCCGGGAGCGCTGGAAACGCGCCAGCCGCGCGCGCCCGCGGGAAGTCAGGTCTCGTCAGGCGGCGGAGCCCTTTCGACGTCCGGCACCCCGGCTGGCGGGAGGCTTGCTCACCAAACGCGCACCCCGCGCCGGGCGCGCGCACGAGCTCGCGATCGGCCCGCTGCGGTTGCCGACCGCCCACCTCATCGGAGCACGTGCATGTTCTACGCGGAAGGAAAGCTGCGATATCCCGTTCGGGTCGACAAGCCGAACCCACGTTTCGCGAAGATGCTGCGGCAGGCCTGGAACGCCCGTGGACCGAAGAACCACTGCGACATGCTGCTCGCCACGGGCACCGAGGAGATGGCGCATATCGAACTGCTCGCCACCGCCATCGCGCCGCAGATCGCCAGGCCGTTTGGCGACGAGCCGCGGCTCACTCCGGCCAAGCCCGGCGCCGGCGCGCAGACCGAGCAGATGACGGGGCCTGACGGGGCGGTCGGACGGCTGACGCACGCCGTCGAGGACAATTGAACTGGCGCGAGATGCTGCTGGGCGGGTGGCCGGCGATTGCCCGAACGGTGATCGTCGGCGTACTCGCCTATGGCGCGTTGATCATCCTGCTGCGCGTGTCGGGGAAGCGGACGCTGTCCAAGTTCAACGCGTTCGACTTCGTGGTGACGGTGGCGATCGGCTCGACGTTGGCCACCGTGCTGCTGTCGGACACGGTGGCGCTGGCGCAGGGGGTGACGGCGCTGGCCACGCTGCTGCTGCTCCAGTTCGTCATCACCTGGCTGTCGGTGCGCGTTCCGTTCATCCGCGGGTTGGTGAAGAGTGAGCCGAAGCTGCTGTTCTATCGCGGCGCGTACGTCGATGAGGCGCTCCGTCGGGAGCGAGTCACGCGGGACGAGCTGCACGCGGCCGCGCGCCGTCTGGGGCGCGCGTCACTGAGCGGGGTCGAGGCGGCGGTGCTCGAGACCGACGGCACGATCACGATCATCGCCAACCCGTCGACCGATGCGCCACGCACGTTGCCGGGCGTGGCGGGCTACGCCGCGCCGCCGCGCGACGACTCGTAACGCGGCGGGCGCGAGGAGACGATTAACGCTGGCGCGCCATGCCGTCGCCGGCCGCGCGCCCGAGGTACTCGCGCGCCTCGCGCGGCTCCGGCCGCGACGCGTCGGCCCGATCCATCAGTGAGAGCAGCGCGGAGTAGTGGCGCGTGGCCGCCTCGCGATCGCCTGCCCGGGCAGCCGCCGCGGCGGCGCCGTGCAGCGCGCGGGCGCGGCGCGGCTCGCGCACCAGCGTGGCCTCGTAGGCGCGGTGGGCGTCGGCCGCGCGGCCGAGTTCCCTCAGCAGGTCGGCTTCGAGCTCGCGCGCGGGCAGGAGCGGACCCGGGGTCACCGGGTGCTTCTCGACGGTCTCCTCCAGCGCGGCCCCCTCGCGCGCCAGGCGGAGCGCCTTGGTCGAATCGCCCTCCGCGTGGGCGATCCAGGCGCTGGCGGCGAGCCGCTGGGCGTCGACGATCGTCGCCCAGTACGAGTCGCCACGGGCCGTGAGCGTGTCGCGGAGCCGCTCGAGTGCGGCAACGTCGGTGCGTGCGGCGTCAACGCTCCCGCTGCGGGCCGCCCCGACGGCGCGCGTGAACCGCGCGAGCGCCTCGATGTAGGGAGCGGCATTCGTGGGAACGGGGACGCTGGCCGCGGCGGGCCAGTCGGAGCGCTCGAGGGCGAGGCGCGCCGGCATCGCGACCGCATTGAAGCCGAGAATGGCACCGTAGAAGCGGTCGGAAGCCGCCTGGGTGCGCTCGACGACGCGGCGCGCCTCCGCGTCGCGCCCCTGCTGCAGATACGCGTAGACCAGGTAGTCGTTGGGGTGGACGGCGGCGTTGGAATCGGGCTCCGCCGCGGCCGAACGCTGGTTGGTCGCGATCGACTCGTCCCAGTAGCCCAGCCGCGTGAAGATGTGCGATGGCATGTGCAGGGCGTGCGGCGCCGCCGGCGCGATCTCGGCGTATCGCTGCGCGGCGGCGAGGCCCTGCGCGGCCAGTGGCGGTGCGTCGAAGGCGTGGATCAGGTAGTGAGGAAGCCCGGGGTGCTGCGGCTGGGTGGTAAACAGCGGCTCGAGCAGCGAGGCGGCGCGGAGCTGCCCCGCGTAGGTGAGATCGGTCGGTCGGGAAGTCGCGATCAGGGCGCGGGCGTGAAAGATGGTCGCCTCGGGATCCTCCGGATGCGCCTCGGCCAGCGCACCCAGAGCCGCTTCGTGGCGCGCCAGCCGCGCGAGGTGATCGAGCGAGTCGGCCCCCTGCCAGAGGGCGAGCGCGGCGTCGACGTACATCCGCTCTCGGTGCGACGCGCCGCCTGCCAGCGCCAGCGCCCGTTCCGCCGCCGCGAGCCCGACGCGCTGCTGCGCCGGCGAGATGGGCTGCCGAACGAACGGGTTTCCCCACGCGGTCATGGCACGGCCCCAGTGTGCCATCGCACACGAAGAGTCGGCGGCGGCGATCTCCTCGAACGCCCGGTTCGCGGCGTC
>JBBQHX010000063.1:0-15577 GCA_038324385.1 Gemmatimonadales bacterium | reverse complement strand
AGCGGCTGATCGTGCGGCGGTTCCAGCGTGTGGAAGGTGTATTGGAGGAGTATTAGTCGAGATCGGCGCGCGGGCTGGTGCTGTGGGCTGTGGGCTGTGGGCTGTGGGCAACGGCAGATCCGGAGACTGCGTCACAGCCTGCAACCGCAGCGTGAATTCTCAGCTGCTACCTGAATCCGCGCTAGCAAGCACAAAGTATAGGGGGGCGGCTGCGGGGCGCTGGGCGACGATCGACAGGTCGTCGCTGTGGACGGCGGCGAGCGCGGGGTAGCCGCCGAGGGTGGGGCCGTCGGGCATGAGGATGATCGGGTGGCCGTCTGGCGGGAGTTGGATCAGGCCGGCGACGGTGGGAAGGGAGCGTCGCGCGGCGTGGGCGGCGGGGAGCGTGAGGCGGGCGGCGTCGGCGGCGACGAGGCGCGTGCCCACCCGGTCGCTCGCCGGGTGGATCGTGTAGCGCTGCCGCAGCAGCTCGGCCAGCGCGCCAGGCAGCTCGTCGGCGAGCGCGGTCGGGAGAATGCGCACCGTATCCTGAGCGAGCACCGCCTGCATCGCGTGTTGCAGCGCCGGCATCGCGGCCGCGTCGGGCGACGGGCCGTCCGCGAGCCCCACCGGGAGCCAGTCGCCCCGTCGGAGCGCTCGCCCGCCGATCCCTCCGAGCGCGGCGGGGAGATAGGTCGCCCGGGCGCCGAGTACGAGTGGCGACATGATGCCGCCGGCGACGGCGACATACGCCCAACGCCCCCGCGTGAGGCGCATGATCTCGAGGACGTCGCCGGGGCGCGCGCGAACCGGTGTGCCCCAGGCGACAGGGACGCCGCCCAGCGTGGCTTCGGTGACCGCGCCGCCGAGCGCCAGGCGCAGCGGGCGTCGCACGACGAGGCGCCCGCTTCCGCCCGCCCATTCGAGCGCGGCCGCGTCAGGCGGGTTCCCCGCCAGCGCGTTCACCCCCGCGAGCGCGACGCGGTCCATCGCGCCCGAGCGGGGGAGGCCGTGCGCGCGACCGCGGACGCGTCCCTTGTCCTGCACGGTCAGCAACGCGGGCGCGCGGTCGACGACCAGTGCCGCGGGATCGACGTCGCGATCTTGCTGGGTGCCTGACGCGGCTGGCGCGGGGATGTGCGTCATCGCGGAATGAATCGCACGTGATCGCCCGCCGCGAGGAGCGCCGGCGGGTCGCGATCGACGTCGAACAGCGACACGTCCGTCCGCCCGATGAGATGCCAACCGCCGGGCGTCACACCGGGATAGACCGCGGTCTGTGTGCCGGCGATCGCGACGCTGCCCGCGGGCACGCGCGTGCGCGGCCGGTCGCGTCGCGGGAGGTGGAGCCGCGGGTCCACCTCGCCCAGGTAGCCGAAGCCCGGCACGAAGCCCAGCGCGTGCACGGTATAGCGCACCGCTGCATGCCGCGCGATCACCTCGTCGCGCGTGAGTCCCGTACGGGTAGCGACCTCGGAGAGATCGGGGCCGTCGTACACGACGGAAATCAGATGCTCGCGTGGCGTCGGCCGTGCAGCGTCGTCAGGCGAATCGGTCGCGAGCGCGCGCCGCACCGCTCGGGCGAGCGCGTCGTGGCTGGTCAGCGACGGATCGTAGTACACGGCGACGGTCTCGAATGCGCTGACCGCCTCGATCGCGCCCGGAAGGCCGGCCTGGTCGAGCACGCGGGCGGCGGCGTGCACCGCGTCGAACGGCGGGGGGGCGTCGACGCCCGCCAGGTGCACCAGCAAGGCCGTGTCGCCGAGCCGGGAGATGGACGGCCCGGGCGTGCGCGGCGGAACAACGTCGTCGTGTGGCATCAGCGCTGCCGCGTCAGGCGACGAACGGGGCGACGGTGATCCCGCCTGACGTCAGCCGGTGCCGGACCGCCGCCGCGAGCGCGGCGGCTCCGGGTGCGTCGCCATGAATGCAGAGGGAATCCACCGCGATCGACAGCATCGTGCCGTCGATCGCGGCCACGCGGCCGTCCTTCGCGAGGGCGAGTGCGCGGGCCGCGACCTCGTCGGGGTCTGCGAGCAGGGCACCCGGCATCGTGCGGGGGGCGAGGCGCCCGTCCGGTAGATAGGCGCGGTCGGCGAATCCTTCGGCCGCCACACGGAGCCCCGCCGCCCGCCCGGCGTCCAGCAGCGCGCTGCCGGCGAGTGCGAGCAGCATCAGCGACGGGTCGACGGCAGCGATCGCGCTGGCGATCGCCGCGGCCGCCCCCACGTCGACCGCGGCCCGATTGTACAGCGCGCCATGCGGCTTCACGTAGCGCACCCGTGTCCCCTCGGCCCGACAGATCGCTTCCAGCGCGCCGAGCTGGTACATCGTCTCGGCGGCGATCTCGTCAGGCGACGCGTCGAGCGCGCGGCGGCCAAAGCCGGCGAGGTCGCGGTAGCCCGGATGCGCACCGATGACCACGCCGTGCGCGGCGGCCAGGCGCACCGTGTGGCGCATGACCAGCGGATCGCCCGCGTGAAAGCCGCAGGCCACGTTCGCCGAGCTCACGTGCGCGAGGAGGGCCGCGTCGTCGCCGAGCGTCCAGGTGCCGAACGATTCGCCGAGGTCGGCGTTGAGATCCATGCAATCCGGGGCGAGGGTCGATGCCGGTGACCAGCCAGGGGCCGCGTCGTCAGGCGCGGCGGCGCGGGTCGGGCTCGGGAAGACGAACGGCGAGCAGGAACGCGGGCAGCAGGAGCAGGATCGAGACGACCATCGCCGTGTTGGGCGAGGTGCGGTCGGCCAGCGCGCCCACGAGCAGGACGAAGACGCCCGCCGTGCCCCAGGTAAAGCCCATCATCAGCGCGCTGGCCGTGGCCACGTGGTCAGGCGCGTACTCCTGCGCCATCACCACGGTGACGGGAATATTCGCGTTGACCAGCGCCCCCACCATGGCGGCGAGCGGATAGAACCACCAGTGCGCCGGCGTCGAGTAGACGAGCGCGATGAACAACGGGATGGTGATCAGGATGCTCGAGCGGATCACCCGCGTGCGCCCGATCCTGTCCGAGAGCTGCCCGCCGATGATCCCGCCGGCCGCCGAGGCGAGGCTGAACGTCGCCAGCGCCGGGCCGAGGTGGCCGCCGAAACCGCGTGCGACCAGACTGAACCCGACCATCGCCTGCCACGAGATGGTCGAGATGGACCGGAGGACGCCCATCGCCCAGAGCGCCCGCATCGGCCCGTGGAAGACGGCGGCATACTCGCGCCACCCCCGGCGGGCCACCGGCGGCGCCTCTCCCGCGGGCAGGGTGACCATCCAGGTCAGCGCCGCCGTGATCACCCCCAGCGGCAGGAGGAAGGGCAGGCCGCGCAACCCCACCACCGCAGCCAGCAGCGGACCCAGGGCGAGCCCCGCCGTGCCGGCCGCGGAGAAGAGCGCCGCGAACAGTCCCCGCTGCTCCAGCCGTGCCCCGAAATAGACGTGCCGCACCGCCGCCGGGTGGAAGACCGCGCTTCCAAATCCCGAGATCGCCACCAGCACGATCAGCGCACCGTAGAGCGGCGCGTAGCCCAGCCAGACCATTCCGAGGCCGCAGAGGAGCGGACCGGCCGCGGCGAGCGACCGCCCGCGCGGGCCGTCGCTGATCGCGCCGAACAACGGCTGCAGCATCGAGCTGGTGAACGACGACACGGCCACCAGCACCGCCGCCTGCGCGATGGTCAGCGCGAACCGTTCGCGCAGCCCTGGCAGGAGGGGAATCAGCAGGGCGGTGTAGCTGTCGTTGACGAGGTGCCCGAGCGCGAGCGCCGCGAGCACCGCGCCGCCCTTCCGGGCGATCGGGAGCGGGAGCGGAGCAGCGGTGGTCATGGGCGGCAAAGGTAAAGCGATGCGGGAAGGGGCGCGCGTCGTTCCCTTTGCGGCGGCGGCGCGTCCTACGACGGACCCTCCGCACTCTGCCTGCATGTCGCGAACTCGCTCCGCCCCGCGCGCCCCGCGTGCCCCCCGCCCGACGCCCGCCTTCACCCCGCTGATCGTCGACGGCGGACGCGCGGCGCCCGCGCCGGCCCTGGTCACCGCGACCGGCGCCCCGCTGTCGGCCGTCGCGCCCACGCCGGCGTTCGCCTCGCTGCGGCTGGCCGATCTGCTGGCGGCGATGTCGCACGCGCTCGACCTGACCGAGGGGCAGCCCGAAGGACATACCGTCCGCTCGGCGCTCATCGGGATGCGGCTGGCCGACGAACTCGGCCTCGACGCGTCGACGCGGTTCGCGCTCTACTATGCGCTGCTGTTGAAGGACGCCGGCTGTTCGAGCAACGCGGCCCGCATGGCGGCACTGTTCGGCGGCGACGATCGGGACGTGAAGCCGCGCATGAAGCTGGTCGACTGGCACCGGCGCGTCGGGTTGGCGATCCAGACGTTCCGCACGGTCGCACCGCGAGGATCGGTGGCCGACAAGGTACGCCACTTCCTCGGGATCGCGAGCACGTCGAACGTCACGCGTGACCTGATCGGAATCCGCTGCGATCGCGGCGCCGAGATCGCGGCGGGGTTGGGCTTTCCGGCCGAGAGTTGCGAGGCGATCCGCTCGCTCGACGAGCACTGGTGCGGCATGGGCTACCCGCAGGGGCTGAGCGGCGAGGCGATTCCGCTACTGGCGCGCATCGCCAACCTCGCGCAGGCGGTCGAATCGTATCACGCACGCTGGGGGCTCGACGCGGCGATCCGCATGGTGCGCGCGCGGAGCGGCCGCTGGTTCGATCCCGCCCTCGCCTCACGCGTCATCACCTGGAAGGGCGACCGCGAGTGGTGGCGCCGCCTGGCCGCCCCCGATGCGATGGACCGCCTGCTCGCCCTCGAGCCGCCTGGACATGAGCGCCACATCGACGAGGGCGAACTGGATCGCGTGGCACGCTCGTTCGCGTCGATCGTCGACGCCAAGTCGCCGTATACCCATCGGCATTCGGTGCTCGTCGCGTCGTACGCGCTCGCCATCGGCGAGACGCTCGGTCTGCCTGACGACGAGATGAGACGTCTCGGCCGAGCCGGCCTGCTGCACGATGTCGGCAAGCTCGGCGTGTCGAACGCGATTCTCGACAAGCCGGGCGGGCTCGCGCCGGAAGAGCGTCAGACGATGGAGCGCCATCCGCTGCACACCTGGGAGATTCTCTCCCGCGTGCGCGCCTTCTCGAGCTTCGCCCGCACGGCGGCGCTGCATCACGAGAAGATCGATGGCACCGGCTATCCCTGGCGCGTGCCGGGCGATCGTCTGCCTGACGCGGCCCGCGTGCTCACCGTCGCCGACATCGTCGAGGCGCTCACCGCCGATCGGCCGTATCGCACCGGCATGCCGATCGATCAGGTGATGGGCATCCTGCGCCGCGAGCAGGGCGTGAAGCTGTGCCGCCGAGCGGTCGAGGCGTTCGAGGCATCGGTCGAGTCGGGACGGCTCGAGATCGGCGTCGACACCACCGCTGCGGCCTGACGACGCCCGGCCGTCACCGCCCCGACTTCCGCCAGATCGACACGACGCCGCAGGGCGGGCGGTTGTTCTCGTCGAAGTGCGAGGCGAACAGCAGTTCGGCCGGGATCCCGCCGACACGGTCCAGATACACCTCGATCCCGTGCAACATCGACACCGGCAGCCCGGTCAGTAGCGCGACCGGGTCGAAGTCGGGATTCATCGGGAAGCCGTCGAGGACGAGCTTCATCGTGCAGCCGCGGCCGAAGTTGGAGACCACGGTGCCCACGCCCTCCGTCCGCTCGATCGTCAGCGAGTAACGTCCGCCCCAGAGCAGGTCGGTGACGGTCTGCGCGCCGAGGTCGGCAATGGCCAGACTGTCGAGCATCATGCCGCGGCGCTGCGTGACGCGGGCGTCGAAGCCGCGCGTCGTCAGCACGTCGCGCGCGGTGAGGCTGCCGCGCTGCCCGACGATCCTCATCTCGTCGAGCACCACGTCGGCCCGCGAAAGCGTGAGGTTCACCTGGATTGCCTCGTCGCCAGCCAGTCCGAACGGCGGCGAGAGCACGGGACCGTGGCCGATCGCCGTCGCACGCACGCGGAGGTAGCCCGCGCTGTCGAGCCGGAACGTGTACGCCCCGCGCGCATCGGTGCGCGTCTCGGCGATCGTGTCGGCCCGCTGCGCCGCGATGAGCACCACGCGGACACCGGCCATCGGCTGTCGCGTCTCGACCGAAAACGCCACGCCGCGAATCGTCTGACCGGTGGCCGGACGAGCAGCCGCGCCGAGCAGCACCAGCAGGGCGAATCCGAACGCGAGGTGACGCACGAGAGCGGGGCGCGAGGGTGTGAGGGACGACGCCGGGTCCCGCCTGCATCACGCGGGGCGTCGCTAGGCGGGGAAGATGGCGCCGTGCCGCCGCCGCGCAACCCCAGCGAGCGATCGACGCCTGACGATTGGGCTCCCGGCCGTCTCGCCCTACCCGCGAAACCAGAACGCGATCACGGCGCACGGCGGGCGGGCACCGCGGAACTGCGACGCGAACAGGAGGTCGGGCGGCACGCCGCCGAGCACCCGCGCATGGATCTCGACGCCATGCAGCGCCGAGGCGGGCACGCTGGAGAGCAGGGCGACGGGCGCGTTGCGCGGATCGAGCGGATAGCCGTTGAGCACGAGGCTCGCCGCGCACACGCCGCCCACGGTGGTCATCACCCGCGCCGGCACCGACTGGTAGTCGATCTGGATGCTCACGCGCGTTCCCTGGAGCAGATCGACGGCCGTGGTCGCACCATGGCGGGCGATCGCCTCCTGATCGAGAAAGATGCCGCGGCGCTGCGTCCGCCGGATCTCGAAGCCATCGACGGTCAGTGCGATGCCGGCGTCGGTCGCGTCCGACGCCTCCTGGATCGAATCGGCGATGGCGATCAACGATGGCGGCTCGTCGTTGGCGGGGCGGGCCGGCTCGGCGACGGTGGTGTCCCGGCCGAGGTCAAAGACGATGCGAATCGTGTCCCGCGGGGTGACGACGAAGGGCGCCGATCGCTCGGACACGTAGCCGATCGCCGTGGCGACGAGATGCACCCGCGCCGCCGCCGGTAGTCCGAAGCCGAACCGGCCGACGGAATCGGTTTGGATCACCGCCACGGGCGGGGCGGCGCTGTCGGCCACCAGCGCCACCCGGGCGTCGGGGAGCGGGCGGGCGGTTCGCAGGTCGCGCACGACGCCCATCACCACCTGCGCGGCCGCCGGCAGGGGAGCGACGAACCCGGCGGCCGCGACCAGCATGCGGATGAACGGGCGAGTGGAACGCGGCATGGCACGGGCAGAAAGAGGAGGGCCGTCAAGACGATCGGGCGCCGAACAGCGAGAGGGTCGGCACGAGCCCCACCTTCGAACGATCCTCATGGCGTACGCGCGCCCGACCCACTTCGTTCCGATTGCATCACCCGGGCCCGCGGGCCCGGCGGACCCGTCAACGGCGTTCGGGTTTATTCCGTAGGGTGAGTACGACCATGCCCCGCATCCGCGGGGCATGGTGCGATGCTGCTGTCGACGCCGCATATTCACCCGGCTCGACTCGCAGTCTTAAATCCTGCGCGCGCTGCGCCGCGTGGGCGGAATGTCTCCCTGGAGGAAGTTGCTCATGCCCATCCTGAGCGCGCTCGAGGCGCGTGCGTCCCGCACGCGTGTCGCCACCACGCGCGTCGTTGCCACCGCGACACGCGCCGCGCTGGTGCTCGCCGCGGCGAGCATCGTGCTCCCCCTTCCCGTCGCCGCCCAACAGCGCCTGACGACTCCGAAGCAGCACTTCGGGCACGACATTGGCGCCGACTACGAGCTACCGAACTACACGGCGTTCCAGCGCTACTGGGAGAAGCTGGCGGGCGAGTCCGATCGCATGGTGCTCGACACCATTGGCCGCACGGCCGAAGGGCGCGTGCAACTGATGGCGATCATCACGTCGCCGGAGAATCACCGCAATCTCGATCGCTACAAGGCGATCAGCGCTCGCCTTGCGCGCGCCGAGGGATTGACCGACGAGCAGGCACGCGAGCTGGCGCGCGAGGGGAAGGGAATCGTCTGGATCGACGGCGGCCTGCACGCGACCGAAGTACTCGGCGCGCAGCAGCTCATCGAGACGGTCTGGCAGCTCGTGAGCGGCCAGGACGCCGAGACGGAGCGCTTCCTGGACGATCTCGTCATCCTTGCGGTGCACGCCAATCCGGATGGCATGGAGCTCGTCTCCGACTGGTACATGCGCGAGTCCACCCCGCAGCGGCGCACGATCTCGGGCGTACCGCGGCTCTATCAGAAGTACGTCGGGCACGACAACAATCGCGACTTCTACATGTCGACGCAGCCCGAGACCGAGAACATCAATCGCGAGCTGTTCCTCGAGTGGTACCCCCAGATCATGTACAACCATCATCAGACCGGCCCCGCCGGGACGGTGATGTTCGCGCCACCGTTTCGTGACCCGGCGAACTTCAACTACCATCCGTTGATCCTCACGCAGCTCGACCTCGTGGGCGCGGCGATGCACAACCGGTTCATCACGGAGGACAAGGGCGGCGTGACGATGCGCTCGGGCGCCAACTACTCCACCTGGTGGAATGGCGGCCTGCGTACGACGGTGTACTTCCACAACATGATCGGCCTGCTGACCGAGACGATCGGCAGCCCGACGCCGACGACCATTCCGTTCCTCCCGAATCGCCAGATCGCCAGTGCGGATCTGCCGAAGCCGGTGGAGCCGGGCCCGTGGCACTTCCGGCAGTCGGTCGACTACTCGGTCACGGCCAATCGCGCCGTGCTCGACGTTGCCTCACGCCATCGCGAGCAGTTCCTCTTCAACATCTACAAGATGGGGAGCGACGCGATCGCGGCCGGCAATGCGGACTCGTGGACGATATGGCCCAAGATCATCGCCGCGGTCACCGACTCGATGCGTGCAGCGTCCGCGAACGGTGACGCCGCGTCAGGGGCCGGCCGCGCCGCCGCCGGCCGCGCCGATCCGGCACGCGCGATGAGCATGCTGCGCGATCCCGAACGTCGCGATCCGCGCGCCTACATCCTCCCGGCCGATCAGCGAGACTTCCCGACGGCCGTCAAGTTCATGCAGACGCTGCAGAAGACGGGGGTCGACGTGCACCGTGCGACGAGCGGATTCGCCGTCGCCGGCAAGCGCTACCCCGCCGGCTCGTTCGTCGTGAAGACGGCACAGGCGTTCCGCCCGCACGTGCTCGACATGTTCGAGCCGCAGGATCACCCGAACGACTTCCCGGTCCCGGGCGGCCCGCCGAAGGCGCCGTACGATAACGCCGGCTGGACGCTCGCCTATCAGATGGGCGTGCAGGTCGATCGCGTCCTCGACGGCTTCGAGGCGCCGCTGGAGAAGCTCGACGCCCGCGCCACGATGCCGTCGACGACGGTCGCACGCGCGTCAGGCAGCGGGGGCTACGTGCTCGACGCCGCGCAGAACGATGCGTTCGTCGTCGTGAACCGGCTCCTCAAGGCGGGCACGGAGGTGCATCGCATGGGCACGGCCATCCAGGCCGGCGACCGTCGTTTCGCGGAAGGCGCCCTCTGGGTGCCCGCCCGCGGCGAGGCGCACGCGATCGTCGAGCGCGCCGCGCGCGAGATGGGCGTCCGCGTGGCCACGGTGAACGCGCGTCCGGCTGGTGCGGCGACGCGCCTCACGCCGGCGCGCATCGCCCTCGTCGATCGGTATGGAGGGTCGATGCCGTCGGGATGGACGCGGTGGATCTTCGAGCAGTACGAGTTCCCGTTCGAGGTCATCTATCCGCAGCAACTGGACGCCGGCAATCTCCGCGGCAAGTACGACGCGATCGTCTTCGTCGACGGCATGATTCCGAGCGGCTCGGGTGGCGGCGGCGGCGGAAATTCCGCGAATATTCCAGCGGAATTCCGCGGATGGACGGGCAACGTCACCGTCGACAAGACGGTGCCGCAGATCAAGCGGTTCCTCGAGGACGGCGGTACGGTCGTGACGATCGGCAGCTCCACCGCCCTCGGCCAGCACCTCGACCTGCCGCTGGAGAGCCACCTGATGCAGCGCACGCCGGACGGGCTGCGTCCACTCGGCCGCGATCAGTATTACATCCCGGGATCGCTGCTGGAGGTCGCGGTGGACAGCACGCTTCCGGTCGCGTCAGGCATGGGGTCGAGCGCGATCGTCATGTTCGACAACAGTCCGGTGTTCCGCCTCGCGCCAGACGCCGCCGCACGCGGGGTACGCCCGATCGCCTGGTTCAACACGGACACGCCGCTGCGCAGCGGCTGGGCCTGGGGCCAGGGCTATCTGGATGGTGGCGTCGCCGCCGCCGAGGCTGACGTCGGCCGAGGAAAGTTGTACCTGTTCGGCCCGGAAGTGCTCTTCCGCGCGCAGCCGCACGGCACGTTCAAACTCGTTTTCAACGGGCTGTACAATGCCGCCACGCCGAGTGGGACGGCGATGAACTAGTCCGCAGGCGGGAAGCACGGACGACGGAGGGGCGATGCGGAGAACGACTCCCCGCATCGCCCCTCTGTCGTTTTGCCGCTCGGTGGCTGACGCCGCTCAGTGGCGGTCGTAGAACGGCGGCGGCTCGATGCCCAGCGCACGGAGGTAGACGTAGCCCAGACCGCGATGGTGGATTTCGTTGTCGATGACATAGAATAGCAGGGCAAAGCCGGGCATCGTCCACTGCCCGAATGCGGTGTCGACCTCCTGAAACCGGTGGGGCGGAATGGTCGGCCAGATGCGATCCAGCTCCGCGGTGTCGGCGTCCCACCGTTCGAGGAGCTGCGTTTTCGAGGCGGGTTTGGGAGCGTTACCCGTCGTGGTGCCGTCGGAGACCCACTCGCCCGTGGCCAGCCCTCGCGCCGTCGGGACGCTCATCCCCAGAAACTCGGCGACCAGCTCCGCGAATGGCCGCATCTTGCCGACGCGGAAGTTCATGATCGCGTCGTCCGGAAACGCATCGATCACGCGCCGCGTGAGGCCGCGGTGGGACTGCCAGTGGTGCAACAACTGTTCGGGCGTGATCACGAGCGTCGAGGGAGCGGCGGTGGAGGTCATGGCGGCAGTGGTTGGGGTAGACGGCTGGCGCGGGTTCGGCGCGAGAAGGCAACACCAAACAGATACCGAATCCGTCGACCGCTGTCAACGTCGCTCCGACAGACTACATCCGGGCTGCTGACGCGTCGCTGATGGCCCACCCATCGCGGCCGTGGCGGAGCCTCACGACGAGCGCTCGGGGGCGCGAGGCCACCGCACGATCCATGGTCCTCGCCACGACGATCGCGTCACGCGCGCCGGTGCGAGTGAGTTGCGAGAGCACGAGATAGCGCGCGACCCCGCACTGTCCGCGCGCGTCGGGGGTGCATAACGCCACGGTGGTGTCGTCCGCCGCCAGCGCCTGGAGCATGGTGGACGGTTGGTACTCGAAGGTGTGGAGTTCGGTGGTGAGCGCCTCGTTGCTATCGCGCGCCACGGCGAGATACGAATGCACGACGTTCGCGTGCGATCCTGGGTGATCGCGTGCGATCGTCGTGAGAATGCGGCGGTAGACTTCGGCTTCCTCCGCGTCGGTGAGCACGGCTGGAACGCCGTTTCCACAAGCGAGCGCCGAAGCTGCGAGTCCGATTACGAGCAACACGCGCCAATCGCGGATCGTCATAGCGACTCCAACCCGATCACCGGTGCGACGCGACCACAGGCGCGAGCGAACGCCTCAGAAGAGTGCACGGAGTCTCCAAGGATCGCGGTGCCGGGCGATCTGCACCGGTTCCGGCGGAGTCTGTCGGGACAGGTATCCCCGCCGGCCGTACAGGCTTCGGTGTCTATTCGGCATGAGTTCTGCATTAAGCGTCGCGCCCGCGCCGACGTCAATGAGGGCGGTAGCCGGGAATGCCGAACACAATGGAGGACGCCATCATGACGGAACGTACCGACGACCAGATCCAGGGGAGCAGCTCCCCCGACGATGCCCGCAAGGACCCCGACGAGTGGGTCACCGGCGACGAGAGCATGACCGGGCCTCAGGCATCATACCTCCGGACGCTCGGCCAGGAAGCAGGGGAAACGGTCGACGATAACCTGTCGAAGGCCGAGGCGTCGAAGCGGATCGACGAACTCCAGGCCCGCACTGGCCGCGGCCGCGACCACTGAGGGTTGGTCACGGGTTATGGGTTGGGAGCGCACGCCCATAGCCCACAGCCCACAGCCCACAGCCCATAGCCCACAGCCCACAGCCCACAGCCCACAGCCCACAGCCCACAGCCCACAGCCCATAGCTATCAGAATGACAGCCCGATCGTCACTGGAACGAATCGCGTCGGCGAGCCGGGCGTGTCGACGCTGTGATACCGTGCCTCGACGTAGCCACGAAAGACCAGCAGCGGGAACCGCACCCCCACGCCGCCGCTGTAGCCAATTTGCCGGTCGTCCTGCTCGAGGCTGCGGAAATCCTCGATCGTTCCCTCGATGTCCTGGGCGACCCGGCGATTGTAGTAGCCCACGCCGCCGATCACGTACGGTTGCAAGGGGCCCACGCCGAGGTTGAGCACCACGCTGGCGATCCCACCCACCAGATCGACCTGCCCGGAGACGTCGCTGAAGCCGTCGGGGAGCGTCGTGCCGCCGACCTGCCGCACGAGCGGCGCATCGATGTCGCTCCGGCTCCAGAACAGCTCGCCCCGGAGCGCGAGCCGCTCGCCGAGCCCGGCCGCCGCATAGCCGCTGACGACCAGTCCGGTGGCCGCACCGTCGGCGTACTCCGTCTGCGGGAGATTCACGCCCCCCGAGATTCCGATCGCGATCGGCCGCCCGCCCTGCGCCGCGAGCGGGGCCGCGCTCGCGGTGAGCAGTGACGCCGCGGCGGCAATTAGGGCAAGATGTCGCATCTGCAAACTCGGTTGGAGGAGCCGGGGTCGCACCCCGCGGATCGCCAGAGGGAAGCGGTGCTGCACGCGTCGTGCTACGGTACGGGCCCGTGCGGCCGGGCGCGTGTGACGCGCGTCATCCCTCGCTGACGTCCAACTCCCCCGATCGGGCACACGGCCGTCGTCCTCCTCGCGCAGTCCATGACCCTCGTCGCGACCGTGGCGTCCGTGCTCGTCGGCGCCATTCTCACTCTCATCGCCCCTGCGCGACATCACCCACACCCTGCGCGTGCCGCACGGCAACGCGGTGGCCGACACGAGCGGGAAGGTCTTTCTCCCCGGCGATGCCGGCTCCGTTGACGAGGTGCTGGCGGCCTGGGGGGGTCGACCTCGGCCTCGACGCCGACGCTCGACGCGCCCCTGCTGGCAAGCCGCTGCGGGCGCCGTGAAGACGGGCGCCACGGTCTGTAACTAAAAAACTAGTTGACAGGGGGCGCTGTCGGTCGTAGTCTTTGACTAGACATCTAGTTGGAGGCGCCGGTGCGGATCAGCTTTACCGAACGCGAGCTGGACATGATGACCGTCCTCTGGACCCGAGGCCCCTCGACGGTGGCCGAGGTGCGCGAGGCGATCGCTGACGAACTCGCGTACACGACCGTCCTGACGGTGCTGCGGACGCTGGAGGAGAAGGGGTACGTCGGCCACACGGAGGAGGGGAAGGCGTACCGCTACCTCCCCCTGGTGGACCGTGAGCAGGCGGGCGCCAGCGCGCTGGACCGGATGCTCGGCACCCTCTTCCTCGGTCAGCCCGAACTGCTCCTGACGCAACTGGTGGACGAGCGGGGGCTCTCACGCGACGAGCTCGAGCGACTCCGCCGACTGCTCGACGAGCGGCTGGCGGAGTCCGACGAACCGGGAGAGGAGCGATGATCGCCGCCTGGATGCTTTATGCCGTCGTCGTCGCCACCCTGGCAGCGGGCGCAGCGCTCCTGGCCGAACGCGCACTGCGCTGGGCCGGACTCGGCGGACGGTGGGCGTGGGTCGCGGCGGTCTCGTTTTCGATGGCGCTCCCTGCCGCGGCGCTGCTCCGTGAGACGCCGCGGGCAGCGCGCGTGGAGCTCATCGCCACCCCGCGCGCCTTCGTTCCCGCCGCGGCGCCCGCCGTCGCCCCGCTCGACGCGGCCGTGGCGCGGGCCCGGGCGCTGATCGGGGCGGCCGCGGCGATGGCCCCCGCGCTCCCGAGCGGCGCTGCCCGCTGGAACGGCGTGCTGATAGCGCTCTGGGGTGCGGGTGCGGCGCTCGCGCTGCTGCGCCTTGCGCTGCTCGCGACCCGCCTGCACCGCGTCAGGCGCCGATGGCCACGCGCGACCGTGCAGGGCGAGCCGGTGCTCGTCGCCGAGGATGTGGGGCCGGCGGTGGCGGGGCTGGATCGCGGCGCGATCGTGCTCCCCCGGTGGGCGATCGACGCCGACCCCGACCTCGTGCGGCTGATGGTCGCGCACGAGCGGGAGCATGTGCGCGGTCGCGATCCCTGGCTGCTCCTCGGCGGCGCGCTGGCGGTGGCGCTGGTGCCGTGGAATGTCGTGCTGCACTGGCAGCTTCGCCGCCTGCGACTCGCGGTCGAACTCGACTGCGATGCGCGCGTCCTGCGCCACCATCCCGACGTGCGCCGCTATGGCGCGCTACTGCTCGCCGTGGGCGCCCGCGCGCCGCGCCTGACGACCCTGCCGTTGGCCGCGATGGCCGACCGACCCACCACTCTCGAACGGAGAATTCGCGCCATGACCACGCCCCGTCCGCGTTTCCGCACCGCACTCACGATCGGCTCCGCGGTGCCCGCGCTCCTCCTCGTTGCCGTGGCGTGCGAGACGCCGCGCCCCTCCCCGCTCGAGCCTGAGAACCGCGTCTCGGCGGCGGCGCTCGCGTCAGGCCCGGGGACCGACAGCACGATGTTCATACGATCGGGCACGACGAACGACGATCTCAGGGTATTAGTCGCCGCCGCCGCCGCACGCGGCGCGGCAGGCGACCCGATCTTCATCTTCCTCGACACCGCGAGCCGCGTGCTGAGCGTGCAGGCGAAGTCCGAAGCCGGGTCGCTCAATGACATCGATGCCGCGAACATCGCGACGATCGAGGTACTGAAGGGAGCGGCAGCCGCCCGGATCTACGGTGAAGGCGCGGCGGGCGGCGTCATCAGCGTCGTCCTCGAGGATGGCCGGGTGCCACAGGTGAACGTCCGAAGCGCTGCGAGCGCGCAGGAACAGATGAGGGGGCGGACGCCGGAGCGACGGGTGGTGCTTCGCACGCCAATCGTCGCGGACAGCGCCGGCGGTGCCGTGCAGATCCGGCGGTCTCGCGCCAGTAGTGGGGCGCAGGGCGACGCGCCGTGGGTCACTCATCGCGACTCGGCCGGCCGCGTGACCAGCGAGAGCACCGCGCGTGATCCGCTCTATGTCGTCGACGGCGTGATCCTCGGAGTTGGCACCGATATCTCCCGCATCCCCCGCGAATCGATCGCCAGTGTCGAAGTACTGAAGGGCGAGACGGCCCGTGCGCGATATGGAGATCGCGCGGCCAACGGCGTTGTCCTGATCAGGACGAAGGGAAAGCTGTAAGCGGCAAAGTTTTGGGCGTTGGGCTATGGGGACTGCAGAAGACAGAAGACAGAAGACAGCTCTGTCATCCCGCAGGAGGGAGCGGAGCGACCGAGTGTCGGGACGGGCTTTCACTGCTCATTGGCCAGCTATAGGCGAGGGACAGCCCATCCCGACACTCGCGCCTTACGGCGCTCCTGCGGGATGAC